>NZ_JACSJT010000002.1:0-331832 GCF_018617255.1 Exiguobacterium sp. s43
TGATATAGCTCTTAAATTGACGAAGCTTGCGCTTCATTCAAAAATTGTAAAACTTTTTTTGCCTCATCGTTCAGTTTTCAAAGTTCGTCAGTTTAAATGGTGGGCCTAAGTGGACTCGAACCACCGACCTCACGCTTATCAGGCGTGCGCTCTAACCGGCTGAGCTATAGGCCCATAAAAAAGAATGGTGCACCCTGAGAGATTCGAACTCCCGGCCTTTAGATTCGTAGTCTAACGCTCTATCCAGCTGAGCTAAGGGTGCATATGGTGCGGTCGAGAGGACTTGAACCTCCACGGTGTTAACCACCACTAGGCCCTCAACCTAGCGCGTCTACCGATTCCGCCACGACCGCAGCGTATAAAGTTAAAAAAGAAAATGGTGAGTCATGCAGGGCTCGAACCTGCGACCCTCTGATTAAAAGTCAGATGCTCTACCAACTGAGCTAATGACTCAAATAAAAAGCTGGGCTGGAAGGGATCGAACCTTCGCATGTCGGAATCAAAATCCGATGCCTTACCACTTGGCTACAGCCCAACGTAAATGGCGGTCTTGACGGGATTCGAACCCGCGATCTCCTGCGTGACAGGCAGGCATGTTAACCCCTACACCACAAGACCAGATTACGTTTTTATTTGAAATGGTGGAGGATGACGGGATCGAACCGCCGACCCCCTGCTTGTAAGGCAGGTGCTCTCCCAGCTGAGCTAATCCTCCATATATGGTGACCCGTACGGGATTCGAACCCGTGTTACCGCCGTGAAAGGGCGGTGTCTTAACCGCTTGACCAACGGGCCAGTGTATGTGTCTTCTAAGTAATTTTAAGTGGCGGAGACGGAGGGATTCGAACCCTCGCACCGGTTTCCCAGCCTACTCCCTTAGCAGGGGAGCCCCTTATAGCCTCTTGGGTACGTCTCCAAAATAAAATGGCTCCGCAAGTAGGATTTGAACCTACGACCTACCGGTTAACAGCCGGTTGCTCTACCACTGAGCTATTGCGGAACGTTGCTTGAAATTATCGAAGTAACGATTTATATTGTAACCGCAAACCAGAAACCTGTCAATCACTTTCTTAGAAAAACGTTTATTTCGCGTGCCGTCTCTCGGCGACTTCTATAAGATATCACGGCACAAAAAGACCGTCAACACTTTTTCTAAAAAAAATCAGGTAAAATGAAAAACATTTTACCTGATACGAGTTTCTTCTTATTTAACACTCGGTGCAAGCATCGTTAAACTAATCCGTCCACGATTCACATCGACTTGTTCGATCCACACGGTCACGATGTCACCAACCGCCACGACATCTAATGGATGCTTCACGTATCGATTCGATAATTTCGAAATGTGGACCAAACCATCCTGTTTCACCCCAATGTCAACGAACGCGCCAAAATCAATGACATTTCGGACGGTTCCTTGGAATTCCATACCGACTTGAAGGTCTTCGAGACTCATGACGTCCGTGCGTAGTAATGGTTTCTGGATATCTTCTCGCGGGTCACGCCCTGGTTTGGCTAATGACTTCAAAATGTCTTCAACTGTCGGAAGCCCCGCCTCTAGTTCTTCACTCAAGGCTTTAGCTTCGACTTGTTGCAATCGTTCTCGAAGCGCAGCCGTACCGACCTCTGATTTTGAAGATCCGATCTCTTTTAAAATGGATAACGCGAGCGGATAGCTTTCCGGGTGAATCTCTGTCTGGTCGAGAACGTCCTTCCCGTTCATGATCCGTAAGAATCCAGCCGCCTGCTCAAACGCCTTCGCTCCAAGACGAGGTACTTTCTTAATTTCCTTTCTCGTTTCAAAGCGTCCATTCTCTTCACGATATGCCACAATATTTTTCGCCGTCGTTTTATTGAGTCCTGAGACGTACGTCAATAAAGACTCGGAAGCACGGTTCACATCAATTCCGACCATGTTGACCACGCTCTCGACGACGAACTCTAAGGAGGCTTTCAGTTTATTCTGGCTGACGTCATGCTGATATTGTCCGACACCGACTGATTGCGGGTCGACTTTGACAAGTTCCGCCATCGCGTCTTGAATTCGACGTGCAATCGAAACGGCTGACCGTTCCTCAACTTTCAAATCCGGGAATTCACTTCGTGCGACTTCCGATGCCGAGTAGACACTTGCCCCCGCTTCGTTCACAATCGCGTAAGCAATATCACGTTCCGCTTTCTTCAACCAGTCGGCGACGAATTGTTCCGTCTCCCGTGAGGCGGTTCCGTTTCCGACGACGATAACCGAGATTGGATATTTCTTCGCGAGTCTCGTCAGTACTTTTTCAGCACCGGCGATATCATGTTTCGGTGCCGTCGGATAGAAGACACCGACCTCTTCGACTTTTCCGATTTCATTGACGACTGCCCATTTACAACCAGTTCGATAAGCCGGGTCGATCCCTAAGACGACGACCTCGCGAAGGGGCGGCTGCATATAGAGTTGTTTCAAGTTTTTCGAGAAGACATCGATCGCCTGCTCTTCTGCTTTTTCCGTCAACTCCCCACGAATCTCCCGTTCGATAGCCGGGAAGACCGACTTCTTGTACGCCTCCGTCACAGCCGTCTCGACAACCTCACGTTTTTCTTTCGGAAGTCGTTCATATGTACGGAGGGCTTGATCCATGAAACGCGTCTCGTCGAACACTACTTTCACCTGGAGCACGTCCGTACGTTCCCCACGGTTCAAGGCGAGTACACGGTGTGGGACAATGCCAGCAATCTTCTCTTCATATTCATAATACTGCGCAAAAATCTCTTTTTCGTCTTCCGCTTGTTTTTTCTTCTTCGAGCGCAAAAGTCCTTCTTTGCGTACGCGGTCACGAAGCATCTGGCGCAGTTTCGCTTCCTCTCCCCATTCTTCACCGATGATGGCATGGACGAGCGGCAACGCTTCCTCTACCTCGACGTCTTGAGCGAGTTCTTTTACCTTGTCTGAAGAATAGGGTGATTTGTCCCGGAACCAATCCGCAAGCGGCTGCAGTCCTTTCTCGCGTCCCTGTTCTGCTTTCGTACGTCGTTTTGGACGATACGGCAAGTAGATGTCTTCCACTTGTTGAAGGGTTGTCGCCGCCTCTAACGCTTTCGTTAGTTCAGGCGTGTTTTTTTCCAACTCTTCTAATTTAGCCAGGACATCCGCCTTGCGTTTTTGCAGGCTCTCTTCATATTGAAGAGCATCCAAGATTCCTTTAATTTCAACTTCGTCCAAATTCCCCGTCATTTCCTTCCGATAACGGGCCATGAACGGTATCGTTGCCCCTTCAGATGCGAGCTGCTGAACCGTCTCGACTTGGTTCACTTTCAAGTTTAACGCGTTAGCCACTTTCGTAATCACTTGAATCACTTCCTTTTTTGATCTCTTTCAAAGTGTAGCAAACATTCAAACAAAAAAGCGATGACTCGATTAGTCATCGCTTAAGAATACTTCATTGAGTGGGACCTTGATGGCTTCACGCAGCTTTTCGAGTGCTCGTCGTTGCAAACGGGACACATGCATCTGCGAGATTCCAAGAAGTTCTCCTGTCTCTTTTTGACTCATATTCTTATAGTAGGCGCATTCCAAGATGGCGCGTTCACGCTCGTTTAAGACATTGAATGCCTTTTCTAGAATGAGACGCTGGTCGACCGATTCATACCCGCGCTCTTGGCTACCGACCAAGTCGAGTAATGTGACCGTACTACCTTCGTTATCCGCTTCGATTGAACTATCAACCGACAAGGCTTGATAACTTTTGCCCATCTCGAGCGTTTCGAGAATTTCTTCATCGGACACGCCAAGGTGGTCGGCAATCTCATCGATTCGTGGCGAACGTTGTAATTCGGTCGTCAACTCTTCGACCGTCTTTTTAATCTTTGGTCCGAGTTCTTTGATTCGACGCGGTACGTGGACACTCCACGTCTTGTCGCGAATAAATCGTTTGATTTCGCCGATGATGGTCGGGACAGCAAATGACTCGAAGCTACGACCAAATTCCGGGTCAAATCGACGAAGTGCCGCCAGTAACCCAATCATCCCAACTTGCACAAGATCGTCGTGAATCGCACGGCCACGCGAGAATTTACGCGCGAGTGCTTCAACGAGGTCAGAATAGCGGTTGATGAGGAGCATTTGCACTTCTTCGTTTTGATCGTCTTGTTGATAGCGTTCAATCCACTCTAGTACCTCGTCATCACTGTGATGGCGTTGTTGAGATTTTGCTGGCACTCTGATCCACCTCGTCCCTATTGAGGAGTTTTGTCATCGTCACTTTGACACCGCTGTCTTTATTGATCGAGACATCGTCCATTAATGCTTCGATCAAGAAGAGACCAAGTCCTCCTTCATGGAGCGATTCAATTTCGGTCGTTTCTTCGACCGGAGCGGCTTGACGCTTCACATCATCTGCGAACGTCTTGCCGGAATCCTCAATCGTGATTTCAAGACGATCTGCATAGACGCCACAAGCGAGTTTGACCTCTCCATCTTGATGATCGTCATAAGCATGTTGGACGGCGTTGCCACATGCTTCCGAGACCGCGATTTTAATATCTTCGATCTCGTCGTACGTATATCCCATACGGTTAGCGATTCCTGAAACGACTAATCGAACCACACCGACATATTCGGGTTTGGCCGGGAACGTCATGACCGTCTGTTCAACATTGTTCATTGCGTGCCACCTCTTACGTTCGAATTAATAGAAAGAAGTTTGTGAAGACCCGTCAATTCGAATAGACGATTGACTCGGTCTGTGACTCCGACAAGTGACAACTCTTTTTCGTTGCGCGTGGCAATTTTTAATGCCCCGACGAACACGCCAAGACCTGTCGAATCCATATACTCCACTTCGTCTAAATGAACGACCACATCTTGTTCACTGATGGCCGGATGCAATACTTCTTTCAATTTTGGTGCAGTATATGTATCCACTTCTCCGGATACGTAAAGGTGTAATTGTTCTCCAATGACTTGCTCGCGAATCGCTAAATCCATCGTCTATTCCCTCCTAAATGTCCGTACAGAAAAATTGAGTACGATTAAATTAAATTCCCCTCTGACAAAATCTTAAACCACTTTTTAAAAAAAGTTTAAAAAAAGACCGATACCTATGTACCAGTCTTATCTATGTAAGGCTAGAGAGGGATCAATCCCATACTGATCTCTAGCGCTCTGTCCACTTTATGCATCGTCTCATCATCGAGATGAGTGACTTTATCCGTCAGACGACGCTTATCAATCGTTCGAATCTGTTCAAGCAAAATCACAGAGTCTCGTTCGAGTCCGTGCTTCTCTTGATATACTTCCACATGAGTCGGCAGTTTTGCTTTTTGAATCTGAGCTGTAATCGCAGCGACAATGACGGTCGGGCTAAAGCGATTGCCGATGTCGTTCTGTACGATCAGAACGGGTCGAACGCCACCTTGCTCTGAGCCGACTACGGGCGACAGATTCGCATAAAACACGTCACCACGCTTTACGATCACGCTGCTCACACCCCACTTACTTGACGTAAGAGAGCGTGTTCGGCTTCGGTTTCAATCATTAGCATCTCTTCTGCCATATTCAAGTTAAACGCGGCCATCTCTTGATAGCCTTTCGCCAATTCTTCACGCAGTGTTTGTTGTCGATCAGCAATTTCTTTAGACAAGTATGTCACTACATCGTTCAAGGACAGTGTTTCACGGTCTTTCATCGAAATCGGACCCCCTTGTTGCGAGAACCGATCTGGGACGGACGCTAGCGCACCCGCAGTTCGCTGCTTCAACATCTTACACCTCCAGAATCGTTTCATGGACTGGCGGAAATTCTCCCGCGTTCTTTATCAATATAACACGCGGGAATGGGAAAATATAGAGAAATCGAGAAAGAATTCAGATAATTTCACACGATTTATGATTCACACATAAAGACGTGGCAATCGGCTCGTGAATTGGCAAACGATCTCATAGTTGATCGTCCCAAGATATGAGGCGAGTTCATCAATGGCGACGTTTCCACCGACAAGGGTCACGTCCGTCCCGACCGGAAACTCTTTTGGAAGCCGGATCATGAAACGGTCCATACAGACGCGTCCCACGATCGGACAACGAATCCCATTGACCTCCACTTCAAACCCGCTCGCCTTTCGTAACCACCCGTCCGCATATCCGACTGGAACGGTACCAATCCATTCATCGGCTGACGTTGTATACGTCGCACCGTAACTGATGGTCTGACCTGCCTCTAGCCGCTTCACCTGCATGAGCTGACTTTTTAGCGTGAAGGCCGGGCGCAGGAACGAATAGAACGTCTCCATCTCACGTGACGGATATAACCCATAGAGCGCGATGCCGACACGAACCAGATTATAAGGAACATCTTGTCCGGCCATTCGGATTGCACCGGCCGAGTTCGACGTATGGATATAGCGGAACCGCTCGTGGAGCCCATCCATCAAACGCTCGAACCGCTCTTGCTGTGTATAATACAGATTGCTATCGAGCTCATCCGCCGTTGCGAAGTGGGTATAGATTCCTTCCACCACAAACGAATCGGTCGCTTCTTCAAGTAAGGCATCCAACTGTTCACGGGTACGAAGTCCGAGGCGTCCCATCCCGGTATCGACTTTGATATGAACCGTCAACGGCTTTTCTTCTATATATGGAGCTGCCTCTCGTAACCATTCGGCAGAAAATACGGACAACGTGATTTCCTGTTCTGCCGCCACTCCGGCATATTCAGGGAATTGCGCTTCCATGACGAGAATCGGTGCTTCGATTCCCGCATCGCGGAGTTCGAGCGCTTCCTCGAGTAACGCGACCCCGAGCATCGTCGCTCCGTTCTCAAGGGCAATTTTCGCCACTTCGACGGCCCCGTGTCCGTAGGCGTTCGCTTTGACGACTGCCATGAGGTCCTGCGGAATTCGTTTCGTTAATTCTTTTATATTATGGGCGATGGACGCCCGATCAATCTCGATTCGACTAGGACGAAACATGGTGTCCCTCCTCTTCTAAGATGACTTGTGCGATGGCGTATGTTTGACTATGGCTGATGCTGACATGAATCTTCCCCGTAAACGGTGCGGTCATGACAGGTCGACCCGTCTCATCCGGTAAAATTTCAATATGACGCCACGATAACCCGTGTGCGATGCCAGTCCCGATTGCCTTGGCGTAAGCTTCTTTTGCAGCAAAGCGACCCGAGACAAACTCGATTTGACGCGGGAGCGGATACTGTTGAGACAATTCATATTCCGCATCGGTGAGCAGCCGTTTTAAAAAACGTGGTTGTTTCATCGAGCGAGCCATCCGATCAAGCTCGACGATATCGACTCCAATTCCTACAATCACGGGACACTCGCTCCTTTCCTTTTCTCCCCGTTTCCTTATACAATTGAGGAAAGAGGTGATGTTATGTTTAGTCGTACGGAAAATGTTCAAACGTTTGTACGGGCATATCCACTCGTAACGCTGTTCATTGTAATCCAACTCCTTGTGTTTGTCATCGATTCTTTCGCACCTGGTTTACGAATCGTGGCGACGGGAGGGTCGTTCCATTTGGCACTCGCGGACGGACAATGGTACCGCTTGGTCACGGCCAACTTCATTCATTTGAGTCTCGGTCACTTGCTGTTCAACTCGTTCGCACTGATCATCTTCGGACCAGCGATGGAACGAATGGTCGGACACGTGAAATTTGCCTTGTTTTATGTATTCGCTGGAGCGCTCGCCAACCTGCTCACGTATTTCACTGTCAGCAACTTGTTTTATCTACAGGCCGGGGCGTCAGGCGCCATCTTGGCCATTCTCGGATTCTACGTATTCATCGGTCGTTTCCGTCGCACGTTGATGTACAGCCAAGATGCCCGCTTGGTCTACATCTTCGTCGCCATCAGTGCCGTCTTCACATTGATTGGTTCGAACGTTTCTCTTTGGGGACATGTGTACGGCTTCTTGGCAGGATTCTTACTTGCCATCCCACTCTCACGTTTCACCGTCCCGTATACGCGCCCGATGCGCTACGGGAAGTATAAGCAACGTTCGTACACGCCCCCTGTCATTCATTCCGGGGATGGAAAGTGGTTTTTCTACATCATTATCGGACTGGCCGTCTTTGGATTATTGGCAAGGTTCTTATAACAACAAAGGGTGACACGTGGCGTGTCACCCTTTGTTGTTACGTTAGCAATGTCAGCATCAGTGCTTTTTGTGCATGTAAACGATTCTCGGCTTGATCGAACACCCATGACTGCGGTCCATCGATCACCTCAGCCGTCACTTCTTCCCCGCGATGCGCCGGCAAACAGTGAAGGAAGATGGCGTCGGGGTTCGCAAGTGCCATCAACTCTTCATTCACTTGAAAACCGTTAAACTTCATCAGCCGCTCCTCTGCTTCTCCCTCCTGCCCCATGCTCGCAAATACATCCGTGTAGACAATATCCGCCTCGTTCACAGCAAGCGATGGGTTTTCGAACAACGCGATGCTTCCTCCCGTTGATTCAGCCAACTTCTTCGCTTTCTCATAAATGCCTTGATCAACGGTGTATCCGTTTGGTGAGGCGATGCGGATATGCATCCCACTCAGTGCCCCACCGATCATAAGCGAATGTGCCATATTATTGCCGTCTCCGATATACGTCAACACCTTTCCGGTACGACTCCCGAACCGCTCTTCAATCGTCAATAAATCCGCGAGCACTTGGCACGGATGATGCAAGTCCGTCAATCCATTGATGATTGGGATTGACCCGTGTTGTGCCAACGTCTCCACCGTTTCATGCGCATACGTTCGAATCATGAGTGCGTCCACATACCGACTCATCACTTGAATCGTATCCGTCAACGGTTCACCACGCCCGATTTGCAAATCTTGACCGCTGAGAAAGAGTGGGTATCCACCTAATTCGACCACCCCGACTTCAAATGACATACGCGTCCGTGTCGATGCCTTTTCAAATAGCAATGCGACTTTCTTCCCTGTCAGCACCGTTGCATAAGATTGAGGTGAACGTTTCACTTCGTGTGCCAATTGCATCAACGAATCGAGCGTATCCGGTGTCAATTCCTCCATCGTTAAAAAATGTTGTATCGTCTTCACTGTCATTTGGCTACTCCCTCTCTCATTTGAATGGATTGCAACGACTGAACCGGATTGCCGGTCCGTGACTGACTCATCTGATAATACTGAGCTAACTGTTTGGACGAAATGATATGCACCCCATGGCGAACGGCGATTTCACGTGTTGCTCGTTCGTCAGCCGCATCCGAGAACAATACGGCGACATCTTGAAAATCACTGACGTCTGCGAGTGGTGTATCCCCGACGTGTTCAAACCCTTTCCCGAATACGATTTGCGGACGATTCATCACCCGTGTTGTCACCGCATCATACGTAAAGCGCTCCGGCACATATGAATGTGAACTGAATTGAAGTGTCTCGCCTGTCGAACGCATGACCGGACCTGTCATCGGGTCTACGCCTGGCAGTTTGACGTTCGAGAAGATCGGAGTCTTTACCGCATAGTTTGTCAATCTCGAGGGATGTGTCGGAACGAAATCGTTCAATGCGAGACCGTACGCCGCGTAGGTCGCCCATTCGATTAACGGCTCACCTGTCACTTTGCTGACAATCGGCACAGTCCGCGACGCACGCGGATTGATTTCAAGGACGTAGATCGTGTCTTCCTTCAACACGAACTGAATGTTCAGAGCTCCTTTATAATCGAGCGCCTGTCCGATTCGTTTCGCAATCGACTCCACTTGCTCTTGAATCGCCAGACTCGTCTCGACCGGCGGCAAGATCATCGTCGAGTCTCCGGAATGGACACCCGCCGCTTCGATTTGTTCTAGGACGACGGGCACATATACCGTTTCCCCGTCCGTTACACAATCCACTTCAAGCTCACGCCCTGCGACATATTGGTCGACTAGCGTTGGATAGGCAAGGTTCGGTAACACCTCTGCTAACTGTTCCTCTGAATGAATGAGTAACATGCCCTTTCCTCCAATCACGTAGGACGGGCGCAAGATACATGGGTAGCCTAACTGTTGGATCGCTTCCTGCAACTGCGTCGGGGAAGTGACTTCTTCACCCGGGATGTGTTCGACTTCAATCGAATCAAGGAATTGATAGAAACGTTCCCGGTCTTCCATTTGGTCGATGGTGTCTGCGGATGCACCGAGCAAGTGATACCCCGCCGCTTCTAAATCATGAGCGAGTGCAATACCCGTCTGTCCACCGAACTGGATTAAGACATCGCGGCACCCTTCCGCTTCTAACACGTGCATGACATCTTCACTCGTCAGCGGTTCGACATACAGTTTGTCCGCAATCGAGAAGTCCGTCGATACGGTCTCCGGGTTGTTGTTGATCATAATCGTTTCGATACCAAGTTTTTGAAGTGCCCAGACCGCATGAACCGAACTGTAATCGAACTCGATGCCCTGTCCGATTCGAATCGGACCTGCCCCAATGATGGCAACCTTCCGTTTTTCACTCGGCTTCACTTCGGACGTTCCGTGCCATGAACCGTAAAAATACGGGGTCTTACTTTCGAACTCGGCCGCACACGTATCAATCATCTGATATACCGGTTGAATCGAGGCCGCCTCTCGGAACGCCTTGATTTCCTCGGTTTGCATATGCATCACGGCGGCAATTTGCGCGTCCGTGAACCCAAGTCGCTTCGCTTGAAGCAACTGGACCGGATTCGTCAAATCTTCCTTCATCATCTGAATGAGTCGTTTTAACATGTGAATGAAGTGAGGGGTGATGCCCGTAATCTGCTGTAATGCATAGGCCGACATCAACTCACGGTCGAGCAAAGCGAGACAAGCGTGCAATCTACGATCGGTCGGCGCCTCGACTTCGCCCATCAAAACGTCGACTGTGGCTCCCTGCATCCACTTCGGATAAAGCGGTGCCTGTTCGATTCCGGCACCACGCCATGCCTTCTGTAACGCTTCTTCTAACGTTTTCCCCATCGCCATACTCTCACCGGTCGCCTTCATCTGTGGTCCGAGTGCGCGTTCTGTTTCCGCGAACAAGTCGAACGGGAAACATGGTACTTTCGCCGTAATGTAATCAAGTGCCGGTTCAAAGCTCGCCATCGTATTCGTTGTGACTGGATTGATACAGTGATCTAACGGTTCACCTAAAGCGAGACGTGTCGCAATTTTGGCAATCGGATAGCCGGTCGCTTTTGACGCGAGTGCCGAGCTCCGAGAGACACGAGGATTGACTTCAATCACGTAGTACTCTGACTTCGTCGGATGCACCGCGAACTGAATGTTACATCCACCAATCACACCGAGTTCGGAGACGATTCGAAACGCAGCGCTCCGTAACGTCTGATGCATTTGGTCCGATAAGGTTTGGGCCGGAGCGAACACGACGGAGTCCCCCGTATGCACACCGACCGGATCGATATTTTCCATGTTGCAGACGATGATGCACGTTCCGAGCGCGTCACGCATGACCTCATATTCAAATTCTTTATAGCCAGCGATGCTCTTCTCGACCAAACATTGTGAGATCGGGCTTGCCTCAAGACCCCGACGCGCCATCGTATACGCCTCATCCTCCGTCATCGCAATCCCACCGCCGGTCCCACCGAGCGTGAACGCCGGACGAACGATGAGCGGAACACCGGTCGTCTCAATGAAAGCTGTCAGTTCTTCAATCGTCTCAATCGTCGTCGATGTCGGAATCGGCTCGTTCAACAGCTCCATCTTTTGCTTGAACCGCTCACGGTCTTCCCCGTCACGAATCGTGTCGAGTGATGTACCGAGCAGTTCGATTCCATATTGGGTCAACACGCCAGCTTCCTCGAGATCAAGAGCCAAGTTCAACGCCGTCTGTCCACCGACCGTCGCAAGGACGTGCGTCGGACGTTCTTTTTCAATGATCTCGGTCGCTTTTTGAACGGTCATCGCCTCAATATACGTCGCGTCCGCCATTCCTGGGTCCGTCATGATTGTGGCAGGATTGGAGTTCAATAAGACGACTTCACAACCGGCTTCACGAAGCGCCTGACACGCCTGCGTTCCGGAATAATCAAACTCTGCGGCCTGCCCAATCACGATGGGTCCCGATCCGATAACGAGTACTTTTTTATGCATACGCGTTCACTCCTTGCTGAATCATATCATCAAAACGGTCGAAGACGGACTGCGCGTCCGTTGGTCCGGGACTCGCCTCCGGATGGAACTGTGTCGTGAAAATGGATGCATTCGGATGAATCAACCCTTCCACCGAGTGATCGTTCACGTTCTCATAAAGCAGTTCAAGCGGGCTCTGTTCGATACTCATACGCGCGACCACATAACCGTGATTTTGCGACGTCATCCATACTTCGTTCGTCTTGACGTTTCGGACCGGGTGATTCGAGCCACGATGTCCGTATGTTTGCTTTTCAATCTTGCAACCGAACGCGAGCGCGAGCAGTTGATGCCCCATACAAATCCCGAGGGTCGGATACGATAACGCCAATTCCCGGATGACTTCAATCTGCCCCATGTGGTCTCGCGGGTCCCCGGGCCCGTTCGATACTAAAATCCCATCCGGTCGCAATGCCTCGACGACCTCTTTTGACGTCTGGTACGGAACACTCGTCAAACGATACCCACGTTTCACCATTTCACCAATCATCGACGCCTTCACCCCGAAGTCGAGACAGACGATATGCCCTTTCTCTCCGTTCCCTTCCTGAACGATAGACGTTGTTGTGACGCGCTCTGTTAGATGACGAACATCTGGAACTTCCAACGTTTCATGTATGTCCGCTGCCATCATTCCAAACTGATCGCCTTCATCACGCAACACATGAACGAGTGCACGCACATCGACTTGTGACAGAACCGGAATCCCTTCCTGCTCTAACCAATCCTTTAAGTCAGACTGATCCCCAGAATCGGCAAGTGATTGCACGAGGACGCCGGCCACTTGAATGCGAGCACTTTCGCTCCCGTCTGATTCCAGTCCATATTGTCCGATCAGCGGATAAGTGAACGCGATGATCTGTCCAGCATATGACGGGTCGGTCAACACTTCTTGATAGCCCGTCATCCCGGTGAAGAACACGACTTCACCACTTGCGTGTCGCGCACTCGTCTCCCATGTTCCTGTAAAGTACTTCCCGTTCATTAAGCTGATGCTTCCGTTCATACGACGCCCTCCTTCTGTAAGATTTGTTCAAGTTTCGTCAATGCTTCGTCAATCTCCGATTTCGTGACCAGTAGTGAAGGCAGGAAGCGGATGACGTGCGGCCCCGCCATGACGACCAATAAACCCGCCTCTGCCAATTCTGTGACCCAGTCTGCTACCGGTTCTGTCGAGACAAGCCCAATCATCAGCCCAAGTCCTCTCACTTCGACGAAACGTTCTCCATCCACGAAGCGACTGAGTCCTTCTTTCAAATAATCTCCCATGTCTGTGACATGCTTAAAAGACTCGGGTGTGAAGAGGACATCGAGTGTCGCTTCTGCCGCAGCCATCGCCACTGGATTTCCACCGAAGGTCGAACCGTGACTCCCAGGACCAAAGACCGTCGCCGCTTCCGCCGTCGTCAATATTGCGCCGACCGGAATGCCACTCCCCAATCCTTTCGCTAACGTGATGATATGAGGACGGAGCGGTGTTTGTTCGTATGCGAAACGTGTCCCTGTACGCGCGATGCCGGTCTGCACTTCATCGACGACGATTTTGACATCGTATTTGTCAGCTGCTTCCTGTAAGGCCTGCAACCACAGGGGATCCGCGACGACCACACCGCCTTCACCTTGTACGATCTCGAGCCAAACAGCAGACGTCTCATCATCGATCCAGTCAAGAGCCTCTATATCGTTGAACGGTGCATGAATAAAGTCACTCACCATCGGTCCAAATCCATGTTTCACCTTCTCTTGACCAGTCGCCCCGAGCATAGCGAATGTACGTCCGTGAAACGACTGCGTGAATGTGATGATTTTTGTTTTCTGCGTCCACTTTCGGACTAACTTAAAGGCCGCCTCATTCGCTTCTGTCCCACTGTTACAAAAGAAGGCATGCGTCAGATGTGTTCCTTCCGTCAACTTTTCAGCGACACGTTGCTGACCAGATATCAAATAGAGGTTGGATGTATGCCACACCCGGTTCAATTGTTCTTCAATTTTCTGTTGCACGTATGGATGACGATGCCCCGTCCCACATACGGCAATGCCCATCACAAAGTCTAAGTACGTCTTTCCTGAAACATCCGTCACGTACGACCCGCTCGCCTGCGCGATCTCAATCGTTCGTTTCCCGTATGTCGGTAAAAGCGAATTCATAGTTCCCCTCCCATAATCTTGTCCCTGCGAGCGTCGCGTCACGACCATCTCGGATGCGGGCACTTTTTACCCCTCCTGCCACTGCTGCCAATAGCGCCTCTACTTTCGGCACCATCCCTCCATCAATTTCTCCAGATGCGATGGCTTCTCGAATGTCCCGTTCAGTTAGCGTCGTCTGAAATTCACCGTGTATGCGAATACCGTTCACATCGGTCAATAGTTCCAATTCATCCGCTTGTAACGAAATAGCAAGTGCCACCGCACAATCATCGCCATTACAGTTCAGCGGTCCTTCCGCGCCGGCAATCACCGATGTCACAACCGGAACATGTCCGGAATCCATCAGCCGTTCGAACACGTCATTTCGAATCGAAATCACCTCACCGACTTTCCCAAGTCCATTCAGAGGTTGACCGAAAATCGCACTCCCGTCGACCCCCGATAAACCAAACGCATCGAGGTCATATCGAGCCAATGTCGACACGACGTTCGTCTGCATTTCTCCTGCCAACACACGCCAAGCACCAATCAACACCTCATCTGTCGTCACGCGACGTCCGGCCAAGAACAACGGTTCAATTTGTTGAGACATGCAATAAGCCGATAGTTTCGGTCCACCTCCATGTACGATGAGCAAATCATTTCCTTCTTCCATCCATCCTCGCCACTCTTCAAAGTACGAAGGTGTCATCGACTCCCAGACACTGCCCCCAAGTTTGATGACTTTCCGCTTCTTCATGTCCGGTAACTCGCATTGATTTTGACGTAGTCGTAGGTTAAGTCACATCCGTATGCCTGACCGAACCCTTCCCCGCCATGCAAGTCGACTGTGATGGTGACGACGTCCCGACTCATCTCTTCGGTCGCATACGCCTCATCAAACCAGACAGGCGTACTGTCCTTTAAAACAAGTTGACTCCCTATTTGAATATCGATCGCCTCCACGTTCACAGGGAACGGGACGGCGCCGATTGCAGCAATGATTCGTCCCCAGTTGGCATCCTGTCCATATACCGCTGTCTTCACCAGAGAGGACCCGACGATTTGCTTGGCAATCGTTCTGGCTTGTTGGTCGGATGTTGCGCCACTGACATTCACTTCTATGAGTTTCGTCGCTCCTTCCCCATCTTTTGCAATCGCTTTGGCAAGCTCTAAACATACATCTGTCAAAGCCTGTTGGAACGCGATGTGTGCGGAAGTCCCCTCTTTGATTTCTTCCATTTCTACTGCCCCGCTCGCCATGACGAGGACCATATCGTTTGTCGAGCTGTCCCCGTCCACCGTGATGTTATTGAACGAGGCGTCGACGCTTTTCTTTAATGTCTGCTGCAACAGTTCCGGTGCGATGACCGCATCTGTCGTCACAAACCCGAGCATCGTTGCCATATTCGGGTGAATCATCCCCGACCCTTTGGCGACGCCTGAGATCGTCACGGTCGCTTCCCCTTCTTTGTAATGGACACTAGTTTGTTTCGTCCCGGTATCTGTTGTCAAAATGGCTTCAGCGAACGATTGTCCATCTTTCCATGTCTTGGACGGTTGCAGATGACCAATCCCGTTTATGAGCGGGACCATCGGAAGCGGTTGACCGATGACGCCCGTTGAAGCGATGGCCACTTCTTCCGGTTTTACACCTATATGTTTTGCCGTCATGTCGCGCATCGTGTAGGCGTCCTTTAGCCCTTGTTCACCTGTACAGGCGTTCGCGTTCCCGCTATTGATTAACACGGCTCGAAGATAGCCGTTTGTTTCGGCTAATGACGCTTTTGTCACTTGAATCGGTGCGGCTTGAAAGTGGTTTGTCGTGTAGACGGCCGCCGCGCTCGCTAGTCGTTCACAAACGAGCAGCGCCAAATCTTTCCGTTTTCGTTTTAGTCCCGCATGAATGCCGCACGCTTGAAATCCTTTCGGTGATACGATGCCCGGTTTTTGGGTCGCCATGATGTCGATCATGCTTCATCCTCCTAAATGTATTGTGGTTGATTCAATAGTCCGAGCGTCTCATCGAATCCGAATCGAACGTTCGCATTTTGAAGGGCTTGCCCGGCCGCCCCTTTTTGCATATTGTCGATGACCGATACGATAGTCAGTCGATGCGTCCGTTCTTCTTTGTACACCCAGAGGTCGCAGTAATTCGAACCGACCGCCGATTTGATTTCCGGCTCTCCCTGCTGCACTCGAATGAACGGTTCATCCATATATGCGGCTTGAAGACGCTTCACCCATTCATCCTCTGACACGTCATCGTTCGGTAGAACCGTGATTGTCGCCATGATCCCGCGATTAATCGGCAGCAAGTGGGTCGACATCGAGACTGTCGCTTCTGCGCCACCCATGTGGTACAAGGTCTGTTCGATTTCAGGGATGTGCTGATGCGAATGAATCTTATATAACTGCACATTCTCATTCGATTTGGCATGATGGGTCTTCTCACTCAATCCTTTGCCAGCGCCCGTGATGCCGGAGCAGGCCGAAACCACGATGTGTGCCGGGTCGATCCAATCGTGCTGAACGAACGGCAATAACGCGAGTGAGACAGCGGTCGCATAACAACCTGGATTTGAAATCCATTTTGCTCCCGTCAGCAACTCTCGATTCCACTCGGTCAATCCATAGACAGCTTCTCGTTGAATCGATTCGGTAACAGGCGGCTTCCCGTACCACGTTTCGTATGCATCAGACGGTAATCGCAAGTCCCCACTCAAATCGATGACCACTCCAGGAAAAGATGCTAACTGTCGAATATAGTCAGCAGACACGCCGCTCGGAGTCGCAAGGAATACCACATCAATCCCAGCTAGGGCGTCTGCTTGAAACGGTTCAAGTATTTTTGGATCCGCTTGTAACCACGGATATAGTTCCGACAAGGTCATCCCGGCGCTCGAGTCGCTGATTGCTTTTTCTAAACGGATAGTCGGATGTTGCTCGATCAGTTTTAACAATTCCAAACCGGCATAACCTGTTACGCCGACGATGCCACACGTAATCATCTCTCTACCTCCTCAGAAGAATAAAATGATTGAACCATATGCATATTTATTCTGTCAATTGTATTTTTATTCATACGTGATAGAACGTTCCCTTTTTTATTGGTGTATGAGGGTTTTGGTAAATAAAAAAAAGTCCGATGCGCATGCACCGGACCTGTGATTAGATTTGATTTTTATGACGAGCCTCTTGAAGCGCATCGACTAAGTCTTTCACGTCTTCGACGAGGTTTTGAATCGTATCTTGGTTTTCTTCGTAAAGCGATTTCCATTCCATGACACGGTCTTTCAAGTTGCCTTTCGATGACGCTTGTAGACCGACCGCATGTGCCTCAGTCGACGTGTTCGATGATTTCAACTTCGACTTGATGCCTTTCAGTTGTCTCACTTGTTGATCGCGCGTTTCGCTATGGAGAAGTGATGCTGCTGCGCCGATTACCGCACCCGCAGCCATCCCCAACCAGAAATAATTCTTGTTCATAAAAATCCTCCCCTAACATGACGTTATCTTTTATTATAGATTATCTGACTCACTGACGACATAGTGTTTTATGACGGGACCTGCACCGCGCTGTTCGACCGCTCGCTTCAAGCGGTCTTCAAGGATTGCATAGTCCGCCGTATCACGAAAGTGTTTCCCACCAGACGTGAACTGAATAAAGACGACGGCATGATTATCATCCGGGTCGACACCTAATCGGTATGCCGAAAACCCATCATGACTGACACCGAGTGGCGCCTTTTCCGTCAACAAGTGGTGAAACAACAGGGAGCGGGCATTCTCATCTGCCGGAACGTTCGCGTATAAAATGTTCCCTTTTTTCACAAATTCGCCCGACGCCTCTTCAATTTCAAACACTTTACCGCTCTTGAACGGAGACTTCTCTCCTTCTGCGAGCAAAATCGTTTCGTGTCCATTCGCCGCGATGACGCCTGGCTCCTTTCGAAGACGCTCCGCCACGCTGCCTGACGCAAAAGTCATATAGAGCTTAGACAAGTTCCTCACACCCTTTCGCGAGTGTGATGTCTTTCTCCGTAATGCCCCCTTCGTCATGGGTCGATACGGTCAATGTCACGTTCCGATATTCAATCAAGATGTTCGGATGATGATCGAGCGATTCAGCCAAATCTGCTACAAGATGCACGAACTGAATGGCCTCCGGAAATGTTTCCAGCCGATACGTCTTTTGAATCTCCCCGTTCACTTCTTCCCAACCGTTCAACCGTGACAGTTCCTCTGTCAATTCACTTTGCGATAATACCATCGTCACAATCCCCTTTCCCTATACAGTCTACTGTCTTAATCTACCCAAACCGAAGAAAAATAATCTTCCGTGCATGATGTATAATGAATTAGAATGAGATGGATAGCCATCATTTTCATTACGAGAGAGGAGCATCTCCCATGCGCGCATTGATTGTTATTGATTATACATTTGATTTTATCGCAGACAGTGGTCGTTTGACTTGTGGGAAACCCGGGCAAGAGATTGAAGAACGGATCGTCGAATTGATCGGAACATTCGCAACGGATGACTATGTCGTCATCGCGAACGACGTCCATGATGCAGGTGACACGTTCCACCCTGAAACGACGTTGTTCCCGCCGCACAATATCCGCGGGACAGAGGGCCGTGAGTTGTACGGTTCTGTGAAGGAAGCTGCGAAACAGGCAGACCACTGGATTGATAAGACACGTTATAGTGCCTTTGCCGGAACTGACCTTGACCTGCGTCTTCGGGAACGCGGAATCACAGAAGTTCATCTCGTCGGTGTCTGCACGGATATTTGTGTACTCCATACAGCCGTAGATGCCTACAACCTCGGTTATCAAATCGTCGTCCATGCCGATGCCGTTCAAAGCTTCAACCCGGTCGGCCATGAATGGGCGCTCGAACATTTCGTCACAACACTCGGTGCGACAGTCGTCGGAAAGTGACGTAAAACAGAAAGGAAATCATATGTTACATCGTAATTTAGCCCTTCACACAGATCTTTATCTTCCACGTTGGATGTATATTTACTGGAAGCAAGGTCGCCATAATGAAAAGGTCGTCTTCGACCTTTACTATCGCTCGAATCCATTTAGTGGTGGTTATGTCGTCTTCGCCGGACTCGAGAATATCGTTCACTACTTAGAGAACGTCTCCTTTACGGAGGCGGACATCACCTATTTGAAAGAGCAACTCGGATTCGAAGATGAATTCGAAGACGTCTTACGGAACTTTAAGTTCACTGGTTCACTATATAGTGTTCGCGAAGGAGAAGTCATCTTCCCACATGAACAAGTCGTTCGGATTGAATCGACCATCTTTGAAGCGAAACTGTTCCAAACGGCGCTACTCAATATCGCGAACCATGAATCACTCATCGCCACGAAGTATGCCCGGATTCGTCAGGCTGCTCCGAACGAGACACTCCTTGAAGGAGGAGCTCGTCGCGCGCAAGGTGTCGATGCGGCTTACTACGGAACACGTGCGGCTTACATCGCTGGTTTTGATGTGACAAGTCTCGTGTCAGCCGGTCGTGACTTTGATGTCCCGACAGGAGGAACGATGGAGCATGCTGATATTCAGTTCCATGATGATGAATTGAGCGCATTCCGTTCATTCGCTGAAATGTATCCGGACAACACGAGCCTTCTCATCGACACGTATGACACACTCAAGTCTGGTCTGCCGAATGCGATTACGGTCGCAAAAGAACTCGAGGCGAAGGGCCATCGTCTCAAGTCAGTACGACTCGACTCTGGAGACCTCGCCTACTTGTCGAAGCGTGCCCGGAAAGCGTTGAATGAAGCAGGGCTCGACTACGTCAAAATCGTCGTCTCTGGGGATTTGGATGAGTATGTCATCCAGGACTTACGGATGCAAGGCGCAGAGGCCGATACGTTCCTCGTTGGGACACGTGGCATCACGGCTTACGAGCAGCCGGCACTCGGTATGGTCTATAAACTCGTCGCGCGTGAGGATGAATCCGGGGAATTAAAACCGGTCATCAAAGTATCTTCTTCTAAGGTGAAGACGACGACTCCTCACAAGAAAGAGTTGTATCGCATCATCGACAACGAAACGAAAAAGTTCAAAGGCGACTATATCGCCCTCGCCGATGAACCGGTCGAATCTTACACCGAGATCGACTTGATTGACGTCCGTGACCCGGCCTTCAAGATCAAGACACGTAACTTCAACGTGAAACGCTTGTTGCAACCAATCTTCCTTGATGGGAAACGCGTATACGACCTTCCAAGCACAAGTGAGATTCGTGCATATCATCACGAGCAGATGAACGGATTGTGGGAAGAGTACAAGCGTCTCCGTTTACCGGAAGTGTATTCGGTGACGTTCAGCAAGCCACTATGGGATTTAAAACTCGATATGATTCGCAAAACGCGGGTACCAAAATAAAAAAACGGCTGTGGGTGCATACCCACAGCCGTTTTTTTATACCATTGTCATCTCGCCTGCTTGGCTTTGATCTTCTTTTCTCCGAAAGTAAAGCGCCATCGACAAAGAGAGCAATATCAAGACAAAATAGACGGTCCGTTGCCAAAACGTCGCTTCGGTGTCTCCTTGGAACAACGCAATGATATAATCGCTCCCACTGACTAAAAACAATCCGGCAAGCAAGAGAAAGATCCGATAGCCGGCCCGACTCCGCTCCCGTTTCACTTTGAAGAAAAGGACACCATAATAGACGATTGCGAGAATCGTCACATACCCGATTACGCCAACAACCCAACTCATCTTGATGCCTCCCTCACTCTCTATTTTTCTGTTTCTTCCCCGTTATCTTAACACATTCTATTCCTCAGACTGTGTTAAGATGGTCTAAAGAAAACGCGGAAAGGAACGATCCTATGAAAACGTTTCGCCTCGTCCAAGTCCGACTCGTCCAAGACGAATACGGCAATGAACTGAATTTACCGATCGATTTACTCGATGGTTTAATCATCTCGAAGGAGCACGATTCAGAATGGCTCCTCGAAATGCTCGTGCCGACCGAGTCGGCTGTCACGCTCCATCATTACTTAAACAAACGCATCCTCATCCTCGCTGAAGCCGTCATCACGTCGCCAACGAACGCCCCGGCTGCACTCGCTTTGACGTTCACGAGCGAGCGGGCCTTGAACGACCATCATACGTTCGTCGCTGAAGGACTCATGTTGATGCCGAAACAAGACGCGACGAAGCAAGTACTCGATTCGTTGATTCAAGATGGCGTCGCCACATCGAATTTAAAGCCCGCCTTCTTCGAGAAAAAAGTCGAAATGCAACAATCGTTCAGTCGCTCCGCTTTCAATCAATTGGTTAAAACCGGGTCATTCGAATAATCGGATGACCTGTTTTTCTTTCCCCAAAACCATTCACCTTTCAAACTAAAAAGACGGAGAAACATCTCCGCCTCACACGTAGATAAAGAATAGAATGATCATCATCGTCATCCCGATCACTTTTAAGAGTGTGCTGCCGAGAAAGGCGAGAACGGTTCCGACGCCGATGCTCCACGCTTCACGTGTCGTCTTCCCGAGTGTCAACTCCGCCAAGAAAGCGAAGATGAACGGGAAAATCAAAACCCCGACGAGCGGGAAAATAAACGGTCCCGCAATCAAGCCGATTGTCGCACCCCATTTCGCTCGCTCCGAACCGCCCCGTTTATCCACCGTAGCCCGGGTGACGACATAGTCGACGCCGAATAAGAAGACGAGGAAGACCGATTGCCATACCCAGAATGTCCAGGTCAATGGTTCAAACGAAAAACCGAATCCATAAATCATGTATCCGATGAACAAGAACAAGACACTCGGGATGACTGGATAGATGAGTCCTGCAAAAGCGACCACAAATGATGCGATAATGAATACCCATAGTAAGGTCGTCATGACATTCTCCTCATTTCATAATGGTCGGATCGGTGATATGGTCAGCCACGTTGACCGCCTTCACTTCAAACTGACCTTGTTGATGGATGATATAGTTCGAGCAGGCGTTTCGCATGGCGTGACGGAACGTATATGTCCCATCGATGGCAGAAAGCGCCGCTTTGATTGCATGGGAATGGCAGACGACAACGATGCGCTTCCCTGGATACGTATCCACCAAATGGTTCATTCCTTCTAAGACCCGGCTACGCATCTCGTCTTCTGTTTCGAGACCAGGAATCCGCTCCTGGTCATCTGCTTGGACCGCCTCGTAAATTCCTTTCACGGGTTGCCCGGATGCCGTTCCGAATTCACGTTCAATGAAACGCTCATCTAGCAGAATCGCTTTATGTTCGATGCCACACGCTGTTGCGATTGCTTGTGCGGTGTGAACCGCACGTGACAAGGGACTCGATACGATGACGTCCCACTCCTCTTGACTCAAAAAAGCTGCACTCTCCTCTGCCTGTTGACGTCCGAGTGCATTCAACGGGTTATCTTCACGCCCTTGAATAATTTCTAAACGATTCCAATCGGTCTGACCGTGTCTGACTAAACATAACTCTGTCACTACTTCCACTCCTTACTCTTTCAATCATCCCCCATCGTACCATCTTCCTTAAAAATCGCAACGTCATCCGAGACATTCTTCAATAAAACGATTGATTCGGGCCATGAGTTGCTCTTCTTTGATTGGATTATCCGATTGGAGGAAGCTCGCAAGCGAGTGGGTTCCATTTGGAAATGAAATGAGTTGAACGTTCGCACCGACATCACTCGCATGTTCGACGAAGTGAAGCGCTTGGCCGAACGGGACAATCGGATCTTTCTTCCCGTGTAGCAGTAAAATCGGCGGGGCATCGGCGTATAGATGGGAGACCGGGGAGCATTTTACCATCAACTCACGCCATTCCTCGCGGCTTCCTTCATAGAACTTTAAATGGGCGAGCCACGTCTGGATGAATTTGAACAATAAAAAGTTCGTCGGTGGATACAAGGCGATGACCCCTTTGATCGTCGGGAGGTCGTCTCCCAAATCACCTGCAAATTGTCGATGACGGTCGAGCGCAGTCGCAAGCATGAGCGCAGCGCCTGCTGAATCCCCCCAAACGAGCAATTGACTCGTGTCTAGCGTCAATAACGATTCATGTTGTTTCAAATAGCACAGTGCATCTGAGACATCAAAAATATTATCGGGGAAGTACACCCCGTCTTCAAATAAGCGATAATCGATGCTGACGACAGCGATCCCTTTCCCCAAAAAGTGGTCAAGCAATGGATGAAACAGGGTCACCATACTCCGATTCCCTCTGACGAACGCTCCCCCATGTGCATATACCGCTACGGGGAACGGCCCTTCTCCAGGGGGGAGATACAAATCAAATTGGAGCGGACGATCGTGAACAATTTTATACGTGTACGTGTGGCGCCGGCGTGTTGTCGGTTGAATCGGCAACTCGGGTTCTTGCCATCTGACAAGGGACCCATATTGACTCCACACGCTAGCCCCGGCTGCCGTCGCCGCAGCAATCGCCGCACCCCCGACAAACCAGGCAGTCTCCTTTCTCATACAATCCACTCCTCGTTCCTTTTTTTAATCATATTCCCGCTTTTTTCAAAAATCTATCCATCAGAAGTCGGACTTGACGTGCTCCGAAGCTCACACTATAATATTACTCGCAGTCATAAAACGTAACAGTTACGATTTAATATTCAGATAACTTGAAAGGTGGAAGATGGAAGATGAAGAAAACTTGGTTAGGCGCAGTCGCAGCCGGTACGCTTTTACTTGGTGCGTGTGGAAATACCGAAGGAGATAACGCATCTGAATCGACAGATGGTCAACTGACCGTCTTCGCTTCAACGTTTGCATTAAAATCATTAGCCGAAGAAATCGGTGGGGACCGCGTCCACGTGGAGATGGTCATTCCACCTGGGGCTGATCCGCATACGTATGAGCCAACTTCAAAGCAAATGACACAAATCGCAGAAGCCGACCTCTTTTTGACGATTGGTCATGACCTTGAACCTTACGTCGAGTCTATGGAGAAGAGTTTAGATGGTCAGAACGTCGCCTTCGTCAAAACAGCCGAGAACGTGAAGTTACTTGATGCGGCGGATACCGTCCATGTCCATGATGAGGAAGGACATACTGAAGACGACCACGCTCATGAAGAAGAAGGACATTCTGAAGATGAACATGCTCACGAAGAAGGAGACGGTCATAGTCACGGTCAATACGATCCCCACGTCTGGCTCGACCCGATGAATGCTGTATCAATGGCAGAAGCGGTCGAAGCCGCATTCAGTGAGGAAGCACCCGACTATAAAGACGAGTTCGCAGAACGGTTAAGCACTTTCAAAGACGAAGCAAACGATCTCGACGCGGAATTGAAGGCAGCCGTCGAGAACGGTTCAAAATCCGAGTTACTCGTGACGCATGCCGCATATGGTTATTTGGCTGAACGTTACGGATTTGACCAATTACCAATCGCGGGACTTACACCGTCTGAAGAGCCGTCACAACAAGCTCTCAAGCGGATCATCGAGGAAGCCCGTCTCCACGACTTGAACTATATCGCATTCGAAGACACGGTCACACCAAAAGTGGCCGAAGTCGTGAAACAAGAGATCGGTGCAGAGAGCGTGACGATCTACAACTTGGAATCGGTCACGAAAGAACAGATGGATAAGAGCTACTTCGACTTGATGCGTGAAAACGTCAAGGCACTTGAGACAGCGTTGAAATAATCAAAATCCCGAAGCGAGGTGACTCGTTTCGGGATTTTTTTCATGCTTCTATTTGATGATCTAACGTCTTCAGTGTGACGAGAAGTAGGAGGAGTAGCGATACGATGACGCTCATCATCCAGAAATCCCCGTCCATGAAGAATAAAGTCGTCCACTCCCCTGTACTCAATCCCAACCACGCTTGACTGACACCAACGCCTATCAGTGCGATTGCAACAAAACGAATCCATGTCATTTTTGGAACGAACCGCTTGCTGACCAAATAACTATTCAATACTAAAAGACCAACATATACGATGAGAAGGACGTTCCAAGCCGTGTCAAATGAAACAGATGCCACCCCGACCGTGACAGCATACCCCCATGTCACCAAGAATACAGCGAATGAGATAAGTGTGATGCGATAAAGCGACTTGAACCCCGTTTGATACGCAAGAAACGGATTGGTGAGTAGCCCGAGCCAGATGAGTGTGCCGAACACATCCATGAGCAAATCCCCTTTATACCATTTATTAACAGTATACCATGGGAATTCACTTTCATTCATAATAAATCAAGACGAGTTCTTCCTGGGACGAAGCGATCTCACAAAACTGTTGCAACCGGGTCCAATCTTCCCAAATCATCTCGAATTCATCTTTTGCAACGAATGCCATGTCTTTCACATCATCTCGCCCGAACGCATGCAACGTATCTTTGACGATATGAAGTAACTGCGGGGTCAAGATACCGACCACGACCGCCTGCGCCTCATTGACAATCAACTCTTCGCCGACGAGCGCCATTTCCATGTTATACGTGTCGGCCCCGTCGATATATACCTCGATTTGACTAAGTACGCGTTGAAACGGTTCCACATTCGGAAGCGTCAGCGTATCGTCCCGATCCCGATATTGCTCATGCATATGAATCAACCAGTCTAAAATCATCTCCGGATCCTGATTAAATGACACCCAAACTTCTGGGGAAACACGTACATAATGCGTCGTCTCCATACATGAACGCCCCCTTTTTATGACATTACCCGTCTTATATATGTAAAAAAACCGCCTACTTGAATTCGTAGACGGTTCCTTATATCAAGAACGACTTGTTCCTGTTTGTTGTTCCTCTGTTTCGCTTTCCCAAGCTTCGATGTATTCACGACCAGGAAGATTTTCAACCGAGTCGACATAGAAAACTGGGTCTTCTCCTTCGCGTCGCTGTGCCAAGTAGTCATCGAGAACGGCGCGAGCCACTTTCGCCAAGCGGAAGATGGCATATAAGTTCACGAGTGCCATGAGACCCATGAACACGTCAGCAATCGACCAAACAAGGCCGGCAGAGCGGACCGCACCAAACAAGACCATGCCGACAACACCGATGCGATAGAGCGTGACATAGATTTTCTTATCCGAGATGAACTGGATGTTCGTCTCACCGTAGTAATAGTTTCCAAGAATCGAACTGAACGCAAATAGGAAAATCGCAATCGTCAAGAACGATGTAGCGACCGAACCGATTTCTGCTGTCAACGCGGCTTGCGTCAATTCGACACCCGCAAACGACTCTGAACCGGCTACGCCTGAAATCAAGATAATCATCGCTGTCGATGTACAAACGAGCAATGTATCGACAAATACGCTAAACGATTGAATCAATCCTTGTTTGACAGGGTGCGATACTTCCGCTGTCGCAGCGGCGTTCGGTGCAGAACCCATACCCGCTTCGTTCGAGAAGAGACCTCGACGAATCCCTTGAAGTACCATGGCGCCAATCGCCCCTCCGAAGAGTTGCTCAATTCCGAGGACTCCTTCTGAGAAGATGAGGCTGAAGACGTCTGGTAGAAGGGAAACGTTCGTCACCATAATCCAAATCGCGAGTAAGATGTAGCCACCTGCCATGACCGGTACGATGATACTCGACAAGAGTGCGATCGATTGGATCCCACCGAAGACGACAATGGCCGTCACAATCGCAAGGACAATCCCGACGACTGTTGTGCTGATCCCGAACTGGTTACTCACAGAGAGTGAGATCGTATTCGACTGTACCGAGTTGAACGCGAATCCGAATGAGAACGTGATTAAAATCGCGAACAAGACACCTAGCCAACGTTGGCCGAGCGCACGCTCCATATAGTAGGCAGGTCCCCCACGCCATGTGCGTCCATCACGAATCTTGTACACTTGTGCCAACGTACTTTCGACGAATGCAGATGCTGCCCCAATCAACGCAATGAGCCACATCCAGAAAACTGCTCCTGGGCCACCTAGCGCAATCGCTGTCGCCACACCGGCAATGTTTCCTGTCCCTACACGAGCTGCCGTTCCGATTGCGAAAGCTTGGAACGAAGACACTTGGCCTTTTTCACGTGCTGTGCCCTCTTTGAACAAGAGGCGGAACATTTCAGGAATCATGCGGAACTGAACGAAGCCCATACGAACTGTAAAATAAAGACCTAAAGCAACAAGTACAACGATGAGCACTTGCGACCACAACAAATCGTTTGCTTGCGAAACGAGTTTCTCTACCAATTTCTCCATACTAATCCTCCATCATTCTAAAAATCTCAACAGAAAAAGTCATGTCAACTTTCTTAACATGACTTGAATTATAGGTAAATTATACGAAAATTGCAATATTAATTCGTTTTTTCAACATCATCTCGGTTCTTTCTAAAAGCAAAAAAACGAGCCGGAGAGCGCATCGCAATCCGACTCGTTCTATATTTCATTTAGATAAAGAGGTTTAAATTTCCGCCTTCTGCTGCGCCGAGATAAGCCGCCACACCACCAAGGTCGACCCCGTCAATCAACTCTTCTTCTTTGATGCCCATGACATCCATTGACATCGTGCAAGCTACCATTTTCACGCCTGCTTCTTGCGCTGACTTAATCATTTCTTCGACAGAAGGAACGTTCTTATCGCTCATGACTTTCTTCATCATTTTTTGACCAACACCACCGAAGTTCATGTTCGAAAGTGGCAATTCGCCTGCATGTCCTGGCATCATCATGCCGAACATTTTCTCAAGACCTTGCTTTTTCACTTCCGGTGCGTCCGGTTTGCGGATGACATTGAGTCCCCAGAATGTGAAGAACATCGTCACTTCTTTCCCCATCGCGGCAGCACCTTGCGCAATGATGAGGGATGCGAGTGCGCGGTCGAGGTCTCCGCTGAAGACGACCATTGATGCACCGTCTCCTGCTGGTGCGCCCGCTTGTTGTGCAGCCGGACCTTGTCCTTTTTGAAGGATGGCTTCAACGCGTCCGTTAACGAATTGTTTCGAGACGAGTTTGTTGCCTGTCTTCTTCGCCCATGCTTCGATATCTGCGAAGAATCCTGGGTCACTTGCGAGAACGCGGAGCGTTTCGCCT
Organism: Exiguobacterium sp. s43; assembly: GCF_018617255.1. Taxonomy (GTDB): domain Bacteria; phylum Bacillota; class Bacilli; order Exiguobacteriales; family Exiguobacteriaceae; genus Exiguobacterium; species Exiguobacterium profundum. Next base: position 28,284 of record NZ_JACSJT010000002.1, read on the forward strand.
TCCCCGAGTTCTGCGACTTTCTTATTTACTTCTAAAATAGGTCCCGGGCATTGTAGACCACATGTGTCTAACATGACCGCTTCCCCGATTGGTGCATTTGTCATTTGTGTTGGCTCCTCTTCTACAACGGTAGCCGCTGTTTCATTTGATGTGTTCGCTTCTTCAAGCGCCTCGAAATCACGATTGATTTGCGACCACGTCTTGTAGCCACCGCTCAAGTTTTTCACCTTGAAGCCGTTTTGACGTAAGATGCGTGATGCGAGATAGCCACGAAGACCGACTTGGCACGTCACGTAAATCGTTTCATTCCGGTCGTAGTTGTCCAAGTTTTCTCGTAATGAGTTGAGTGGCACATTGATTGATCCTGGAATCTTTCCGAGTTCATGCTCCGATTCATCGCGAACGTCTAGTAACGTCGCTCCGTTTTCCACGAGCTCATCGATTTCATCCCAATGTACGACTTCATTGTCACCGAGGACGACGTTCGACGCGACATACCCGATCATATTGACCGGATCTTTCGCAGAACTGAACGGTGGTGCATAACTGAGCTCAAGGTCAGGTAGATCGAGGACCGTCAAACCACCCTTCATAGCTGTCGCAATGACGTCGATGCGTTTATCGACTCCATTGATTCCGACACCTTGCGCACCATAGATTTCACCCGTTGTCGGGTGGAACAAGAGTTTAAGCGACACAGGTGTCGATCCTGGATAATAACCAGCATGCGAACCTGGATGTACGTGAACAGCCTCATACGTCTTGCCAGCCGCCTTCAACCGTTTTTCATTCCATCCTGTCGATGCGACCGTCATATCAAATACTTTGGCGATTCCCGTTCCCATCGTTCCATTGTATTTCACGTCACGGCCGTTAATGATATCGGCAACGAGACGGCCTTGACGGTTCGCTGGCCATGCGAGTGGCACGACAGTTGGTTCTTTGAAGACGTAGTCGAGTACTTCGACCGCATCCCCGATCGCGTAAATATTCGGGTCTGATGTGAGCATCTTTTCATTAACGCGAATGGCACCGCGCGTACCTGTTTCAAGGCCTGCTTCACGCGCAATCGTCGATTCCGGTGTAACACCGATCGACATGATGACCATATCTGTATCGATGACACGACCGCTTGTCAAATGAACTTTCTTTCCTTGCTCTGAGAACGAAGAAACGCCATCAGACAATTGAAGCTCGACGCCATGCAAGCGCATGTGTTCATGAATTGGCGCCACCATCTCACGGTCAAGTGGCGTCATGACTTGGTCTGCCATCTCAACGAGCGTCACCTCAACACCACGCTCACGTAAGTTTTCTGCCATCTCAATCCCGATAAAGCCTCCACCAATCACGGTCGCATGCTTCGGCGCCTTGTCATCGACGTAGCCACGGATTTTATCTGTGTCCGGAATGTTGCGAAGCGTGAAAATATCTTCTGCCTCGTCGATTCCAGGGATGTTTGGACGAATCGGTTTCGCTCCCGGAGAAAGAATGAGAACGTCGTATGACTCGTCATACGTTTCGCCTGTTTGAACGTGTTTCACCGTCACTGTTTTCTCGTCACGGTTAATTTTAATGACTTCCGTCAAATTGCGGATATCGAGTTGGAAACGCTTGTTCATCCCTTCAACGGTTTGAACAAGGAGTTTTTGACGGTCTTGGATGACATCCCCGATATAGTATGGAAGACCACAGTTCGCGAATGAGATGTACTCCCCACGGTCGAACATGACGATTTGATTCTCTTCATTCAAACGACGGAGTCGTGCAGCTGCAGACGCACCACCTGCTACCCCACCGACGATTACGATTTTTTTACTCATTGTCCATTTCCTCCTCTGACGACTTCTCCTGGCCAACTCATCAAGCCATCTTCTATATTGACCACTTTATAGCCTTTCGCCTCCATTTGCCAAGTCGCTTGCGTGCTACGCGCACCTGAGCGGCAAAGAACGACATATTCTTCAGCTGGATCGAGCGTGTCGATCCACTCTGTCATTTCGGATAACGGATAGTTTTTCGCGCCTTCAATATGTGCTTCTTGAAACTCGTCACGTTCTCGGACGTCGACGATATTTACAGGCACTTCAAAGTCCATTTGACGTTTTAAAGCGGATGCTTTCATCGTTGATCTACCTTTCTTTTTTCAATTCGATTTATACCATTCGGCTTGGTTGCTGGCGTTCAACAAGTTTGTGATTTGTTGAACATTTCGCTTCCACGTCATTAATATACCCCCTTAGGTATTTAATTGCAAGAAATAAGTTTGACGAAATGTCGAATTTTTCAACATCATCCATTTGGATAGTTGATGCTCGACACATACTCCCCCATGTATTAAGATGAGCCTACACAATAAATAGTTGGGTAACTGAACAATTTTTCCTATAGAGGTGAATGATATGGAACCGTATGTATACGATGCAAAAGTATTGAATCGCATGAAACGAGTGGAAGGACAAATTCGTGCCATCATCCGGATGATGGAGGAAGGAAAAGAATGTCGCGATGTCGTGACGCAATTAAGTGCCGCACGTTCCGCACTCGATCGCGCTTCGACTATCATTGTGGCTAAGAACTTGGAACAATGTATCATCACCGCTCAAGCAGATGGCGAAGATACGTCCGAAACGGTGGAAGAAGCCATTAAAATGTTGATGAAACGCTAGTTCCCCTTGCTTTCCCTGTCCAAATGGGAGAAAGTTAGAGTAACGACTTACTAAGGGGGATTTCCTTGTGAACTTCGAAGAAAAAGTAGAATCATTTAGAGCGCTCGCCGCTGAACGCAACATGACGTTCAAAGAGAGCGACACTGAAACGCACGTCACGTTCTTGACGCGTGAAACAACAAAATCCGGGGCTCAGCCCGTTATGATTATCGCTTTTAACAAAAAGACGACAGATGCTGAGTTGTATGCTGCTACCGTCACGCACGTCCCAGATTACGTAGAAGATTTACCGATTCTTAATGCCTTGAACGAGTTCAACCAGGAGTTCAAATACTTCCGTTGTGTACTCGACAGCGATCGCGATGTCACACTCGCCTCGACACTCGACCTCGACCTCGGTTTCTCACCAGAGATCATCTTGCAACACTCATTCATGATGTTCCAAGCGGCCGATGAAGTGAACGAGTACATGCAAAAACTCTACACACAAGTACAATAATCAAAAGCCGTCCGGAAATGTTTCCGAGACGGCTTTTTTTGAAACATCTGATCGCCCCCGCTCGTATGATTGGACAAGGAGGCGATTCGACATGACACGATATGAACGATATGTAGAAGCACTAGAGGCCATCAAGACGGCAACAAAGTGGGAACTGACAGATGATTTCCGACGCTTGATGGCCGTTCATTACGCAATTCACGACACCCCGTTCGAGGCATCTCGATTTTCGAACGCACGCGATGTATTAAAACAAAAAACGAAGATGTTCTCGAAGTTTCGAGGCAGTCAAAACCTCGTCTGGCTCTCGTTTCTCGACGCCAAGTATGAGGACATCGGAACCGCAATCGACGAGGCGCTCCGTCTCGATACGTTACTCGACCGGAAACACTTCCGCTTCAGTTCACTACGTCCCTTTTTAGCGAATCAACTGATCAATGTCGAGGAACCCGACCGTCGGCTCGATGAGGCGACCGAACTATATCAAACGTTCAAACGACATCACCCTTGGTTGACAAGCGAGGAAGACTTATTATCGGCGCTCGTGCTCGTGCAAGCGTTTGACGATATCATTGATTTGAACGAACGCATCGAGCAACATTATGCATTATTGAAGGGACGGCTCCCGAAGTCAAACGAACTGCAACTCGTCTCGCACCTTTTGACGTTCAGCGAGTCCTCACCCGAAGAAGCAGTCTCTCGATTGCTCACATGGAAGTCTCAATTAGATGAAGTGCACATCTCGATTCGTCGCGAACACTTACCCGCACTCGCACTACTTAGCATTGTCACGGAACCGAATACGAGCGCGATTCATGCTATTCAGGAAATCGTAGGGGCCGAAAAAGACAAGCAGCGTTGGTTCAACACACATAGCGTGCTCATCGCACTTCAACTTGTAGCGGCCGAACGCATAACAAACGAGGCTAGCGACTTATTGCTCCACGGTACGTTTGCCCACTTATTGGCGATGCAACAAGCGGCGACCGCTGCCACGACTGCCGCCGTTATCGCTAGTACCTCATCAACCACAAATTAAATTAAGAGATTCATCGTGAGACACACCAGTACAAATACAGAGTTTGCGATTTCGACAATCCCAATCTTCATGATTGGGATTTTTTTGCCGTAGAACCAAATAGCACGAATCAAACTCGGGGCATATGCTAAAGCGAGCAGCGGATAACCGAGCGCAATGAACACGACGATTAACAGCATATGATACCCCCACGAAAGGTTACGATACGCGATGCTCTTCTTTTCCCGAATCATCGTCTTGACGAAAAAGATACTTCCGAGGAAATAGAGGTATGGCAAAACGAATACCCATGCAATTGTTTCATCCACGACGTGTGCTCCGTGGTAATAACTCGCCATTCCTCCAATACAGAATGAAGTGACGGCACTGACGTCATTCCATACGTTTCGCTCATCTTTGATTTTGGCAAAATAGGCGTTTGCGAGACCGAATGGAATCATTGCAAAAGCGAACCAGATGAGACTCCATTGCATCCATAAGACTGGGATGATGGATAGTGTAGCAATCATCAGATAGATGATCACGGTGCGTAAAAGCTCACGCGATTTCTTTCGTTGCTTGATGTATTGGAATAAGAAGAATGTCCCCATATAGACAAACAACCATGCAATAGCAAAAGGCACATGTGTCCACACCCATCCCCCGACTGTCCCTCCAAGAACGAACGGTAAAATGAGCATCGACCATGCCCCATGCTGTGTTGGAATCATCCATTTCATCAACCATCACTCCTTCCTCCACTAGTGTAATGGATGGTGAGAGCATGCGCTGTGAGATTTACCACAAAAAGCGAAAAAGAAAACAGGCTGCGCCAGCCACCTATTTCATCACATAGCTTGTTTCTTATTTTTCGCATAGTTCGTTATGAACATGATTCCAATGACAGATAGCGTCAGCATTGCCAGACTGTTCACAATCGTTTTGAGCGTGTGCAGTCCTTCAAGGTTATTCATTACCATCACTGCCATAAGTAATGCGAGGATACTCAAGTTTACGATGTTACGGTTCATCTTCTCACCACCAGAAATTCAATCTATAGTTCATTGTACCACTCTCGATTTGTTAACAGTAATTTTTTTCCATCGGGATTCAAGCCAACCTAACTCGCTCTCACTCTTCATAAAAAAACGATCTCATGCGAGATCGTTTTTTGGTGTCCAATTTGGTGCGACGGGTGTCGCTTTCGGTTCGTCGACGACGAGCATCTTTGTGACGACCCTTCCGGCAATCGATACTGCGATGAGAGTATACAATGCGTTCGATAATGGTAAATAGATGAGTGAAATCCCAAGGACGATCACATCAAAAATAATCAGAATCGTACCGACCGACACACCTGTCCATTTCGATAAGCCAAGAGCGAATAAGTCATCGCCCCCGGTAGCCCCGCCTGACTTCAAGACAAGACCGAGACCATATCCGGTCACAATCCCACTCGCGATGGCCGCAAACAATGTTGCCGGCCATACTTGAATATCAAACGTGAGCAAGTCGAGACGGTCCCACATCGCATAACTAAGCGACAAGGACGAAGCGGCTAGTACCGCTTGCCCGACAAAACGCCATCCTCTCCACCACAAAGCGACGATAAAAAATGGGATGTCGAGCACGATCATCGAAATCGCCGGGTCGATATCAAATAAATAACGACCGAGTAGCGATAATCCGACGAACCCGCCTTCCGCCAAACCAAACTGTTCATTCAAATAATAATAACCGAACGCCATGATCAGCGTTCCGAGCACTATGGTAGCAACTCGTTTCATTCCGATTGTCCTCCCCGTTCTTGACGGAGAGGAGGATCCTCAGTCGTAGCTGCGGTTCCATCTGTTCCATCTCCGATCTTCCGTTTGTTGATTGATACACGTGTAAGCGATCAGTCAACGCTAGAAGTCCGGAAGTTGGAACAGAGGCCATGTCCTCTCGGTATCCATAAAGACCTTCCTTTCTCAAATTGCGCGTAATCTTGTACGTAGTTTACCACACATTTTGATTCAGTTCATGAATTTTACCTTTAGTGCATGTTACGTTTCGGTAAATCTTTCTTTCCGAACCACCACCAGTTCCAATCCCCGAACAGTTTCATGAGAGACGGAACGAGCAGGATCCGGATGATGGTCGCATCAATGAAGATGGCGAGCGCAATCCCCACGCCGAGCTGTTTGATCGGGCTCACACCCGTGAAGGCGAACGCACCCGTCACGACGATCATAATGATGGCGGCTGAAGTGATGATTTTACTCGTCTTCGCAAGCCCCATCTCCGTCGCATAGTCATTGTCGCCCGTCTCGCGGTAATATTCCTCGATTCGCGAAACGAGAAATACCTCATAGTCCATCGACAATCCAAAGACGAGTGAGAAGATGAACACCGGTGTCAAAATACTGATTGTTTCTGCATCGTACACATAACCTGATTCAAAAATGATGACGAGTAAACCGAACGTCGCCCCAAGACCAAGCACGTTCATAAGAATCGCCTTGATTGGAATCAAGATGGATCGGAACGCCCACATGAGGATGAAGAAGGTTGCCAAGATGACGGTGATGACCGCATAGGGAATGCTGTCATAAATCTCATCATAAATCTCTTCATTGAAGGCTGCCGGTCCGCCGACTTCAAACCCTTTGTCTCGCCAATCGCGTACGAATGCTTGCGCTTCTTTGTCGCTCGGAGGTACATCGAAGCTGACATTCACGAGCGCCAAATCTGTATTCCCATCAAGGGTCACAAGTCGCTCAAGTGGGGCGAGTTGTTCTGGCGCCGCTTCGGCGAGTTGCGTAAACGTCTCAGGCGTCAATCCGGATGTCGTTAAGAAAGTCGAGACATTATCGACAATATCGACCTCGTTTAACTCATCTGTGAGACTCGTCAATTCCTCTAAAATCATCGGATCGGTCAAATCGTTCGCTTCAAACAGAAGGACCGCATCGGTCGAGTTATCCCCAAACACATCGTCCCATCGTTCGAGTGCCGCTCGTGATTCATATGAGGTAGGGAGCGCATCGGCGTCCGGAATGTTCAACTCTAGGTCGCGCACGAACCAAAGACTCGGGAGCAGGATCAACAAAGCAATGAGCGTCATCGTCACCGGACGCCTCATCACGAAGCGAGCAAGTTTTTGCCAGCGCTTTTCAGATTTCGTCTCATCTGTCTTGATGATTCGTCCTTTATTCAAGGCGTCACCGACTAAGTAAAGCGACGACGGCAACAAGGTCAGTGCAGATAGCACGGCCCCCGCGACGGCAATGAGGGCACCGAGAGCGACCGCCTGAAAGACATCTACTTGAATAAATAGGAGTCCGGCTAATCCGACAAAGACACATAGACCTGAAAAGAGAATCGAGCGTCCCGCCGTCGCTACCGTCCGGACAATCGCCTCTTCTCTCGATTGCCCGCGCGTTAACTCTTCCCGATACCGATTGACGAGTAACAGTGAAAAATCAATCCCAAGCGCAATCGCAATCATGGCGACGGCATTGAGAACAAAGATAGATAATTCCATGTTTTGTGCAAAAAAGAATAGCGATCCCGCTGCGACAATAAAGGTAATCAACCCGACGAGTAACGGCATGAGCGCGGCGAGCGGTGTGCCGAAAACAAGCAACAACACGAGAAGCGCGACCGGAATCCCAATCAACTCCGCTCGAATCAAGTCATTTTTCGAAGCTTCGTTTAAGTCATCCGCAAAGACCGGTTCTCCCGTCAAGCGGACTTCGGTATCCGTATCAACGATGAGCGCGTCTCGGACGGCATCGATCGAGGATTCCGCCGCATCATAATCTTCGAATTCCAGCACGAAATAGGATACGTCCCCTGAACGCGCGTCCGGATTCTCCGCCGGGGTAATCACGCCATCAATTGATGGAATTTCCTCAAAACGGTCTTGTTGTTCGTCCATGACCGCCTCCAGATTTCCTCCTTCAAATAAGACGATCATTGAAGCACCTGCTCGATCAAATCGTTCATTCAACTGATCTTCTACCTGTTGGAAACGTCCGTCTTGAATGGCAAATCCGTTTCCTCTCAACTCACCCGGGAGCTGTAGCCCGAAATAAACTGAACCCGCGAGTAAAATCGCCCATATGAGTAATACGCCATACCGAAAACGAACCAACTGCCTACCTAACCATTCCATTGATGTCACTCCTCCCTGTCTATCCATCTACTTCCCGTTTCTCGATTCATTCATCATCACTTCACAAAAAATTCCTGAACCTAGGTTCGGTTCAGGACTCTTGTCGTTCAAAGACTTGAAGCCAGCTATGACAAAATCGAGGTGGTGCGGACAAGACGACGAGTCGATCCCCTCGTTCATCTAACAGCATTACCTTCAATAATTGGGTGTCTGCACACACGCTTGAGCAAAATAATTCTTCCTCTCGATGAAACAGTTGGAACGACTCTGTCGATGTGATCGCCGTCGTTTCTCCCACTTGATCGAGAATGACCGTGTCGCGGTTTCCTTCGTATGGAATGCGCCAGGTTTCTTTCGTCTTCACATTTTCAACTAAAAAATGATGAGTTCGTTCATCGAACAATGTCACACACGTTTCAGGTGTGAATCGTTCAAAATCATACGTCCCTTGATACGCTAGCTCGATGATGTTCCCAAAGACAGGGACTTCTTCATAGCGGCTATATCGAAACGTATGATCATGGAGGTTCAAGGCTACGACATCCGATTCGGCTGAATATAAGAAGATGTCATCGCCTTGCCAATAGTGCAAATTGCTAAACCAGTCTCCGTTGAATCGTTGAGGGATCGCATGCGTCTCCATCTGTCCTCGTTGTAAATCAATGACTCCGTAAAGTCCTTTTTCCTGGAACCATGCCACGGCACGTCTTGCATTCGGCTCCACATATAGGGCGCATGGTGTCCATTTCCAGTCGATCTCCCAGCGAATTTGAGACGACTCGTCAAAGAACAAAAATCCAGTTTGCGCCAAGTACAACATCCAACCTTCACCTACACGTTCTAGCCATTCGATCGTTTGATGAAATTGAAAGTCTGCTGTTTGTTTGTACATTTGATCACTTCCTAGTTTCAGCTTAGCAACGACCGAAACGAAATTCGATTTTGAATGTGTTCATTCAACACATTTTCGATTTTCCTGTATACTGACGGTAAAGACATATCGTTTAGAAAGGAGACCTTCCATGCGTCCATTACAACTATCACCAGAGACCGCAGTTGAACTCGCAAAAAAATTAAACGTCCCCCTCGAGGAACTGATGCATATGCCAAAACACATCCTCGTTCAAAAAATGATGCAACTCGAGGCATCTCAAACAGAGGAAGACACACCAAAGGAGACGGATTAACGTCTCCTTTTTGGTTACTGCTCTTTGCGTTTCCGCTTTCTCGATACATACCAGAGACCACCGATTACAGCGAGGGCCGCACCACCGGCCACAGCGTACTTGCTGTAATCTGGGCGACGTTCGGTTACGACTAGTGTCGAGAGTGGAGCGACCGTCATATGACGGTCCTCGACTTGACGTGGCGCCGTCAGATTAACGGTATGGTCCTCCACGTTCACCTCGAACTTGCCAGATGGAAGTTTGACCTCAACCGCCTCCTCGAGTGCGTTGTGGTAGACGATATGTCGTTCTACATATCCTTCCACATGACGGCTCAATTCAAAGGCAATCACACCCTCTGCTTCATCAAAGAAACGCAAGTGTTTGCGAATCTGTTCCGTGTTTTCGAGTCGGAAGAGCGGATATTGCTTACGCAGACGCAAGAGACCTTTCACATATTCCACACTTGGCGCTTCTTGCTCCGCCCGGTTCCAGTCCATACGGTTGATGACTTCGCCTGAATTGAAGCTATTCTCATCCCCGTCTTTTGTCCGGAAAAATTCCTGTCCACTGTGAAGGAATGGAATCCCTTGACTTAGGAGCACAATCGACGTCGCCAAACGGTGGCGACGGCGACGTGTCGTCTCGTCATCTTCCGGATTCGTCACGGATAACTTGTCCCAAAGCGTCAAATTGTCATGACATTCTACATAGTTGACGACCTGGTTCGGCTCATCAGCGAAACTTTGGCTCGTGATGCCACCAGCAATCCCTCGTTTCACATCTGCTGTCATATCCGTGTTTCCACTCACCCAGCCCGGTAAGTCTTCGATGAAGACGTCTCCTCGGACACCGTCTCGAATCCCATCATTGAATTGGGCGATGCGTGGCATCTTATGCGCATTATGCTGATTCGCTTTTTTACGAACCGGGAGCGGTGTATCCAAATCCCACCCTTCCCCGATGACAAGAATCGATGGGTCGACGCGGTCGAGCGCTTTCCGAATCTGGTTCATCGTTTTGACGTCATGGAGTCCCATCAAATCGAAGCGGAACCCATCAATCATGAATTCTTTCGCCCAGTACGTGACACACTCGACCATGAGCTTACGCATCATCGCACGCTCGGATGCCGTGTCATTCCCACATGCCGAACCATCCGCGAGTGTTCCGTCTTCGTTTAAGCGATAGTAATAGTCCGGGACGAATTGCCCGAGCGGTGTTGTCAACGCATCATACGTGTGGTTGAAGACAACGTCCATGATGACCCGGATGCCTCGATCGTGGAGCGCTTGAATCAGTGCCTTCAATTCGACAATTCGCGTCGCCGGGTCATCTGCCGACGAGGCGTAAGATCCTTCGACCGCAAAGTAATGAACCGGATCGTAACCCCAGTTATAATTGTCTTCCCCTTCACGTGACTCATTCACCGAGCCGTAGTCAAAGAACGGCATTAATTGGAGATGAGTGATTCCAAGCGAGGTAATATAATCGAGTCCGGTCGGGTAACCGCTCGTGGTGGTCGTACCCGTCTCGGTCATCCCTAAGAACTTCCCACGGTGCGTCGCCCCACTCTCTGGGTGACTCGTCAAATCACGGACGTGCGCCTCATAGATGACCGCCTCTTGTGAAGAATTGAATAGCGGACGTTCTTTGATCCAATGGTCCGGGTTCAAAGATGCCGGATCGAGCAGACATCCTCGTTTCCCATTCACTCCGACGACTTTCGCATACGGATCGAGCGACTCTATTTTTTTCCCATCAATCAGCGCTTCAAATACATAAAATTGACCTTCGAATAAGGCACGGTCGAGTTCGATCACCCACGTCCCCTTCTCAGCCGGCTCGAGCTCGAGTCGTTCAAACTTACGGGCACGGGCTGTTCGATACAACTTGACCGACATCTGTTCCGCTACCGGAGACCAAACTCGTAGTCGAATCTGTTCCCCTTTGAACGTCACCCCTAGGTCTTTCCCGTGATAGGCAACGTGATCTAAGTCTGCATGTGTGTGTTGATCCATTGTACGTTCCATCTCTTCACTCCTTCACTGCTTCAAATCTGCTATCATTATAACAAAACCACACAAAGGATGGATGAAACATGGCAAAAGACAATTCTTTCGATATCGTGTCAGAAATGAATCTTGAAGAAGTAAAGAACGCAATCCAAATTGCGGAAAAGGAAATTTTGAACCGTTATGACTTCAAAGGGTCAAAGAGTGAGATGTCCCTCGACAGTGGCGACCTCGTCCTCATCTCGGATGACGACTATAAACTCGAGCAATTAAAAGACGTCTTGATCACGAAATTGATCAAACGCGGTGTCCCGACGAAAAACCTCGACTATCAAAAAGTAGAGAACGCACTCGGCGGCACGGTTCGCCAACGTGTGAAATTGAAAAGCGGCATCGACAAAGACGACGCGAAGAAAATCAACAACGCCATCAAGGAATCAAAACTAAAAGTCAAATCGCAAATCCAGGACGACCAAATTCGCGTGACAGGTAAGTCGCGTGACGATCTTCAAGCCGTCATGCAACTCGTACGTGAACTTGAATTGTCCGTCGATGCCCAATTTACGAACTTCCGATGAAACTCGCCATCATCAGTGACCCGCACGGTTCGTTTGATGATTTAAAGGCCGTCCTGGATGACGTTCGTCGCGAAACCGAGCATATTCTCTGTCTCGGGGACCTCTACGAATGCCATGTTGGCAAAAAACGACGTCACGAGCGCTTTCATCATGTAGAAGACGTCGTGACGTACGACCCAAATTATGAAGCGTTACTCACATTCCCGAGTCTACGAGGCAATCAGGAAGAGCGAATCGACGAGGTGCTCGTAATCGACCATCCTGTGAAAACACGGATTTCGTTATTGCCGGAACAGACGACTCTCGAGGAAGCACGCTTTTTACATGGACATCAAGTGAAGTGGAATAAAGACTGGGAACCGATGGTCGAGAAAGGAAAATACCCACTCGTCTTCATCGGACACAGTCACATCCCCGGGATTTACCGAAAGGGAACCTCTCTGCCGTGGGAACTCGGGACACCGTTCCATTTGAAGAAAAAACGATATGTCATTAACGTCGGCGCCGTCATCTTCGATCGGGAATGGTGTCTATATGACACGGAAGCCCGAACGGTCACGCGGATGAAAGCATGAATACAAAAAAGGACCTCAATTTTTTTGAGGTCCTTTCGTCTGTCTTACATTTCTTCCGGAGCTTCGACACCGAGTAAACGGAGCCCTTCTGTCAATACGAGCGTCACTGCCTTGACGAGAGCGAGACGCGATTGTTTGCTCGCATCTTCTTCTAGGACGCGGACGTGACCGTAGTACTTGTTGAACGCTTGCGCGAGGTCGAGTACATAGCGGCTGATGATTGATGGTTCGCGGCGTTCATGCGCACGCGTGATGACGTGTGGGAACGCATTGAGCATCGTGACGACACCCCATGAGTAGTCATCGTCTGCACCAGTGAATGGTGACCCGTCATAGTTTCCTTTACGAAGGAGTGAGTTCGCACGAGCGTTCGTGTATTGAACGTAAGGTCCTGTCTCCCCTTCGAACTTGAGCATGCTGTCGAGATCGAACTCGATGTTGTTGATGCGTTCGTTTTTCAAATCGTGGAAGACGACCGCGCCGACACCGACCATGCGGGCAACGTCTTGTGCGTTCGCAAGATCCGGGTTCTTCTGCTCGATGTTCGCCTGCGCTTTCTCGATAGCCTCTTTCAAGACTTCCTCAAGAAGAACGATGCGCCCTTTACGTGTCGACATCTTCTTCCCTTCTTGCAAGATCAAGCCGAACGGCACGTGATGCATGCCATCAACAAAGTCATATCCAAGCTTACGAAGGACCGAGAAGAGTTGTTTGAAATGGAGCGCCTGTTCGCCACCGACGACATAGTTCGCTTGAACGAAGTTGTACGTCTCGTAACGATAGATTGCCGCTGCCAAATCACGTGTCGCGTACAACGTCGCGCCATCTTTTTTCTTGATCAAGCAAGGTGGCAAGTTCTCCTCTTCGAGCGAGACGACCATCGCCCCTTCACTTTCCACTAAGAGGTTTTTCGCTTCTAGCATCTCGACGACGCGTCCCATTTTATCGTTATAGAACGCTTCCCCGTTGAAGCTTTCGAATTTCACTCCAAGAAGGTCATATACTTTCTGGAACTCTTTGAGCGACTCGTCACGGAACCACTGCCAAAGCTCTGTCGCTTCCGCATCACCATCTTCAAGCTTTTTGAACCAAGCACGGCCTTCGTCTTCGAGTTCTGGTTGTGTCTTCGCCTCTTCGTGGAAATGGACGTATAATTTCAAGAGTTCTGCGATTGGATTGGCGCGTACCGCTTCCTCATCGCCCCACTTCTTGTAGGCGACCATCAATTTCCCGAACTGAGTGCCCCAGTCCCCAAGGTGGTTGACGCCGACGACGTCATATCCGTTTTTACGTGCGATTTGGTTGATCGCATTCCCAATCACCGTCGAACGCAAGTGACCCATCGAGAACGGCTTCGCAATGTTTGGTGACGAGAAGTCCGTCACAATCGTTTCATTGCGTGCTTCGTGTGTCGCATATTCCGATTTTTCCTCAAGCACGGTGTTGATGATTTCTTTTGATACGACATCACGGCTCAAGAAGACGTTGACGTAAGGTCCCGCCGCCTCCACTTTCGTGAACAATTCATCGTTCAATTCATTTGCGATATCTGTCGCAATCATGACAGGTGCTTTTCGGTAAGCTTTCGCCAATTGGAAACACGGGAACGCGAGGTCACCGTGCGCCTCGTGTTTTGGCTTCTCAATCAATGCTTCAATTTGGTCAATCGTGAGTTCTTCACCGATGACACGGGATAGTGCTTCTGCATATTTGCGTTCATAACTCATCTGTATGTCCTCCTTCTTCAATAACAACTCATAAAAAAAACGCCCTTTGCATAGATGCAAAGAGACGGGAATTCCCGCGGTACCACTCTTCTTGCCTGCATGATGCAGACCGCTTTATGGTGATAACGGTTCCCTCCGGCTATGCCTACTCTCGTTTCGGATAGCATCTCAAAAGTGCGTTTCGCGACGTTTGTCAGCCCAGGCTCTCACCAATCCCCAGGTCGCTTTGTTGACTAAACCATCGTTACTCTCTTTTTCATCGACTTTCGTCTATGCGGTTGAAAAGCAACTTCATTATAGAGGATATTCCCTGTATACTCAATGCTAGAATTCAAGCATGATAAAAGAAAGGCAGGACTCGCACGAAATCATGACGAATCTTTACTATTATATCTTGAAATGTCCCATGCTAGGAGGGAACACATGAACCACTTTCGCAAGATGTCCATGCTCGGTTGGAGTATATGGAGTGTTTTGTTCTGCTTCACCATCGGATTATTTGCATTGGATGTGCTGCACGCCCCGACCATTGATCCGTTGTCCTTTATTTTAATCTCATTACTCGTCATCATCTTTCAACTCGATTCAATCGAAGTCAAAGGTGTGTACTTCACATTCTCTGAGAGTATCGTATTAATTCTTTTTCTATTCTTTGGATTTGAAACAGCACTCATCGTCAACCAGATTGGATTATTCGTCTTTCAATTCGCCAATTTGAGACCAAAAGTCGCCATACGCCGTTTTCGCTTCACCTATCCGTGGAACGCCATTACGGCATACTTAGAAATTGTCATTCCCGCTACCGTCTATCTCGCCCTCGGTGGGGAGACTGGAATCGATTTCTATTCGAAAGAATCATTCATCCCGCTTGCCGGGTTATTTCTTGCCATCTTCTTAAACACCATTTTCCAAAAGTATCAGGTGAGATGGTGGTTCCGCGTTGATATCGGGTTGAGTGACTTTTTGAAGATCGCCTTCTACACATACGTCGTCAGTTTGATTTTCATCTTAGCCGCAGCATTCTTCCGAGAGACGAATTTACTTGTCGTGAGCAGTATCGCGGCAGCACTGACCTTCTTCATCAAACGACTTCTCATTCAAAAGGGACGACAGGATGCGTATAAATCTCTGATTGAACAGTACGACGAAGCGAAAGAAGCCGTCTCTTTGTCTCAGAGCGAAGCGCAAGCCATTGAAGTCTTTTTAAGTCAATGCGAACAATTGAACCATTACGATGAAGGATATATCGAGTTCAAGCTATTCAATCGCACACTCTATTTCGACTTGAAGACACGTCAACCGATTGATCGCCCCATCGTATTTGCGCTACTGGATATCAGTCAACCTGTCGAGCCTGTCCTTGACTACGAGATGCGATTTGAGTGGGATGCTTCATTGTCTGACGCTTTCCATGACGACTACCATAGCTTCGTCTCAATTCGTTCGGAAGAAATCGAGGGAATCCGAACATGGATCGTGATGACAGGAGAACCTGTATATGGGTATCCGAAGATTATCCAACAAGAAATCCTCAAGTTGCTCAAGTCGTTCAACCGGACCATCAGCCGTTGTCATGAACGAGATCGTCTGTATACCGAGAGCCGGACGGATAGTTTGACTCTCCTCGCCAATGCCCGCGCCTTCTACGAATACGGGATTCAACAAATATCCGACATCTCGATGTATCCGATCTCGGTCGCCATGCTCGACATCGATTTCTTTAAAAAAATCAATGATACGTATGGCCATCAAGTCGGTGACCAAGTGTTGCAGGAATTTGGTCGACGTATCCGGCAAGCCCTTCGCGCTGATGACTTTGCCGCCCGTTATGGTGGGGAAGAGTTTATCTTGCTTCTCAATCATTGTGACATGTCTCAAGCCGTTGACATTGCAGAAAGAATTCGCCAGCAAATCGAAGCGAAACCGTTCCTTGTCGATCATCATGAGATTTCTGTGACTGCGTCCATCGGGATCGATACAATCGATGCGTTTGGAAATAAGCGATTAGACGATACGATTCGAAACGCGGACCGTGCGCTATATGTCGGTGGGAAATACGCGGGACGTAACCGTGTGGCGCACTTCAACAATTTAACGACGTAAACTCCCCTTTCTCACATCGAATTGGGGAGTTTTTAAGTTGACAAGCAGATTTGAAACAGGTACGTTAGGGAACGTGTTTACTAATTGGATAGATTCACTTTTTATCGAGAGAGACGGAGGGACTGGCCCTGAGAAGTCTCGGCAGCGGGGAACCTGTGCCAAATCCAGCGGGCGCATTGCTCGAAAGATGAAAAGGGTATTTCGCACGAAGGACCTTTTTCTCAGAAAAGGGTCCTTCTTATTTTTTAGTGAGGTGATTATTTTGGAACAACCAACAGCAAACAAATGGGCACTCTTGCCGTTACTCGTCTTCTTACTCTTCTTCATCGGGGCGGGTGTCTATTACGGAGACTTTTATAAGTTTCCGGTACTCGTCGCAGCCATCATCGCCTTGATGGTTGCGGCATTCATGACAAAAGGAAGTGCCACCCAAACCGTCGAGCGCATCGCGCAAGGAGCCGGCAATCCGGGCATCATCATCATGATTTTCATTTTCTTACTGGCTGGCGCCTTTTCAACGGTAGCGGAAGCCATCGGGGCAATCGATGCAACGGTCAACGCCGCCTTGACTCTATTACCACCTTCGCTTCTCTTGAGCGGACTCTTCGTCATCGCCGCCTTCATTTCAATGGCGATGGGAACGTCGACGGGTACAATTGCGGCACTTGCACCGATCGCCCTCGGTATCCATGAAGAGAGTGGCGTCAATGTCGCCATCGCTGCCGCAGCCGTTGTCGGAGGGGCGATGTTCGGGGACAATCTCTCGTTCATCTCAGACACGACCATCGCTGCCGTCCGGACGCAACGAACGAACATGCGTGATAAATTCCGCACGAATTTCTGGATCGTGTTACCGGCCGCCATCATCACGACGGTTTTACTCGCCGTCTTGTCAAATGGGGAGTCAACGGTCGATGTCGCCGCATTCGAATGGTACAAACTGATTCCGTATCTTGCCGTCATCGGACTCGCATTGACAGGACTGAACGTCATTTTGGTTCTGTTAGGTGGCATCACGCTCACCGGCATCATCGGTCTCCTAGATGGAAGCCTATCCGTCACGGCGTTTGTGACAGCTATTGCGGACGGGATGATTAGCATGGCCGAAATTTCATTCCTGACATTACTCATGGGTGGACTCGTCGGTCTCATCTCACACAACGGCGGACTCACGTATTTACGTGACGCGTTGACATCTCGTATTCAAAAACGTGCCGGTGCCGAATGGAGCATCGCCGGACTTGTCAGTGCGACAAACGTAGCGACGGCGAACAATACGATTTCCATTCTCGTAGCCGGTCCACTTGCAGCGAACATCGCGGACGAGTATGACATCGAACGGAAGAAATCAGCAAGCGTACTCGACATCTTCTCATGTGGGGTACAAGGGATTCTTCCGTACGGAGCTCAATTACTCATCGCTGCAGAATTGACGAAGACCGCATCGCCGGACCTCGTCCCGTTCATGTTCTATCCGTTCCTACTCTTTATTTGTGGAGGAATCGCCATCGCATTCAATTTCCCACGTTTTAAAAAACAGTCATAAGTGAAAACACCCCTTGTTCAAAGGGGTGTTTGTCGTTTCGTGACCATCTCTTGTTTCAACCGCTCGTTCCGTTTCTTGAAAGCGCGTCGTTTGAGCACTTCTTCTAGCCCCCGGCTGATGGCCCATAATGCGACCAAAAGTAGACCGAGCATCGATAAACGAAATGGACTTTGGATAAATTCCTCCCACTGGTCCCCGATGACAGAGAAAATCACGACGACGAGCAGTTTCCCGAATCCTGCCGCCATGATGAACGTACGGAGCGGCATCTGAATGAGCGCCAATAAATACGTGATCAAACTGACCGGGATGAACGGGAGAGAATATAAGAATCCGAGCGAGATCGGACTCATATGATTGATTCGTTCCAACCAATAGACCGCCGCCTTATGTTTTTCGAGCCAGCGCGTCATCGGTTTGCGGAAAACGTAACGGACAGCCGCAAAAACGACGATGGTTCCAAGAAGGTTCCCGATCCAGGATAAGAGAACGCCTAACAGAAAGCCGTATGTCGCTGCATTGGCAGAGATGATTAAGACGAGTGGTAAAAATGGAAAAATCGCTTCTAAAAACGGTGCACCGAGTCCAGCCCATGGACCACCAGGCAAACCTTGAAGCCATTCAATCAATTGGATGATGTACTGTTGGAGAGAATTAAGCATAGTCGTTCCACCTTCAACTTTCGTTACTACTCTATTACCCGAATTCGATTTACAAGACGCATCTCCCTGCATTCGTCAAAAAAAATTAAAAACCATTTGCGAAAATTCGTCGTGATATTTATCATATAATAATGGACTTGTGGTTGCAGGCAAGTCTATTCGTCGAACGACACAACCCAACGTTCGTTTTCCTGCAAAAAACTGAACACAGGGGAGCAACACAACATGGAAACAAAACCAATGCGGGTCTTGCTGTACTATAAGTACGTCAACATCGAAGACCCAGAAACACTCACGCAAGAACATTTGAAGTATTGTAAGGACCTCGGCATCAAAGGACGCATCTTGATTTCCTCCGAAGGAATCAACGGGACGTGCTCTGGTACTTGGGAGCAAACCGAGCAGTACATGAATGACTTGAAAGCAAACCCTCTCTTCAGCGATATCGAGTTCAAAATCGATGAAGTCGAAGAGCATGCCTTCAAGAAAATTTTTGTCCGTCACAAGAAAGAGCTCGTGACGTGGCGCTTTGATGGCGAGTTTGATGTACCGAAACAACACGGTGCATACCTCGAACCAGCAGAATGGAAAGAGATGATGAATCGTGATGATGTCGTCATCCTCGACGTTCGTAACAACTACGAGTACGAACTTGGTCACTTTAAAAATGCGATCAAAATCGATGTAGAGGCTTCACGTTACATGCCGGAATGGCTCGAAGAGAACAAGGACCTCTACGAAGGGAAAACACTTCTCACGTACTGTACCGGTGGCGTCCGTTGCGAGAAATTTACAGCATATATGCGTGACCAAGGTCACGACAACATCTTCCACCTAAAAGGTGGCGTCGCAATGTATGGTAAAGATGAAGCGACAAAAGGAGAGGACTGGGAAGGCGAGCTCTATGTCTTTGACGAACGGATCAATGTCCCGGTTAACTCCGTGAACCCATCTGTCGTCTCACACTGTATGCACTGTGGGACAGAGACGGTTCGTTACGTTAATTGTGCCAACCCGGAGTGCAATGCACAGCATTTCTGTTGTGAAGAGTGTGAACCGAAACAAATGCGTTCATGCTCGAAGGAGTGTCAAGAACACCCACGCAACCGTTATATCATCGATAACATTGCAGAGAAACTTCAGGAGACTGAAGGAGTAGTCGGGTAACAAAAATCGACCAGAAGATGTCTTGGAGAACGTGTCCAAGACATCTTTTTTTGACGAAATCTTAACGTCTAGCTTGCGCCTCTTTCGGGTATAGTGAAGATACTATGTCAGACAGGAAGTGAATGCACGCATGTTTAACGAACCTTTACTCGCTGCGATTCTCGCTTGGTTTATCGCCCAAGCGGCTAAGCTCGTAACTGAACTCATTAAAACAAGAGATTTTGAAATTGAAATCATGTTCGCTTCAGGAGGCATGCCAAGTTCGCACTCGTCTACCGTCGTCGCACTCGCTACCGCGATTGGGCGAATGGAAGGCATTGACTCGAGTCTATTCGCTCTCGCTGTCGTCTTTGCCACTATCGTCATGTATGATGCGACCGGAGTTCGGCAGGCGGTCGGTTTCCAAGCACGGCTCTTGAACGATTATTTCAAAGGAATTAAACATGAGACCCCACTCTTGAATGAACTCGTCGGCCATACGCCGTTCCAAGTCATTGTCGGAGCGTTACTCGGTCTCGTCGTCGGACTGCTTTTCCCAATGTAATCGCAGAAGGTATGTCATTTCTCACACTCTTGATTCTTTTTGTGAAGTTTCACAAAGAAGACGGTATACTCAAGAGAGAGGAGGAATCGACATGCCTTTTTTGCAGAAATCTTATGAGTCTCTCGATACACTCGCCGAAGCGATTGGTCAAGCGATTCGAGCACCGATCACGATTGAGAATCGCCACCACCAGTTGCTCGCCTATAGTACACATCCGGATTCGACCGACCCGGCCAGGATTGCGACCATCATCGGGCGTCGTGTCCCAGAAGCTGTCATCGAAGACCTATGGGAGAGTGGTATTTTACAAGAAGTCATCGACCAAAATGAACCGGTCGTCATCCCGGCCCGTCTCGCCGTCGGTCTTGGGGAACGCGCCGCAATCGTCATCAAACAACATGATGAAGTACTCGGCTATATTTGGAGCTTAGCTCGGACAAATCCGTTCAGTACTCAAGAATTAGCCATCTTGCAAGAAGGGGCGACCATCGCCAAAAAGCTGCTTATGACCATCGCGATGCACGAGCGACGAATCAGCGCCGAGCTCGAACGCTTCTTATTAGATGTCCTCGCTTCCCCGACCCTGACGGATGCGAATCGCGAACGATTGAACGAACTTGCTCCGATTGCCGTCGCCAGTCGGTTGACGGTCATCGAATGTGCTCAACCGATCACCCCTCAACTTGCGGAACGCCTTCACTATGTGCTTGCGACGCAAGAGTCAATTGAAGTCGTTTTACATGCCATCGACGGTCAGCAGCTACTCGTCTGGCATTATATGAAGTCTGAACTCTCCGATGAAGAGACTGTACTCATAGCCTGGGCGGAACGGTTCGAACAATTGCTTCAAGACAAGTTCAGCGAATCCGAACCACGTCTTGGCATCAGCCGACGTTTTTTCGAAAGTGACATGTTATATGCCGCAGCCGAAGAAGCGCGACGGGTTACCACGCTGCGTCGCAAGTTCCCGCTCGAACTATCGACTTCCCGTGCCTTCGAGCAGATCGGCATTTATCAACTCGTCCCGGAACTCGCTCGACGTATCGGACTCCGACTGGAGACCCACCCGACAGTCGAACGGTTGCAGCATTATGATTCATCCCATCAGACCGAACTCGTGAAGACGCTCGAATGGTATTTTTATTTTGATGGGAACGTCAAACGAGTCGCCGCTCATCTTCATATTCATCCGAATACCGTTCTGTACCGGATTCGCCGCATCGAAGAGTTGACGAATATCACACAAGTTTCCTTACCAGAAAGATCCATGATTTATTTAGCCATTAAGGCTGGTCAATATCGATTAGAAGACTAGACGCTAACTTTGTGATTTTTCACAAAGTTAGCGTCTTCGTTTTTAGAATCCATGCTAAAGACAGCGTTTTCAAATGGGTCTATACTAGGGGTGTGAACAAATTGTGTCAACGGAATGAAAGGGGAATGTTCCATGAAAATCGGGGTATTAAAAGAGATTAAAAACAATGAAAATCGGGTGGCCTTAACACCGATGGGTGCATTTATGTTAACGGAGCTTGGTCATGATGTATTCGTCGAAACGAATGCCGGTCTCGGTAGCGGATTCACGAATATGGAATATATTGATGCCGGTGCAACGATTCTTGAAACGGCGAAAGAAGTTTGGGAAGGCGTCGAACTCGCTCTCAAAGTAAAAGAACCACAGCCGTCTGAGTATCAATACTTCCGTCCTGACTTGACGCTCTTCACCTATTTACACCTTGCGGCAGAGCCAGAATTAACGAAAGCGCTCGTCGATTCTGGGATTACAGCCATCGCCTACGAGACAGTAGAAGTGGATCGCACGTTACCACTCCTCACACCGATGAGTGAAGTGGCAGGACGTATGGCTGCGCAAATCGGAGCTCAAATCCTTGAAAAACCACATGGTGGAAAAGGAATCTTGATGTCTGGTCTCCCAGGCGTGCCTCGTGCGAACGTCACGGTCATCGGAGGCGGTGTCGTTGGAACGAATGCAGCTCGAATCGCAATTGGTCTTGGGGCGAGCGTGACGTTGATGGACATTAGCCCGGCTCGTCTTCGTCAAATCGACGACTTGTTCGGAAACACAATCAATACGTTGATCTCAAATAAATACAACATTGCGAAACAAGTGGCTGAGAGTGACCTTGTGATTGGTGCCGTGCTCATTCCAGGAGCAAAAGCACCGAAACTCGTCACGGAAGAAATGGTACAGCGCATGTCGCCTGGTTCGGTCATCGTCGACGTCGCCATCGACCAAGGTGGGATTTGTGAGACGATCGACCATATCACGACGCATGATGCGCCAACGTATGAGCGTTATGGCGTGCAACACTACGCCGTCGCTAACATGCCAGGTGCCGTGCCACGCACTTCGACAATGGGTCTGACAAACGCGACGATGCCATATATCATCGAGTGTGCGCAAAAAGGCGTATTCCCAGCACTTCTTGAAAACGAGGCACTTCTCAAAGGCCTAAACGTCATCAATGGAACGGTCACGTATGAAGCGGTTGCACGTGATTTGGAATATCCGTTCGTTCCGGCCCATGAGGCGGTCTCAAAACAAACACAAGCTTAACCTTTAAGACGATGAGATGCCCGTTCTCATCGTCTTTTTCTATATAAAAAAAGAAGAAACCGAACGCCATCGTCCGATTCCTTCTTTAATTATGCGTTATGCGTTCTCAACGGCGATATCTTCCCCGATGATTTTCACTTCCGGCTCTAATTCCACTTCAAATTTCTCTTTAACGGTCGCCTGGACGTGACGGATGAGTGAAATGTACTCTGTCGCCGTCGCCTCATCGATATTGACGATGAACCCAGCATGCTTGAGCGAGACTTCCGCTCCTCCGATGCGTTTGCCTTGCAGTCCAGAGTCTTGAATCAACTTGCCGGCAAAATAGCCAGGCGGACGTTTGAACACACTACCACACGAAGGGTATTCAAGCGGTTGTTTCGATTCACGTTTATACGTCAAGTCGTCCATGACTTCTTTGATTAATTCATAGTTTTTCGGTTCTAGTTCGAACGTTGCCTCGAGTACGATCAAGCCCTCTTTTGAGACACGGCTCGTTCGATAGTCAAGATCGAGTTCGTCTTTAGATAAATGAAGTACTTGACCATCCTGCGTCAATACCGTCGCAGATGTGATGACGTCTTTCGTTTCTCCGCCGTATGCACCTGCGTTCATGTAGACGGCACCACCGACCGTCCCAGGGATCCCACATGCGAACTCGAGGCCCGATAATCCCTCTGCCAGTGCTTGACGTGAGACGTCGATAATCGCTGCTCCTGCCTGGGCAATTATTTGATTCCCTTCCCGACGAATCGAGTCGAGTTCATTCAAGTTCAAAACGATTCCACGGATGCCGCCATCGCGGACGATCAAGTTTGAACCGAAGCCAAGAATCATAAACGGCATCGCTTCTTGGTGGGCCAGTTTTAAGACGGCCTGCACTTCTTCGTACGTGTGTGGAGCCACGAAGTAATCTGCTTTGCCCCCTAGTTTTGTATACGTGTGTGCCGACAATGGCTCGTCTTGAAGGACGCGCTCGGCCGGAATGATCATTTGAAGTTGCTGTAAAAAGCTCATGCGTTCACTCAATCCTTTATGTTCTATTTAATCAGTGTCTCGGTCCCACTTCATTCGTTCCGAGCACGTCACTGAATGGTTTCAGTACGAATCACAGTATACAAATGATTATTGGACGTGACAAGCAACGTTTTTCTTACAAATTCATGATTAGTTTATAGCAATAGTGATGTCGCAATGGCAACAATGATTGGAATTGTAAAGTTATCCCAATCTCGATATGAAATCGCTTCAGTTAGTGTAGCGATGATGGAAATGATAAACCCATATGTTACCACTTGCCAAAGGACGACATCATTCCACAAAAACAATAAAAATAAGACAGCATATGAGCTTAGAAACATGGCAATGCTTCCTTGGAAAGAACGCTTTTGTCCATATAAATCATAGATGACCGTCCCATATTTGCGTCCGATGAGTGCAGCCATTCCATCCCCCCAGGCGAGCACGAGTGATCCGGCTAAAAATGCGATCGGCTCGGACTCGAAGAAGAAGTATAAGATAATGAGCAATGCAATCGGATAGTATACAGTCCCGAATGATTTTCGTTCCGTTTGATGCACCGGTGACGGGCTTTTATATAACAGGACCGCATTCGCAAATGTGAAGAAAATGAGCGGGACTGCCGCGACGTACCATGAATCCATTAACCAAACTGCTAATAACGACCAATGCCCGACTGCGATATGTACACTTTTTCGAATCGTTTCATCCGTCCATCCCAGACGCTTCCCGACGTGTTCGAGACCCACGAGAAACACGAGGACGACTACAATGGAAAGAATCGAACTAATCCATTCATTCATTGCTTGACCACCTTCATATATAGAGTGTGTATGATACCGTCATTATACCTTAATCAGTGCCCATCCTAGCTTACTTTTCAAACATTTGGTAGAATGAGGTCAAATGACTGTATAGCCAACGTACGCTGTTGGCGATAGAAAGGGTGGCCGTATGCGCGACGCAACTTCAATTCAAACTTTGGCAGATTGCCTTCATTTTATGCAGGTCGGAGAAATCGAGCGAGCCATCGCCCTCTTCCCTGAAGACGTGCGTGAACATTTCCCAAAAGAGCTTCGAAAAATCCACTTGTTTCATATTGAAAAGAACGGCTTATCGATTAACCAAATCGTCGCTCTCGCTAACGCACTGACCGGAGAGCATCTCTCTGCGACGACGATTCAAAACTGGACGAAGCGTGAAGTTCGTAAAATCATCGGTGTCCCACGAATCGGTAAAAAGTATTCCTTGCATCAAGCGGCAATCATTTATCTCCTTGATGACTTGAAACACCTTTTTTCCCTCGAAGAGACGAGTTCCTTGTTGGCGCTCATCTTCAACAACCCTGACCGGGACGAAGACGACTTCATCAAACCGATTGATTTTTATCGACTTTACGCGGAGTATGCGAAGTCAACAAGCCCGATCGACCTTCTCGATACACGGGCGAAGCGTTCGCTCGAAAAGATGAACTATGAACATCCAAATATCATTCACGTCTTGAAGCTTTGTCTATACGCACATCGGGTGACGACACTCGAACTCGAGGCCAAGCACTATTTGAACCGTTTCATTTGATGAGACGGTTTTTTCGTATCAAAAAACACCGGTCTCTTGACCGGTGCTCGTCATCGTTATGAGACAGATGCTGCGAGCGGCATCCGTGATTTGACCGTTAACGTCTTTAAGACGGAAAGGAGTTCGAACATCGATAACTGATCGGCTTCTTTCGTTAAGCAGAACGTATCGTCTTCTTGTTTCCGTAGTTCCGCGACAAGTTTACCTGCTTTGTCGCGAACGCTAAACTTGTGACGTTCCACATCATATTGAATCGTGAAGAGTCCGCGTTCATAGACGTTGTACTCACACTTTTTCCCGAATAACGAGAACTTGTCTTTCAATTGACCAATCGCCTGTCCATCATGGTTCATCACGACCCATTTTTGGCAGTTTGGGATGTATTTCCCATGAGCGATCTGTCGTCCAGACAAATTGTGCACTTGGACACTGCCTTCCGCGTCGCGGTGAACAGATCCGATCGCATCATTTGTCTCGTCATAAATGGTCGCCTCACCTTGTGTAAAGACGCAACCTTTTACATAAATTAATTTGCGCACCGCTTTTTCCTCCTAGCACGTTCCAACCGTGATTGTTTGTATGTGTACGGTCGGGTATTACTGAAAACCCCAATCGTTTCTCTGTGTAGTTTTTATCTCGTTTCAACTACTACATATTTCATATGACGAAGATGATTATTGCATCGTTTAAAGAAAAAGACAACCCTTTTTTTTCGACATCATTTGGATTCTGTCGAACTTGTGAACAAGCCTATTCTCATCGCTTATATCCCGCTTCTTTTAAGAGTTCTTCAAGCTCCATTCTTGCAATCAGACGAACTTGATTTGGCGCTGCCAATTCGTATGCGCTGTCCGTGAAATTCGAGTTCGTCACGACCCAGCCTTCGTGTGCTTGATAATAGGGAACGGCCGCTGCAATTTGTTGAACCGCTTCGAGTCCGACCGTCTTTTCATAACGCTTTGCTTGAACGGCAATCGACCATCCATCCGGTGTCTCCAATAACAAGTCAGCACCAAAGTCACGTGATGCTGGAGTCACCGTGACCGTGTAACCAAGCGCGGTGAACACTTCCTCTAAAAATAATTCAAACTCCCGACCATCCATCCGATCAATGCGGTCGATGGTCGACAGCCTTACTTTCCATATAAACCATGCAATTCCAAGCAAGAGAAGCAGTACGCTGCTCCAAAGCGGTGCCTCGAACCACCATAAACATATGGCACCGATGATCCCAATGAGTAATCCAATCATGCTCATCTTTCCTTTCCAATTCCTCTCCCTCACTTTACCGTTTTGAGGGCAGGAAATGAAAGGGGGATCTGTCGAATGATATAGAAGATGTGCTCGTCTGACACCGCGAAGGAGGGATGACTGTTCATGGAGAATCATGCCAATCTCCAAAGTGAGTTACTACATGCATTACCTTACGGAGTTGCGTTAATACAGAAAGATGGAACAATCGTTCAGGCAAACCGTCCGTTTCTCGAGCAGTTTCCTGAGAATCTACAGAGACGTTCGAACCTTTTCCATATGGTCAATCAGTCACCGATTACGATGGAATTGTCTCGTCGGATGGAACAAGGACTGCCTTGGATGTATGAACTGCCAACGATGCGAGTACACGCCATTCCGTGGGAAAATCAATATATCCTCTCCATTGAGCCATTGCCTCATGATACACGCGTGACGATTCAACACAACGCTTTTGAGGCGATGATGCATACTGAACTCGACATGGCGATGATCATGACGGATGCGAATCTGTTGATTACTCGTTTCAATCAGGGGGCCACGGAACTGTTTGGCTATGCGCCCCATGAAGTGCTTTACGAAATGACACCGTTCGCTTTATTTGAATCGAGAGAATTAAGTGAAAAGCGCTCTGCTTATCAAGACGAGACGGAACGGTTGCTATCGTTCGAACAAATGTTGCGCCTCGCACTCGACAAAGGAGACCGGGAATGGAAGTTTCAATGTAAAGATCGGACACATTTCATCGGCAAATTGTTCATGCATCCCGTTTATGAGCAAGAGCAACTCATCGGCTTCTTTTTCTTCGTATTTGATGTGAGTTCCGAGATTGAGTTGAAACGTGAGCTCCGTTATAAGGAACAGCGTTATCGCATGTTTGCCGAATCGGTCATCGAAGCCGTTCTGTTCCATGAAGATGGGATGATTCTCGATGCGAACAAGGCGGCGGAATCCATCTTTAAAATCCCTGCAGAGCAAATGATGGGACGCCAGACTATCGAGTTTATCGCGGAAGGGTACCGGGCCGATGTGTTGCGACGCATTCGCAATCACATTCAAACGCCATACGAAGTGATTGGTCGTCGGCAAGATGGAACGTTCTTAGAACTAGAGGTGTATCCGAAAGAAGTGACGTATCAAGGGCAAACGTTACGAGTCGCGGTCATGCGTGATATCAGCGACCGTAAAAAAGTAGAGCGTATGCTCGAACGTGAAAAAAATGCCATCGCCCGTCAGCGCGATATCATCCAGTCAATCTTACAAGCATCGAATGAAGCGTTCGTTTTGACCGAATCGAACGGGAGTGTCTTGTTCATGAACGTCCACGCAAGACGACTCATGGACTTACCGGGCATCGCTCCAAATAAAATTCAGGAGCGTATCCCGCTCCTCTCCACGTTCCGTCCTCGTGACAGGAGCGAGATGCTACGAAAGATGGATCAACTTCTCGATGGGACAGCGCGTGAAGTATCGATGCGTTTCTCCATCCCACAGCCAAACGATCGAGATGAAGAATACTATGAGATGTATGGAACGACGATGGATACAAAACGACAAATCGGTATGGATAGTGGATTCTTGTTTGTGTTCCGTAACCGAACCGAGGAAGAGCGGATGGACCAGATTAAAAATGAACTGGTGAGCACGGTCTCACATGAACTAAGAACTCCTCTTTCCTCATTATCGGGATATATTGAATTGATGCTCGCTCGAGATTTGACGCCTGAAAAACGAGAGCGCTTCTTGAAGACGATGTCGCGGGAAGCGAAACGATTGACCGCCCTACTCAACGACTTTTTGGACATCCAACGCATGGAAGATGGTCACCAAGAATATAAACAAGATCATTTCGCTTTGAATGAACTTGTCTTAGAAGTGATTGAACGCTTCCGCGAAACGAGTGATCATACCATTCATTTCGATAATGCGGATGATGACTTGCATCTCGTTGCCGACCGCGATCGCATCGAGCAAGTTCTCGTCAACTTGATTTCAAATGCGATTAAGTATTCCCCGAATAGACAGGAAATCGAAGTACGAGTCCGACAAGACCACAATCAAGCGCATGTATCCATTCGTGATTTCGGTATCGGGATTCCGGAGCACGCCTTCGAAAAATTATTCACAAAATTTTATCGGGTCGATAATTCGGATACACGTAAAATTGGTGGAACCGGTCTTGGTTTGTCGATTTGTAAAGAAATTATCGAATCACATGGTGGAAGCATCGAAGTGGAATCGACTGTCGGAAAAGGGTCGACTTTCACATTCACATTAGATTTAGCGGAGGAAACGTCATGAACAATTACGCCTTTACCGGGTTCCCTGGTTTTTTAGCAGGAAAATTAATTGAACACCTCGCTTCGTTACCGCATCAAATCGGAGTCATCTACGCCTTGCATCTTCCGAACCAACAACGTGATGCAGAAGAGCTACGAGATACGCTACTGTCAACGACGTCGCTTGCACCGCACCAGCTCGTCCTTGTTGAAGCAGACATCACGTTACCCGAAGTGATTCTCGACCCGATTATGCGGTCTGTCATTGAACGCGATGTACATTACATTTTCCATCTCGCCGCCGCATATGACTTGAGTATTCCTTATGACATCGGTTATCGCGTCAATATACTCGGAACCAAACATGTGACCGCGTTCGCCAAACGCTCGAAACAATTGAAGCGTTATGTGTACTTCAGTACCGCCTATATCGCCGGACGTCGCCGTGGGACGGTTTATGAAAATGAATTATGGCATCGGGTCCAGTTTAAAAATCATTATGAGGCGACTAAATATGAAGCAGAGGCACTCGTTTCAAGAGAAATGGGTGGCATGCCAATCACTGTCATTCGTCCTGGGATCGTAATCGGACATAGTCGCACGGGCGAAACGAAAAAGTTCGACGGTGTCTATTTCGTCTTACAATTGATGACACAACTCCAGCAGATGCGACCACTCCCTTACATCGGGCGGGCGAATGTTGAGGTAAACCTCGTTCCGTACGATTATGTAGTAGAAGCGACCGCTTTCCTAGCTCATTCTCCAAACGGCCTGAAGCGGACATTTCATTTGACGGACCCATTCCCACATGGCGCACGAGAGGTATATCGTATGTTGCATGAGACGATGTTTCAGCGTTCTCCTCGCGGAACCGTTCCTCATGCCGTTGCTGACGCGGCATTTACTGCTTGGAATGGTGCCAAGCGACTTGAGGTTCCTCACGAACTATTGGAGTACTTTAAACATCCTGTTCACTTTGACACGACACAAACGATACGGGCACTCGACGGAACGGGCATCGTATGTCCAGACCTCCAGGATTACCTCCCTGAGATTGTCCATTATTATATGGCACACAAAAAGCCCTGATTCGTCAGGGCTTCAACTATGATTGAAATTAAATGAACAAGTATACGCCGTGAATCATCGTACACTTGTTTATATCTCATCCGCGTCGTTACGAGACACCGCTTGATCGTGAAGCAGACGCTCGAGGACGAGGATATAGACCAATGCCACAAGGAGCTCTACGATACCAGGAAGAACCGCAACGATCGCATCCTCCAAGTATGCAGTTGGAATCAGGTAAACCAATAGCGACTTCACACCATACATCAACATCAACGAGGAGAGTAACACAAGCGTTACCGCTCGCTTCGACACATCCCCGAAGAACGGGCGCCCTGTCTTCTCACCTTTTGTCATACCGAGCCAAGATAACAAGTCCAAATCCTCCTTTATCGATTCATTCCTTAACCCATTATATACCAATTATTGCATACGATGAAGACCATCAAAAATCTGTGTCGCTCTTGACTACGATACCTCAAAAAAGGCTGCAACTCCTTCATGAGGAATGCAGCCTACAATACATGTTCAACCAATCAAAATCTTCTCTTTCGGATAGCGAATCTTCCGGTCGGCTTGACGTGCGACGGTAAAGAGAATGGTCAACGATCCGACACGTCCGAGAAGCATCATGAACATGATCAGCCCCTTCCCGGCATCATTCAATTCCGCTGTGATGCCGAGCGATAACCCTACTGTCCCAAACGCCGAGACCGTCTCGAATAGAATGGCAGTCGCCGGAATGTGGCCGTTCGACAAAATGACGAGTGTCGTGATCATCATAATGAAAAAGAAACTTGAGATGGCGACGACGTATGCCTTTTTGATTTGAAACGCATCAATCGTGCGCTCCATGATGACCGTTTCTTTCTTACCTGCGATGAAGGCCCACATATCCGCAAAGATAACGGCAAGCGTCGTCACTTTGATCCCCGACCCGGTCGAAGCCGCTCCTGCCCCGATATACATCAGAATCAAAATCAAACCGATCGAGGCTGGAGCCATGGTCGCGATATCAATGGAATTGAAGCCGGCCGTCCTTGTCGTCACGGCTTGGAAGAACGTCACATGTAACGCCTCACCGAGGGAGCGACCATACAATACCCCTTCGTTCGATACCCATTCAAACATCATGAGGACGAACCAAGCGACACCATTGATGACCAAGAGTGACAAAATCATGATTTTTGAATGGAGGGCGAGACGTTTCCAGCCTCTCACTTCCGTGGCATCGGCAATCGTCGTGAATCCAAGACCTCCAATCATAATCATGAGGGCGATGGTCACAATGATGGCCGTGTTCTGCTCAAATGACATGAGACTGTCTGGAAATAATGCGAATCCCGCATTATTAAAGGCAGACACTGCATGGAAGAAACCGTAATAAAGTGCTGTTCCAAAAGAATAGTTCTCTGTACTAAACAACTCGAACGTCAAAAACAACATCCCGATAAACTGCACGATGACTGTCGTGAAGACGATGTTCCGAACGAGACGAACTGTCCCCCCCGGTCCGGCTAAATTCAATGATTCTTGTAACAAAATTCGTTGTTTTAATCCGATTTTCTTGCCTAATACACTTAACAACATCAAGGCGATTGTCATAAACCCAAGACCCCCGATTTGGATGAGGGCGACAATGACCAATTCACCAAACAGGGTAAACGAGGAGCCGATGTCGACTGTCGATAGTCCAGTGACCGTTCCGGCAGACGTTGCGATAAACAAACAATCAATCCAAGAAACCGATTCTTCTTGCGCAAATGGCATATATAAAAGAGTGGCCCCAATAAAAATCGCCAGTAAAAATCCTCCCGCGATAAAACGGGCAGGTTTTTCAAATACGACTCGGTAAAGCACCTCGATTCGTTTCAAGCGCAACTCACGCGCTGACAATCTATGTCGCATCACGACATCCCCTTCACTTCTATTATTCTAAGCCCCATGTTACTCCTAGCTTTTATAAATGCCAACAAGAAAATGTATCTCTAACGTTTTCTTCGATTTTTTGGTATTATGGGAGATAGACTTTAAGAATGTTGAGGAGGTTGAATGAAACCGTGGACCCTAGTACGGTAGATCATTCGATAGAGGATGTCTCACGAAGGTTGGAGCGCCAGTCACAATGTATGCCCGCTCACCTTTATTTTCAGCTAGAAGAGTTACTCAATTGGTCACTCGAGCAAGAAGTCGTGAATCAATTGTACGCATTGTTAAAAAAATACGATGTATTAACCGATATAGAGCGTGAAGAACGAAATATCAGCATTCAAATGCTGATTGATGAAAACGGCGCTTAATCATCGGGAACGCATGTTGCGGGAGACGAGTGGCGTCTCTCGCTTTTTTGTCCTGATTTATTTCGGAAAGGTGGAAAACAAAGACATGGATGTCGTTACGTTAGTCGGACTCATACTCGGGTTCCTCACCCTCGTCGGTGGAATGCTATTAAAAGGGGCAGGTGTTGCGCCGCTGATCAACCCTGCCGCAATGGTTATCATTTTCGTCGGTACAGCCGCGGCTGTCAGTATCGCTGTATCGAAGGAACAACTTCAGAATGTTCCAAAACTGTTTAAAATCTTGTTCAAAAAACAAGAACTCCCAAGCAAGTCCGGATTGCTCACGCAATTCGTCGACTTGTCGACCCAAGCCCGAAAAGAGGGACTCCTCTCCCTCGAAACGGCACTTGAACAAGTCGAAGAACCATTTTTACGCCAAGGCATGATGATGGTCATCGACGGTCAACCTTCCGAATATATTGCGGAAGTCATGTCACGCGACATCGAAAATATGGAACAGCGTCATAAAGCAAACGCTGATATCTTCACTCAAGCCGGGACATATGCCCCGACACTTGGGGTACTCGGAGCCGTTATCGGATTGATTGCTGCCTTGAAAGACTTATCTGATATCGAAAAGCTCGGACATGCCATTTCTGCGGCCTTCGTCGCGACACTTTTCGGGATTTTCACCGGATATGTGCTTTGGTTCCCGTTTGCAAACAAGTTGAAGCAGTATTCGAAGAGTGAAGTCATCATCAAGGAAATGATGATTGAAGGGATTTTATCGATTCAAAGTGGTGAATCTCCAAAAACGCTAGAAGATAAACTGTCTGTGTATTTGTCTCCAAAGGAGCGAGCTGACTATGAAGCGCAAAAAGAAGCATGATCATGAAGAACATATTCCCGAAGGCTGGCTGATTCCTTACGCCGACTTGTTGACACTGTTGCTCGCGCTTTTCATCGTACTATTCGCATCGAGTAACATCGACCAGACAAAGCTTGAGAAAATGTCACAGTCTTTCAACCAGGTGTTCTCTGGAGGCGTCAGCGTCTTTCAAGCTTCGACTGCCTCAAACAGTGACATCAGTCGCACAGACAAAACCAATACGACCGCCAACCCACGGACGTATGAATTGGCTCAACTTGACGAGTTAAAAGAAGATGTAAACAAATACATTAAAAAGAACGGTCTCGAAAGCCAAATCAAAGCGACAATCAATTCAAGTGGTCTCGTCTTGACGATTCAAGACCGTGCCCTGTTCAACTTAGGAGAGGCGACTCTCGATGCTGATGCTCGTAACGTCGCACAAAACATCAGTCAAATTTTAGAGAAGGCGGGCAAGCGAGAGATTGTCGTCTCCGGCCATACGGATAACATTCCAATCAATACAGCACGTTTCCCGTCAAACTGGGAACTCAGTTCGGCACGTGCGACCGCGTTCATGCGTGGCCTTTTGGCAAATGATGCCTTGAACCCGGCTCAATTCACGCTCGCGAGTTACGGTGAGTTTAAACCGATCGCGACGAACGATACAGAAGAAGGTCGCTCTAAAAACCGACGTGTCGAGGTGTTGATCAAACCACTCGTCGACCTTTCTGAGGGCGAACCAAAGATGATTGAAACCATCACCTTACCAAACTAACAATCACCCACTCGTTCGAGTGGGTGATTTGTGTTATTGCATCAATTTAAAGTAGCGTCTCGCCAGTTCGGTGAGTGGGCTTTCGAACAATCGTTTCCGCCAGTAAAGGTCTGTCACTTTCTTCACGGCCTCACTTCGCGACGGATACGGGTAAATCATACGAGACAGCTTCCCGATTTTGTCACCACGTTGCATCGCATAAACGACAATTTGCATCCAATCCCCCGCCGATTCACCGACTGCATGAGCTCCGATGATTTTTCCATTTTTCTTCGTAATCACTTTGACAAAGCCTGCTTCTTGGCGTTCAGCAATGAAACGGTCCACTTCGGACAGTTTCGCTTCATACGTCTCAATGTCGTCACCGTAACGCTCGCGCGCTTCTCTCTCCGTCATCCCGACGTGGAACACCTCAGGGTCTGTGAATGTGATCCACGGGAGCTTACTATAGTCGACCTTGTTCCATAATCCAAAGAGCGCGTTCGCGACAACCGCCTTCCCTTCTTCTCCAGCGGCGTGTGTGAATGGGAGCGTCTTGATCGTATCTCCAATCGCAAAGATATGAGATTGTGACGTCCGATATGACGACGAGACATCGATATACCCTTTCGTCACCTGAACGTTCGCCCGGTCGAGACGGAGCGCATCGATTCGGGGAACGCGACCCGTCGCCATCAGCAGTTTGTCCGCTTCATATTCGACCGTTTCGCCGTTCACCTCTGTCGTGACACGAATGCGGCCATCGACCTCATCGACTCGATTGACCTTTACGCCGATTTTCAAGCGCATCGCCATCTCGAGTTGAGATTTCAAATAGGTGGCGACGTCCTCGTCTTCTTTAGGTAGGAAATCATCCTGCGCCTCTAGCACGGTCACTTGTGAGCCGAGTCGGACAAAGGACTGGGCCAATTCAAGTCCGACCGTTCCGGCGCCGATGACAATCAGGCTCTCCGGGAGCGTCTCTTCTTCAAAGACCGTTTCGTTCGTTAAGTATGGGACTTGATCGAGTCCATCGATTGGAGGAACTGTCGGTTTCGACCCCGTCGAGATGACAAATTTTTTCCCGATCAATAACTCGTTCCCTACTTTTAATTCGTGCGGACTTTGGAACGAGGCTTCTCCGATATAGACGTCGACGCCAATCTTTTCAAAACGCTCTGTCCCGTCATGGTCTTGAATAATGGCACGTGCTTTGTCGACACGCGCTTTTGACATTTGATAATGCTCTTGTCCATTGAACTCGGTTCCGAGAACTCGGGCCGCGCGCATCATCGCATTCGCTTCTTTTGAAGCGGCAATCAACGCTTTCGATGGCACACATCCGACATGCAGACAGTCACCACCTAAATGTTTGTTCTTTTCAACAAGTGCGACCTTTGCGCCTAAATTCGCAGCCCCTGCGGCCACCGTCATCCCGGCAGCACCGCCACCGATGACAATCAACTGATAGTCCTTCATCGAATCAACCTCCGGTATCGTTCGCTCACATCTTCCATTCGTTTTCGATTCACGCCAAAGTCTGAATAGCCGACACGCGACGCAGATCGAAACTCGACTTGTTGAGTAGCGTCATCAAATAAAAAATCGACATCATCTTTAAATCGCATCACTTTAGAAGTCACTACATAATGAAGTCCTTCATCTGTTTCCTTCACCAGTTCAGCCCGCGGCAACTGATTCATCGCCATCTTAATGGCTTCAATTGATTGCCCGCGACTGCCTGCATACGGCAGTGGGTCCATCCGCAATTCTTCAATTGAAGTTTGGGTTGACACAGCATTCGGACTTCCTTTTAACGGCTTCAAAGATTGATTGGCCATTATAAAAACCTCCCTCAGTCTACATACATCTATATGTAGCCTGAATTCGGGAGGTTTAATCCTATTAATGTAGTTCACTCGGGTCGAGCGGCAATAAGACGGTCACCGTCGTTCCGTGTCCGACCTCGCTCTCGATGACGAGTTTGCCTTCATGCGCTTCAATCAATTCTTTTGAAATCGCAAGTCCAAGCCCGCTACTACCTTCTGTGACATGAGCCTGATAGAACATCTCGGTGATGCGCTGCAAATGCTCTCGTGAAATGCCGGGACCTTCATCGATAATCGAGATGAAGGCAACACGTTCCGATTGCACGAAGCGGATGGTCAACGTTCCTCCGTCTGGCGAGAAACGAATCGCGTTCTCGAGGATATTTAAGAACACTTGTTTCAAACGATTCTCATCAAATAGTCCGACCGATTTTTGAGGATAGCGTTCGATGAGTGTGATGCTTTTGTCTTCAAGTGACTGTTTTAATTGCAGAGTCACTTGACGTAACAAAGAGACCAGGTCCAGTTCTTGGCGATACAAAACCAACCGACTCTCCTCAATTTTTGTATAGTCGAGAAGCTGTTCGACGAGACCGATCATGCGCTCTGTCTCCGAATGGATGATGCTTAAACCGAGCTCCGTCTCTTCAGATAGTTTCTCATCACCACCCCGAATTGTCTCGGTCCATCCCTTAATCGATGTGAGTGGTGTTCTGAGTTCGTGCGATACACTCGAGAGGAATTCGTTACGTGTCGACTGATGCTGCTGGACTTTCGCGCCTAAATACGTGAGCGTTCGAGCCAAGGCTCCAAGCTCATGTTTCTCATTTGACTCAACGGATACATCGAAGTCGCCCTGAGCCATCTCATCGGCCGCCTCGATGATGTGACGAATCGGTCTGACGAAGCGATCGGCAATCCTGATGACGGTGTATAGGGCGAGCAACCAGATCAAGACGCCAATCATGACGACCGTCATCCAAATTTCGCGAATGAGCGTGTCCAAGTCTTCAAGCGGTCGCGTGAAACTGATGGCAAACTCGGACGTATCGTTCGTCATAATGGGACTCGTGACCGACAAGTAATGTTCATCCCCGACGTCATAGTCCTGCACGACGGACTCTCCTTGCGACAGTTGCTGTAACTGTTCTTGAGAGAAAGAGGCCTGCCTTGTTCGTTGTCCCGTCGTTTTGACAATCGAACCGCTCCGGTCGACAATCGTCAAATCAGTTCCAGGATATCCGAATGTTCGGACGAGGACTGAAAAGGCGCTCGGCGTTTCAAACCCAACTTGGGCTTGAGGGTATAGATATGCACTCGTTGTCGCATGACCTAGTAACGCTTCCGACTCATACTCGTAATAGTAGCGATACGTCCCGTAAGACAAAATGCTGACGAGCAAGAGCAAGACGATCGTCACGACAATCATCATGCGAATGACTAACTGTTGTTTCATGCCTCATGTCTCCGCCATTTATATCCGTGACCCCACAACGTCTCGATGTAGACCGGATGACTCGGGTCATCTTCAATTTTTTGACGCAAGCGACGAATGTTGACGTCGACTGTCTTTCGGTCACCGAAATAGTTGACGCCCCATACAGCATCGAGTAGCGCATCACGTGACAAGACGATCTCTTCGTTTTGGACGAGATGACAGATCAAGTCATACTCGGTCGGCGTCAAATCGATCGACTGTCCATACTTCGTCACTTGTTTTGCGGCGAGGTCGATTGCGAACGGTCCCGACTTCAAGCGTTTCGAATCTTTTCGTTTCACTTTTTCGACACGGCGCAACAACGCTTGGATGCGCGCCACTAATTCACCTGGACTGAACGGTTTGGCGATGTAGTCGTCTGCACCTTTACCGAGCCCTTCAATTTTATCTTCTTCGAGCGTCCGTGCCGTCAACATGATGATCCCTACATTTTCGTCAAGATCACGAATGGCAGCACATGCTTCGAATCCGTCCATTTCCGGCATCATGACATCCAATAGGACGACATCGAACGGTTCACGGTCAAATGCGGTGACCGCTTCTCGCCCGTTCGTCGCCTCAAAGACGTCGAATCCGGCTCGTTTTAAATTGACAATAATGAAGCTGCGAATCGCATGTTCATCCTCAGCTACTAAAATTCGATTCATATCGATTTCCACCTCTTCTAGAGTTCACTTCTCTACATTATAGTTACGTTTTTGCGACAAGGTTGTCAATTGACCTTAAAAAGGTTTAGGATGGAGTCATTAGATTCTGAAGGAGGACCCCCTACTACTATGAGTTACAAGATGATTGTATTGGATATGGATGATACGCTCCTCACGAGCGACCATACGATTTCCCCTAAGACAAAAGAAGCACTTCTCGATGCACAGGCGCGCGGCTATAAAGTCGTTCTCGCGAGCGGACGACCAACGTTTGCGATGTGGGAAGCAGCCCGTGAATTAGAACTTGCGAAATACGGAAGCTACATCTTATCGTTCAACGGTGCCTCGGTCATCGATTGTGCGACAAACGAGGAGATTTTCTCGAGCACGCTCCAGCCGGATACAGTCGCCCATCTCCATGATATCAGTGAACGGGAAGGAATCGCGATTCATACGTACGTCGGTAACGAAATCGTAACCGATCGCCCGAACCCTTATACGGATATCGAAGGTGAATTGACGGGAATGCCGGTCATTCATGTCGACAACTTTAAAGATGCCGTGACAGCTCCGGTCGTCAAATGTTTGATGCTTGCGGATGGCGACACACTCGCTCCAATCGAAACGAAGCTACAAACAGAATTGGCCGGGAAATTGGCTGTAGCCCGTTCAAAACCGTTCTTCCTTGAGTTTACTGAAGCCGGTGTCACAAAAGGAACGAGTCTCGCCTTCCTTGCAGATCAACTCGGCATCGCACAAAAAGAAGTCATCGCTTGCGGTGACGGAAACAATGATTTGACGATGATTGAATGGGCCGGCCTCGGCGTCGCGATGGGAAATGCTAACACGACGGTCAAAGGAAAAGCGGACTTCATAACAAAATCAAACAACGAAGACGGAATCGCTCATGTCATCGAAACTTACATGGCGGACGTACTCGTCACGCAATAAGCTTCTGATTGTAGAAAGGGAGGAAGGAAGATGAATAAAGGGTTGAAACGAGCTGGAGTCGGATTGATTGGAACTGCGGTCGCAGGAGCGGCTTATGTGTTCCTCTCACCGAAACCAGCCACACGTTTAATCAAAACTTCGTTTGCGGGGGGAAACGAAGTGGAGATGAAGGGATTCGAGGAAGTCGTTCAAAAGACGTCTGTCCGAAAAGACATCGACTACTTGTCTTCTTATGACAATGGAACCTTTGATTTGATCCGTTATGAAGGAAATAGCCGCACGGTCCCTACCATTTTTTGGGTACATGGCGGATCATTCGTCGGTGGGGATAAATCGGATGTGTTAAAATACGCCACTTCAATTGCGAGTAACGGCTACAACGTCGTCAGTATCAATTACGCACTCGCACCTGACGTGATGTACCCGACCCCTCTCAAACAAATCGAAGAAGCGTACTCGTTCATCGCTGAGAACAATGACCGCTTCCGTCTCGATTTAGACCGCGTCTTCTTTGCAGGTGATTCGAATGGTGGACAGCTCGCTGCACAGTTTGTCGGAATTCAGTTGAATGACGACTATTCGCCTTCTGCTGAAGTGGGACAAGTCGTACCAAAATCCTCAATCCTCGGTGCCATCCTCTTGTCTGCACCGCTCGACTTGAAGCGCACATGGCTCGAATCATCAAAGTCAGTGAACCGCTTCTTGTTCAAACGAATCGGATGGGCATACTTCGGCACATACAATTGGGAAACTCTCCCGGTCGTTGCTGAAGCGTCGCCACTCGTCAATGTACCGGCCACATTCGTCCCAACGTTTATCGCGGACGGGAATGACCATTCCTTTGAGGAGCAGGCCAAGGAATTTGCAACGATTCTTTCAGGACGTACGGATGTCACGACTGTCTTTTATGATTGGAACGAGCACGAGCTTGGCCATAACTATTACTTCGAAATGGACCGCCCAGCGGCTAATTCCACGTATCGTCGTTTGATTACGTTCTTACGTGAAACGACAAATCAATCTGTATAACGCACAAGAGGCGACGTTCTCCTACAGTGGAAAACGTCGCCTCTTTTCGTTAGCGCAATAGGTCGAACGCGCGACCAATCAATTCATTTCGGGATGGGGAAGTTTGACGCAATGCTTCAAGACGTTCAATCAATGTCTGTTTCAGTCCTTCATCCTTCACCAACTCCAGGCACTCGATGTGTAATAACCAGGCGTCAGGGTGGTTCGTTAAAATCTCTGGGATGAGACCATCGATTGATTCTCCCCGCTCACGCATGAGATGGATGCGGTTGAACATCGGATCATCGTTAGTCCATACACGTTCATCCCGTTCGATGATCACCGGTTTTTCAATCATCATCAGCTCGTCTACCGTTGTTCCTGGGAAAACTGATGGAAGCGAATCGACACGTACTTCGAGCGAGTCGAGTGAGATCGTCCGTCCTTCTAGGTGAACCGTCACGTCTTCGAGTGCACCGGATGCACATGCTTGCCGAATGCTCGTCCCGTCCTCAAAGAGGTCATCGCGATCGAGCGCGGACTCTGTGTCATGAGCGATCAGTAGCCCGTGTCGCTCTTTTTGTGTGAGCTGTCCATGTTGTACAATTGAACATTCATCCCATTGAATGAGCGTATGTTCTTTCGACTCCGTCATGTGACGAACGATGCCGACACGTTCTGATCCATCTTCAAGTCGAATCGTCGATTGACTTCCCGACGCCAACGCTTTCGCCACAGATTCAATCCCACCTTTTCGAATCGCCATTCTTCCCTCTAGTTCATCTAAGACAGAAGAGAGCGTCTCAAAGTTTGGAATAACGAATAGCTCTTTTTGCATGTTTGTCACGTCTTGCTTCGTCTGTAGCGCGTGCTCCAAGTCGAATGGATGTTTGACGACCGCATCTGTCAGACAGTGACGGCTCTCTCCTACCGATGATAAGAGGCCTGCCCCGTAAATCATCGGGTTGTCGAGGTCACCAATCAATCCGAATTCAACGGTCCACCAAAAGATACGCGCGACCTGTTGTGCTTCAGAAAAGCCAGTCACTTGCGCTTTCGCCTCATGTACGGCTTTCTCCGCCGCCTCGATGTCCTGTTCAGTCGAATTCGCATTCTCCTTCACAATCGTCAAGCGTTTCAATGCGGCGAACGAGGCATGTTCTTCTCGGTTCATGAACGCCTTGGCCCCTAATTGACCGAAGCGTTTGACGATTGCCGAAAACGTCGGGTCCATCAACATTGGCGCATGTCCCGCCGCCTCGTGAATGATGTCAGGGGCTGGACTGTATAAAATATTCTCGACTTTCCGAATGTCTGTCGCGACCGGGAGCATCCCGTTTCCTTGGAAGTCAAAAAAGGCAACGCCGGGGATGAGCCCATCCACTGCGACCGTCGACCATCCTGCCGCCTGCATCTCATCCGTCATCTGTTCGACGTTCGGCAATCGATCCGGTCCCATTCCCGTCCGTTTCAATCCTTCGATGTAAAACGGATGCGCCTTCCCTTCTAACGTGTGCAAGTTCAACCGCAACACGAAACGCCAAACGGCATGATCTGTTGGTGTGTATTCATTGTAGAACTGCGGTGAAATATGTGGGGCTAGGTGTTTTGGAATCGATTGTGTCAACATGTGAAGTCCTCCTTTAAAATCAAAAAATCCCTATCGATTGAATCGATAGGGACGACAAAGCCGCGGTACCACCCTGGTTGCTAGAAAAATTCTAGCCGCTTGATCCGATAACGGGGGACCGCTCAATGATGAGAGCTCAGGAACTGTAATTCGATTCATCTTTTGGGCGTGTTCGCAGCACCACACGCTCTCTGGGCCAGGGAAGATGTCTCTACTTCGGTTCTTTCTTCGCTTTTCTTACATATCCAATTCTTTATCTTTTCTGCAGTTATGCTGTTATGCATATATGCTTTTAAGCACTAAAGTGACGTCTTGTTAGTTACTGTACCAAAGCTAAACAAAAGCGTCAACAAAAAACAGCCTGCGAATTTTCGCAAACTGTCAGAGACACCACTCAATCGGAGATTTTCCCCACTCCTTCAATGTATC
The DNA here is from genome assembly GCF_018617255.1 of Exiguobacterium sp. s43. Lineage (GTDB taxonomy): Bacteria > Bacillota > Bacilli > Exiguobacteriales > Exiguobacteriaceae > Exiguobacterium > Exiguobacterium profundum. The sequence continues at coordinate 70,382 of NZ_JACSJT010000002.1, forward strand.
GTTTACTTTGGAGAATGGCTTAGAACCGAAGAATCCACGATGGGATGACAAAGGACTTGGATGTACCGACGTGAGCACTTTATGTTGGTCTCCAATCCATTTCATTTTCTTCTTCGCATCATTTCCCCACAAGATGAATACAATCGGTTCCTCACGACTCCCGAGCCGCTCAATGATGGAATCAGTGAACTGTTCCCATCCTTTTCCACGGTGAGAGCCCGCCTTTCCCGCTTCAACCGTCAGTGCCGTATTTAAGAGAAGGACGCCTTGTTTCGCCCATTTCTCGAGATTGCCACTCTTCGGGAGATCACATCCAACGTCATCTTTTAGTTCTTGAAAGATGTTTCGTAGAGACGGTGGGAAACGAACCCCGTCCTGCACCGAAAAACTGAGTCCATGCGCTTGATTCGGTCCGTGGTACGGATCTTGCCCTAAAATGACGCACTTCACTTCACTAAATTTTGTGTGAATAAATGCGTTCCAAATATCTTCTCGGGCCGGGTAAACGATCGTTTCTTCATAAGCTTGGTCGACGAATTGCTTCAACTGTTGAAAATAAGGTCGTTTCATCTCTTCTTGGACAATATCCGTCCAATCTCCAAGTAGTCGACTCGATAACTGATCTGCCATTGCATACTCCCCTTTCCCTTTGTATCATACCCAAAATAAATGCATACAAAAAGACGAGTCAATCGACTCGTCTCTCTAGGTTATACCGTTACTGCGCCTGCAACTTCTTTCGCAAGTGCCTCAGCTTTCGCTTTCGCGTCTGCCACGATCTCTTCGATTTTATCTGGGTATTGGTTCATCCCTTCGACCGCTACCGTCGTCACTTCAGATACACCGACGAACGCGAGCGCTTGGCGAAGGTATGCGTCTGCGAAGTTAAGGTCAGTTCCTGTGTAGATTCCGCCTGTCCCTTGGATGTGGATCGCTTGTTTGTTTTCAAGCAAGCCGACAGGACCTTGCTCCGTGTAACGGAACGTTTTACCTGCCATGAGCACGCTATCGAGGAACATTTTCATACGTGCTGGGAAGAAGAAGTTCCACATTGGAGTCGCGAACACGTAAAGGTCCGCTTCCATGAATTTCTCAAGCATGCCGCTCATTGTGCCTACCTTTTTCGCTTCTACATCAGTGAGCGCTTCGCCTGAAGCGAATTTGCCCCATGCACTGAGCACATCTCCGTCGATTTCTTGAACATCAACATCGTAGAGTTCGATTGCTTCCACTTCGATTGATGGATTTTCTGCTTGGAGTGTCGAAACGAATGTTTCTGCCACTTGTTTGCTGTATGAAAGTTCAGTTGGTTTCGGGTTAGCCGATACATATAATACTTTAGTCATCGTGTAATCCTCCATTTGTGTAATCTCTAATTTTTCAATAACAGTTAGAACTATATCATCTGTATATCTCATCGTCAATTATTTTAATTTCAAGATATTGAATAAAAAAGCAACGGGCTTTATTTGCCCGCTGCGTTATAACCGACTCGTTTCAATAACGAAATCAATTGTTCCGTCTCTTCATCACTTAACGGTCCATATATATCTTTGAAGATTTCAATATGTTGCGGATAGACGACGTCCATGAGCGCCTTTCCATCGTCTGTCAATGAAGCATATGTGACACGTCGGTCAGACGGGCAGGCGATTCGTTCAATCAGCCCTCGCTTCTCCAACTTATCGATCACATATGTCACGCTACCGCTCGTAATCAAAATCTGATCCCCAATTTGTTGCAACGGGGTGTCTCCTCGTTTATACAGTACGGATAAAACACCGAACTCTGTTGAATTTAACTGGTGGCGTCGTAAATCTTCTTTCACACGATCACTGATGGCATCCATCGTACGCGCAAGAACAACCCACGCCTTCAATTCAAGGGATTCAATCATGTCGGTTTCACCTCAATTCGTTCATCATATATCACTAGTATAGCAGGACTTATGCAGTATAAGCCGGGAAAAATACTTCGTCAAGGAACTTCTTCATTGTCGCCCATGTCGGAAACGTTTAGAATGGTAGTATTGTGATTTTAAGAAAGGGTGGACCGTATGCGTGAGTATTACGAAATTTCATTGACGATTAGACGGGAGTTTTTGCATGCTGTCATCGATTTGTTGAATCGGGAAGGCATCGCACCGGACTATGCGCTCGAAAAAGAAGGCGCGGTCTTTTTATTATTCAATCATTTACCTTGGCCAAACGTGACCCGTGAACCGCATGCCGTGGAACGTTTCTTATTGACGTTGAAACGATCGGACTATTTATTCGTCAAAACGAAACGTAAATCACCGGTCCCCGATCATGAACCGGTCGCCTGTATGGGGGCTCTCGTCTCCCCGTTCAATGAACATTTGCGCATCGAACTTGCCGTGGACGAGTCGGAAGCAAGTCATTTAGATATGTCCGCATTCCGTCATTATTAAACAATCGAATGCCCAACGCATCCCCTTGAAGATTAGAGCGAGATAGCTAATCGACATGGGGATTTTTTAGGAGTATCTGCTTTCTTTGACGGGAATAAAGGACAGTATTCGAGTTGAAAAGGAGACATGTTGGAATGGACACAGTCATGTTAATCGTCAATCCATCCTCAGGGAAAGAGTTGGGGGAACAACACGCAACACATGCCGAAGAGGTGTTGCGCGAACGATATGGACACGTCGATGTCCGCTTCACTGAAAAGGAACAGGATGCGACGAACTTCGCACGTGAAGCGGCAGAAAAGCACTATCAGGCCGTGATTGCGATGGGTGGGGACGGAACCTTGAACGAAGCGGTGACCGGTCTAGCCGAGGCTACTCATCGACCTGACTTCGGTATCATTCCACTTGGGACGGTCAACGACCTCGCCCGTGCACTCGGTGTCCCAAGTGACCCTAAACAAGCAATCGAGGCTCTCCGCGACGCTGAACCGACACCGATGGATATCGGAAAGTATGAGAACGGTTATTTCATGAACGTCATCGCCATCGGGCTCATTGCCGAAGCTGTCGACGAAGTAAGTGTGGAAGAAAAGACGAAATGGGGACCGTTCGCTTACTTGATTGAGGGTGTAAAAGCGTTCCGTGAACATAGTCCATATGAGTTGGCGCTTGACAGTAAAGACGGGGAGTTTGATGGCGAGGCTTATCTCGTCGTTATCGCCTTGACGAACTCGGTCGGAGGATTCGAAAACTTCGAACCGGACGCGCGACTTAATGATGGTCTTCTTCACGTCTATATCTTTGAAGAGCTCGGGTTAAAGGACGCACTTCAATTAACACCCGCCCTCTTTACAGGAAAGTTGAAGGAAACGGATAGCGTCACCTCATTTTGTACGTCACGGGTGAACGTGACCTCGCCTGATGCGCTTCCTGTAAATGCTGACGGGGACACAGGCGGCAAGCTACCCCTCACCTTTGAAGTATTGCCGAGCCACTTAAACGTATTAAAGCCGGTATAAGAGCAGGAATTTTGACGATTGAATCGAATGTGTTCAAGCGAGAAAGGAGAATGACCTATCAATATCTCACTTGTTCCATTAACAGTCGCATCCGGCGACATCGTCGATACATTCAATCGTTGGAATAACGATCCTGAGATCGTCCATCTTATTCGCCCGAGCCGCTCTAAAGAAGAATTGACCGCCCATTATGAGATGACGGTTGACGATTTAGAAGAACGACTCTTAACACACGATATTTTCCTTATCTACGCAGATGACCATCTCGTCGGAGAAATGAACGTCATGTATGACCCGCCTCATTTATATCGACAAGAACCCGGTACAGCTTGGCTCGGTTTCGTCATCGGCGAATCTGTAGGTCGCGGAAAAGGCGTTGGCACAGAAGCTCTTCGTTTGTTAGAAGAGCAATTGCGAGCCAAACAAACACCTCGTATGGAACTTGGCGTATTCGCTTTCAACCATGCGGCCCATCGTCTCTATACGAAATGTGGGTATCAAGAAATCGGTCGGATCGAGCACTTCACCTACTGGGACGGTCAATTTTGGTCCGATATTCGGATGGAAAAACGACTCGACGAAAAACCCTTTCACGCCAAGTGAAAGGGTTTTGACTTAGTTCTTTAAGTTCTCGACTTCGACAATCCGGAAGCCTTTTTGTTCAAGCTTAGAGACAACCTTGTTTTTCATGTCTTCTTCACAGTCTGGTGGTAGTGTCACGAGTACCCGACGCAATACTTTACTTTTCGCATCGAGCGTCATCAAGCTCGCGATTGATGTATATTTGTTCACGATTTTCGTGATTTTCTCAAGTGCCCCAGCCTGTTCGCTCAAGGCGATTGTCAAGACGTAACTACCCGTGTCGCGACTCCATGCTTCTTCGAGCATCCCGAGCATCTTACCGTGGGGAAGAATGCCATAAAATTCATTGCTCTCATCTTTCAATACAGCAATGTACGGCAACTCTTTGATTGAGAAAAATACTTCAAAGAATCCATCTGACTCATGGACGTACTTTTGTGTATTCTTGATGAGTGTCATCACATTATCGTCCATGTTTTCCCCGTTCATTCCATGACGATAAATATGCATCTTGTAAATGTTACCGCGGAAAAATTTCCCCGTCTCGTCTAAAACAGGTACACAACGGTATCCTGTTTCTTCAAGCGTATGAAGCGCTTCCCGCAATGTTGCCTTTTCACTGATGGTGACAACATCTTTCTTCGGGATACATAAGCTATGCACTAACATGCGTTTTCCTCCCAGCCAATAATAAAGTGGTCTACACCCTATTCATTATTATTCCCCAAATATGATGAATATCCTGCATACTTTTTCTGAAAAGTTATGAACACTTCTCGTAATCCTTGCATTTGTCGGAATTCAAAAAAGTCGTTATAGTGAAACTATCCAAACAGACAAAGGGGATGGACGATTATGACGATGAAAAAAGCATTGACGATTGCCGGTTCTGACACAAGCGGCGGCGCGGGAATCCAAGCCGACCTCAAAACGATGGAAGAACTCGGTGTATACGGTATGACAGCTTTGACTGTCATCGTGGCACAAGACCCACATAACGCATGGAATCACGAAGTCTTTCCAATCGACACGACCTTGATCGAGAAACAAATCGATACGGTGCTCGCTGGAATTGGAGTCGATGCAGTGAAGACAGGTATGCTCCCGACACCTGAAATCATCGAACTCGCAGCACGGAAGATTAAAGAATACGGAATCCAGAATGCCGTCGTCGATCCGGTCATGGCATGTAAAGGTGCGGATGAGATTCTTGATCCGAACGTTGCGGTCGCGATGCGTCAACACCTCGTACCAGTCGCAAAAATCATCACACCGAACTTATTCGAGGCGCGTATGCTCGCTGGCCTTGATAAAACACCCGCAACGATGGACGAAATCAAAGAAGCCGCTCGTTTAATCCATGAACTCGGCGCAGAGATCGTCATCGTCAAAGTCGGTGGCAAACTCGGATTCGATACAGCATTCGACGTCTTGTACGACGGAAACGAATTCCGCCTTCTTGAAAGTGAAAAAATCGAGCCTGCGTTCACACACGGCGGCGGATGTACGTTCTCTTCTGCCATCGCAGCCTCACTCGCCAACGGTCACACGGTCGAAGAAGCGATTGAAATCGGAAAAGAGTTCATCACAGAAGCCGTTCGTCATTCATTCCGTCTTAACCAATACGTTGGACCGACGAACCATACCGGATACCGTAGAAAAGTAGCAACACAATCGTAAACAGATGACCCGGAACTACGTGTTTCGGGTCATCCTTTCCATTGGAGGGACAGACGTGAAAGCGATTCAACCTGATCACATTCAGCACTATTTAGACAATCACGTCGCGACACCACTTTTCGTCCATGTCGAGACGACGAACGGTGCCTACGCGACACATAATGACCCGGACTTTCATAACGCCGGGATGTTTATCCGTAATGCCAAAATCGAATACAGCATCGGTCAAATTAAAGGAAATGGTCCCTATCGTGTCGGTTTAAAACTCGATCACGGTTGGCTCTATGTCGAGGGATTGACCGACTATGAAATGCACGAAGAACAGTTGTTACTCGCTGGTCACGATCGTCTCGGTCGTCTCGCATGTGCGCTGCACATCGATATCAAGCCGCTCCCACAAGGCGCATCGGAGGTGGAGAATCAATGAATGGACCGTTACTCGTCATATTCCCACACCCGGACGATGAGGCGTTCAGCTCGGCCGGAACGATTATCCAACATCGTCAAAAAGGACTACCCGTCACATATGTCTGTTTGACGCTCGGTGAAATGGGACGTAATATGGGTTCTCCAATCTTTACGACACGTGAAGAACTACCGAAAATTCGAAAACATGAACTCGAAGAAGCATGTCGCATGATGGGCATCGAGGACCTGCGTATGTGGGGTCTTCGTGACAAGACCGTCGAATTTGAGGACGAGGCCGAGCTCGCTGGTCGCTTCCGCGCATTGATTGACGAAGTGAAGCCGGAAACCGTCATCTCATTCTATCCAGGATATGCCGTCCACCCGGACCATGAAGCGACAGCCCGTGCCGTCGTACGAGCGCTTCAAGAGATGGGCGAGACGCGCCCTAAGTTCTTAGGTGTCGCCTTTGACCGCCGCACAGAAGACGAACTCGGACAACCTCACGTCATCGTCGATGTAACGGAAGAGAGCGAACAAAAGAAAGATGCCCTGTTTGCCCACCGGTCTCAGACGGAAGGTCTGCTTCGTGCGATCGATAACGCAGAAAACGCCCACGTCATGGAGTTACTCCAACGTGAGCGCTTCTATCATTATCCGTTCTCATGATTCATAGGCTAGACGGGTCATATAAAGCAATGCCCCGACGGTCCCAAGACCGATTAACGTTCCGAATACTACAACGATTTGTCCCATGTTTTCACCTCTTCTAGACTTTACGAACAATTCCATTCATTGGTTTCAAACACGTGCTATTCGCACGTGTTTTTTTAGAAGTAAAGAACGTAAATCACGATGGCCAATACGATTCGATAGACCGCAAACGGCATCAATTTCACTTTGTTAATCAACTTCAAAAAGAATTTAATCGAAAGAAGTGCGAACAAAAACGCGCTGACGAAACCGACGACAAACACGGGTAACGTATCGAGCGTGAAGTACGTCCATTTGCTGTACAGTGACAACGCACTCGCTCCAAACATGATCGGTACCGCCATGATGAACGTAAAATCTGCCGCTGCCCGGTGACTCATTCCGAGGAGAACCCCTCCAGAAATCGTTGAACCGGACCGAGAGAACCCAGGCCATAGTGAGAAACATTGAATCAACCCGACACCAAGTGCTTGCTTGTACGTGATGTCATCGAGCGTAGCGGTCGTCTGACGCTTCACACCGGATAAATCTGCAGCAATCATAAAGAATGCCCCAATGACTAACCCAATCAACACCGTCTTGACCGAGAAGAGATGTGTATCGATGTAGTCCTCAAACAGTACACCGAGGACGCCAGCAGGCAGCAATCCGATCAAAATATGTATGAGATTGAACTGACGTGTGGTTCCGCTTTGTCTTAAGGTGAGGAGCGACTTTGGATTCAGTAACGTTTTGAACCGATCTCGAAAGACGACCACGACCGCTAAAATCGACCCTAATTGAATGACGATTTTAAACGTATTCGCTACTTCCTGACCTAAAAATTGACTCGAATTCAACCAGAGACCGTCCACGAGAATCATATGACCGGTCGACGAGACTGGGGCAAATTCCGTCAATCCCTCGACGACACCTAACAAAAATCCTACAAATAATTCATACCATTCCACGTTGTTTCTCCTATTGACTCGTTAAGATTGTTCTCATCATACACTTCTCGGCACAATCTTTCGTCCGTCTTAAGACGTAAAAACAGACATGGCTTATGACCCATGTCTGTAAAAATTATCGGGCGGTCGCATGAACGAACCAAACGACAAGCCCAATTAAGATGAACGCCAAAAATAGCGACACTGTCGTTCCTACAATAAAGACCAGCCCCAACACGAGGATACCGAGATGCCATAGCATCGAGACGGATGATTCCGTCGTCGCTCGAATGGATGAAGGAACTTGATGATGCAGAAGACCGTAATAGAGCGGCTCCATCGCTCCATATATAAGAGCCAACAGCCCCATCAGCCCGATTCCGATTGGATTCGGAAAAAGTCCGATGACAAGAAATCCACCGCCCATTAGCCAACCGAACCCGTTTAACCAATGTTCGGATGACGCAAATCGTATAAGTGTCCCCGCAAAAAGTTGACCAGGTAACTGAATCAAAAGCAGGACGCTTGAAATGGCACCGAACCAATAGATCGGGATGGATACATCACGTGCATACAGTTGCCAGAACTCATCGATGAAATTGAATGCGGACACGGCTGCCAAAAATCCGATGGTGACGTTACGAAGGGATGTGTGAGACCACACAAATTGAAATCCTTTCAACAAGTGCCGCCACGTCAATCGGTCTTCTCCTTCGCCGTGAACGGGTTCAACGAGAAATAAGCTACACACGGTCGCCATCAATAAACTGAGAATGGAAAGTCTGTAGTTCCACTCCAATGGAAGGTATTGAGCCAACATACTGCCACTCCATGCTGCCGTCACAGCGGCCATAATCCCAATCGCGTTCAGTTTTCCAAGAACCCGTTCGAACGACGACGCTTCATGACTTTCTTGTAATGACTCGTATAGCAGCGCATTCTCTGCCCCACTTCGAATGACCGACCCAATGGCCGAACAGCTGATGGCGACAAAAAATCCGCTGAAGGTGAACGAGTATAACAAGATCCAAAACGATAACCACTCCAAGGCTACACCTACCTGGATTAGCCGACGCCGTGTCGTCCGGTCCGCCCACACGCCGGTCGGCACCTCGAACAAGACGATGATGAGCGCATAGATCATCTCCAAGTAGACAACTTCTTGAATCGAGATGCCTCGTGACTCCCAAAATAACCGTTCAATCACGTATGCGGGAATCAGCCCTTCAAACCAGCGAATGCACCCTAACCAAACAATGTTTCGACGAACTTAACTCGGTGAACGTGCTCGTTTTCTCATTTGAATCGCCTCCTTATCTTTCTTATTCCCGAATACACAAAAAAACCACGAGATTCCTCTCGTGGTCGACGTGTTATTTTAATAAGTTGAGAATCTCACGATTGAATGCCGGAATATCATCTGGTTGACGGCTCGTCACAAGCTGATTTTGACAGACAACGACTTCTTTGTCCGCATATTTCGCTCCGGCATACTCCATATCGACTTTAATCGATTTATAGCCGGTTGCGTCACGACCTTCTAATGTCTTCGCCGTAATCAACAGCTGTGGTCCGTGACAGATTGCAAAGACAGGCTTCTTCGCATCCATGAATGCTTTGGCGAACGAAACAAAACGCTCGTCTTCTCGCAATAAGTCAGGTGAGAACCCGCCAGGTAAAAGAAGGGCATCAAAATCTTCCGGCGATACATCGTCAATCGATTGGTCGATGTTCACTTTCGCCTCCCCTTGTTTCCCTTCTACCGTATTACCCGCTTTCTTCTCGATCGTCACGACATCATGTCCCGCATCCACCAATGCGTCACGGGGACCCGTGAATTCTACATCTTCAAACATATCCGTAATGAGCGTTGCTACTTTTGCCATGTTCTAAACACTCCCTCTGTTTGTTTTATGCACATAGGGACTGTTCCACTGGCATGAATCAATTAAACATCTCCAGGAGCATTCAACGGAACTTCGAGACGTACGGATTGTCGCGTTCAAAAAATCGATACGGATAGTCACGCGCCTCGCCCGTGTTCGGGATGCCGATGCGTGGACCCGCCTCGATTACTACTCCTGCTTCACCCTCCACGATATAGAGTGGGTCTTGTTGAAAGGAATGACCGTATAAATCCATCGTGATCCCGAGTGCTTTCGTCAACTTCCCTGGGCCGTTCGTTTGGTCATATCGCTTCACCCCAGGACGGTTCGTTGCAATCCATTCATGGCCTTGAATCGGTTCGACAGCTCGAATCAAGACGGCTTCTGGTGTGCCGACCGGTCCACTAACCACGTTCAAGAGCGTATGCGTATGCATCTGATAGGTGTACACATGCCCCGGTTTCCCAAACATGACTTCCGTTCGCTTCGTCCGACGCCCTCCGAAGCTATGCGCTGCTCGGTCGATGGCACCGAGGTAAGCTTCCGTCTCGACAATCTTCGCGATGATGTCACCTTCTGGATGTCGCCTCACCAAATATTGCCCGAGTAAGGCACGCGCCAAGTCAAGTGTCGGTTGTTCATAAAATGCTAAATCGAGTCGCTTCATGGTTCCACCTCCATTTGTTTCATTTTCTCAAAAATCGTAGCTTGCACACAAAAAAGATGCCCTGCATGGCAGGACACCTGGACGTTATGATGCGATTTTGAGCGATTCACGTTGCTTTCCCAATCGGACGTATCCCAAAATGATGGAGAAGACCGGGCTGAGCCAGAGGAAGAAGGCAAACGGTGCGTATTCCAATACAGGTACGCCGAGTGTCGCTGCGAAGAATGCGCCAGAAACTCCCCACGGAATGAGCGGGTTGATGACGGTCCCGCCATCTTCAAGTGCCCGTGACAAGTAGCGTGGGTCGATCCCACGATCGATAAACCCTTGCTTGAACGCCTGACCCGGCAAGAGAATCGACAAGTACTGTTCTCCCGCGAGCAAGTTGACACCGATTGAACTGAGGACAACTGATAGGACCGAGCTCCCTGGTGACTTCAAACGCTCGAGCAACGATTCAACGATGGCTTGGAAGACACCAAGTTCACGTAATAAGCCACCGAACGCGAGGGCGATCAAGACGAGACTGACCGACCAGAGCATCGATTCAAGACCACCTTTATCGAGTACATTCGCAATCAATTCATTCTCGACACCTGACTTGAAGCCCGACTGCATGACACCGAGCCAGTTCGAGATGCTCCAGTTCCCTTGAACGAAACCGGCCGTCAACACACCGGCGAACATCCCGACGAGCATCGTCGGTAAGACCGGCATGCGGCGGAAGGCCAGTACTGCGACAAGGACAGGAGCAATCAACGTGAGCCATGAGAGGTCGAAACGTCCACTTAATGCGGCTTGCGCCTCTGCGATTTGTGCCGTGTCGGCAGTTTGACCGCTACGTCCGAGGAACGTGAATAAAATCAACGTGATGATGAACGCTGGAATCGTCGTCCCCATCATGAAGCGAATGTGGTCGAACAATTTGACACCCGCCACTGCCGGCGCAAAGTTCGTCGTATCCGACAACGGGCTCATCTTGTCTCCGAAGAGGGCACCCGACACGATGGCACCTGCAGCGAGCGCTGGCGAGATGCCTAGTGCCGTCCCGATTCCAAATAAGGCGACACCGACCGTTCCGACGGTTGTAAAGGCGCTTCCTGTGAAGGTCGAGACGATCATCGTGATCAACAAGACACTCGGCAAGAACCATTCAGCAGAGATTGTATTTAGACCGATGGAGAGGATCGTCGCGACCGTCCCGGACATTTGCCATACTCCGATGAGCATCCCAATCAACAACAAAATCAACACCGGCATGATCGCTTCACGAATTCCGTTGATCATCGCCGTTTCAATCTGTTTGAAGTCGCGTGAACGATAATACGCATATCCACCTACTATTACCATTGTGCCAAAAATCGCCATATGTGGCGTCGCTTTGGCCAAAAACATCAGTGCGAGCAAGGTAATCCCGCTCATCAACACGACGAATACAGCTTCTTTTCCTTTCATCTGCATCGACGTCCCCTCCTTTCGTTATATCTTCTTTATTTATTATTTTGCCTAACCGCTTAAACGCTTTTATGCACAAAAGCATGTCAGTGATGTTTTTTACTATACTCGCTTCCTTTCTCCCTGTCAAACGTCTTTTTATGATAAATTATATGCTTGAGGGTGACCTCCGGAGTTCGTAACCTCCTCCGACATCAAAACTAGCGAAAAGGAAGTGTGCTTCATGCAACACGAAAAAGCATTGGTCGTCTTTAGTGGTGGCCAAGATTCAACCACTTGCCTGTTTTGGGCAAAACAACAATTCTCTCATGTGGAGGCGGTGACGTTCGCATATGGTCAACGCCATGATGCGGAAATCGAAGTCGCCAAAGAAATTGCGACAGAACTCGATGTCCCACACCACATCCTCGATTTGTCCCTACTCGGACAACTCACTTCAAACGCGCTCACGAGACACGATCTCGACATCGACAATGCGGACGTCCCAAACACGTTCGTCGATGGACGCAACCATCTATTCTTATCGTTTGCAGCCGTCATGGCCAAACAACTCGGTATGCATCACATCGTGACCGGTGTATGTGAAACGGACTTTTCAGGTTACCCGGATTGCCGAGACCAATTCATCAAATCACTCAATGTGACACTCAATTTAGCGATGGATTATCCATTTGTCATCGACACACCGCTCATGTGGCTCGATAAAAAAGAAACGTGGGCTCTCGCCGACGAACTCGGTGCCTTTGACTATGTCAAAGAACGCACGCTCACTTGCTACAACGGTGTCATCGGTTCAGGTTGTGGAGAATGTCCGGCGTGTAAGCTTCGTCAAAACGGACTTACAGCTTACGAGGAGGTGCGCGTATGAAACATGCTCCATTCCTCGCTCCGACCAGTGTCGAATCAAAGCAAGAAGGATCGCTCATCTACTGTCCGCATCGCGTTCAAATCGTCAAAGAAGTAACGTTCGACGCGGCGCACCATCTCTTTGACTATGACGGCAAATGTCGTGCCCTTCATGGTCATACTTATAAGCTCCAGATGGGTGTCAGCGGCTTTCTCGACAATCGCGGCATGACACTCGACTTTGGTGATTTGAAAAAGATCTTCAAAGAAGAGCTTGAGCCGTATCTCGATCATCGCTATTTAAACGAGTCACTCCCTTATATGAATACAACTGCAGAAAACATGTGTTATTGGATTTTTGAACAACTGGCGACACACTTGCCAAATGAACGCGACGTCCGTGTCGAGTTCGTCCGTCTGTATGAAACGCCAACGTCTTACGCTGAGTTCCGCCGTGAATGGTTGGTGGAATCGTGAAAATCCCTGTTCTTGAAGTGTTCGGACCGACCTTTCAAGGAGAAGGACGCGCCATCGGACAAAAGACGATGTTCGTTCGGACCGCCGGTTGCGATTATCGCTGTTCGTGGTGCGATTCCGCCTTTACGTGGGACGGTTCAGAAAAACCGGACATGCTGACAGCCGATGAGGTGATTGCTCGCCTGGATGCACTTGGTATGTACGATTACGTCACCATCTCGGGTGGCAATCCACTCCTTATCGCGGCTATGGGAGACTTGGTCGAGAAGTTGAAAGAACGAGGCGTCACACTCGCCGTCGAGACGCAAGGCAGCCGCTATCAAGACTGGCTCACACAAATCGATGACGTGACCCTCAGTCCAAAACCTCCATCGTCTGGTATGAAAACGAACTGGGAGCAACTAGACGCTATCGTCGAACGGTTGCGCCCGGAGCAGACGACATTCAAAGTTGCTGTCTTTGATGAAGTGGACCTTGCCTACGCGAAAGAAGTGCAGCAGCGCTACTCACCGGACGTCATGTATTTGTCGGCTGGTAACCCGGAGCCCGGTGCAGACGGCGACATCACCGATGCCCAGCTCCGTCGTTTGAAACAACTATGGGAAGACGTTGCACGTGATCCGTCATGGCAAAGCGTCCGCGTCCTACCGCAACTACACACATTACTGTACGCCAACGAACGTGGCGTGTAAGGAGAATGAACATGAGACCAGAAGACTTACAAGACCTCTCGCTCCTCGGACAGAAGAGCGTCCCTTATATTTTTGAATACACACCAGACGTTCTGGAGGCGTTCCCGAACCGTCATCCTGAGAACGACTACTTCGTTAAATTCAACGCACCAGAATTCACATCGTTATGCCCGATCACGAACCAACCGGACTTCGCAACCATCTACATCTCATACATCCCGGATGAGAAACTCGTCGAGTCGAAGTCGTTGAAGTTGTACTTGTTTAGCTTCCGTAACCACGGTGACTTCCACGAGAACTGCATCAACGTCATTGGGAAAGATCTCGTGAAATTGATGGAACCGCGCTATCTCGAAGTGTGGGGGAAATTCACACCACGTGGCGGTATCTCGATCGATCCGTACTACAACTACGGAAAACCGGGTACGAAGTACGAAAAAATGGCGGAGCATCGTCTGTTCAACCATGACCTGTATCCAGAGACGGTTGACAACCGTTAATTGAAAAGTAGGCGCTCCATCTGGAGTCGCCTACTTTTTTTGATAGCGATGAATCTGTCGCTTAATCGGTTCGCGGAACACGGTCGCAACGAGCGTCAACACGAGCATGATCCCAAATGCCAAGGCGATGAGCGTCCAATCCCCACTGGCGATACTACTCCCGAGAAAATTGTTCGCGAACGCCCCGGGAATCATACCAACGACGGTCGCAAACAGATAGGCGAGTACGTTTACTTTTGCCAAACCAGAAGCATAGCTGACCAAATCGAAATTGACGAGCGGGATGAGACGTAAGATGAGGACGTAAAAGAAACCATCTTCTTCGATTTTATGCTGAATGGCTTCGTAATTCGTTGATTCGAAGTGATGCAGGAAACGATCGCCGAAATAAATTGCCACATAATACGCAACAAGCGCACTCAACGTCGCCCCGATGACGGTATAGATGACGCCCGGTAACATCCCAAACGCCAATCCTCCGGCGACCGACAAGACGGACGTGGGAAACAAGATGAGCGGACGAACGGTGAACAATAAAATGTAAATGAGCGGAGCCAACCATCCGAATTGAATGATGTAGTCCCGTATATCGCCTGGGCTTACATCAACCCACTGATAAAGGAATGTCGCCGTCCCGAACAGGAGTAGGACGAGTGCAACCATCCATTGTATCTTCCACTTCTTCATCGTCCTCCTCCTCTCTATTTGCTTTTATTCCCGTAATCGAGGATGTCATCCACCTTTTTTCAGCCATCTCGATGTGGTACGGTTAGAAAAAGCAGAAGGAGGAAATCGATATGAACCTTGCAGATGCCCTAACATTGAAACAGTTGCTCCATGAGCAAATCGATACATTGACCGAAGAGATTGAGCATGTGGCGTTCATCTCGCTTCAAGCGAATGAATCCATTCCGACCATTCAGTCCCGTTCCCTTCAAGACATCGAGATGGAACTTGAACACATTCGTCTAGACTTACGTCAGCTCGACCGTCTCATTCAAGAGGCGAACGTCCAAGCCGTCGTTGAAACGCATGACGGTCCACTCCCGCTCGTCGAGGCAATCGAGCTCGCCATTCAGTTACGTGTCCAGGCACGACTTTATGAGAAATTATCGCTTCGTCCGAAGAAAGACTATGTGCACGGAGTTGCCGTGATCAAACACGCCTTATATGACCCCGAACTATATCGCTTGAAAGCACGCGATATTAAGAAGCGTGCCATTCGAATCGAAAGTGCCATTCAGGCCGTCCGTTATCAGACTGACATTGAATTTGATGCATCACGATATATGTAAAAAAGCGAAGGGATTCCTTCGCTTTTTTACATATGGTCATGGTGATTGTGATGGATATCATGATGACTCGATGAAGAAGAACGTCGACGTGGAGGTGCCTCATCAGCAAATTTTTCTCCGTCCAAAATCCCGAGACGCTTATATTGACGACCGACCCGCTCTTTTGTCTCTTCGCGAACAGTGCTCGACTCCATCACCAATTGGTAGCATCCGAGCGCGACACGAAACGGTTCCATGCGTGTCCGTTCAATCGAGAAGGAATCGACGCCACGTAAATAGTCTGCCAATCGCTCAGCCGTCTCGTCGGCTGGATCATCTGCAAGCTGTGAGGCGAAGTGTTGTAAGTCCTTCAATGTATTTGATGTTTTAGAGTAACTCCGACTTGATTTGATGACACCAAATGCGATAAGTCCAACAATGGTGAAAAAGATAATTGGAAAGAATAAATTGATGATCGTGAAAAATGGATCCGCCCCAAATTCTAAAGTAGACATTTCAAACTCCCCCTTTTTGTTTATGTACGTTCATTCAGTCGAATCGGTTTCAACAAAAAAACCGCGATCACACGACCGCGGCATCGATTCAACTGTTCAGTTGTTTCTCCATCATGATGCGTGGCTCGCCATCTTCTGTGTAGGCGCCCATGATGTCATATCCGCAAAGGAGGTTCAAAATGATGACCCCTTTGTTCGTATTGCGTGCTTTCGTCCGAATCGAATGGAACCCTTGCGCTTCGACCCATTCGAGTTGCGTATCCATCAGCTTGCGACCGATGCCATGCTTTTGGAAGTCCGGATGTACGCCGCCCGCCCAGCTGTAAAATCGATAAGGCTCCGCCTCATAGCCAATTTTAAAGCCGACCAGTTCCTCTTCCGAGAAAGCCAGTAACACTAGCGGATTGGCGTGCCGATATAAACGCTCTTTAAAACGCAACTGATCGAGGTCGCCATATAACGTGCGATACAGTCGGAAAAAGTCCTCTTCAAAATCCTTAAAGTTGTTTGTCACATCTTTTACGATAAATGAACTCGTCGTACTCATCGTGCCATCCCCTTTCAGTTTCTGGACAAAGATTCCGTACGTCTGTTCATTTCGCCGTTCATTCTGAATTTCCTGTCTCCCGTTCAAAAGCCGTGACACCTTTTTGTTTATAAAGTCCGAGCGTACGTTTCGGCAAACTCTTGACCATCCAGTCTTTAAAAATACGTGCCTGATCCTCGACAGGCAGTTCATAGCCCTCCGTCACGATATGTCGCGACCGTGTCGTGACATCGTACAAGGAAATTGCCGCCGCCACGGAGATGTTCAAACTCTGAACGTATCCTTGCATCGGAATGACAAAGTTTCCATCCGCCTTCTTCAATGCCGCTTCCGACACACCACTATGTTCATTCCCGAATAAAAGAACTGTCGGCTTCGACACATCCACTTCTTCGAGCGGAATTGCTTCCTCACTCAATGCCGTCGCATATACTTGATAACCGTCTTCTTTTAAAGCGTCAATCGCCTCTTCAATGGAGCCATGCTCGACGACGTCCACCCAGCGGTCGGCACTCTTGGCGATAATCGAGTTTGGTTTGAACTTTGCACGCCCTTCGACGACGTGCAGCGTCTGCACCCCGAACGCATCGGCCGAACGCAATACGGCAGATTGGTTATGCGGATCGTCCACACCTTCCGTCAAAATCGTGATATGGTTCGTTCGTGTATTCAATACTTCATACATCCGTTTGATGCGATCTGGCATGAGCATCTCATATAGAGGAAGATCGTCTTCCTGCAATACACCCTTCTGCAACAACTCTTCTTTTAATTCAATCTGCTCTTCTTTCGTCAAAGCAGATATCGTCTGTCTCCAACCCATCTTTCTCGCTCCCTTCAACCTATCATATTGTAGCTAGATTCGATTCGACTGACAAGTTCGCCTCACATCTGCTATTCTCACTTCGGAAATGAAAACAAATGAAAATAGCGAAAACGGTTGCATGAATTTATGCAATCGATTACAATCATTTATGCAAGCGATTGCACTATTGGCAAACACAAAAATAGATAAAACTCCCTCACAGGAAGGAAGCGTATAGCATGAAACAATTGATCTCATTCGATTTCTGGCAGAAACTCGGTAAGGCCTTGATGGTCGTCATCGCCGTCATGCCGGCTGCCGGTTTGATGATTTCCATCGGAAAATTAATTGGAATGTCAGCCGGAGATGTCGGTATCTTATTAACAACAGCTCGTATCATTGAAGATTTAGGTTGGGGCATCATCGTCAACTTACATATCCTCTTCGCAGTCGCGATTGGTGGTTCGTGGGCAAAAGATCGTGCAGGCGGTGCATTCGCAGCACTTCTCGCCTTCATCTTGATCAACCGTGTCACAGGTGCCATCTTCGGTGTCAACGGTGCCATGCTTCAAGATCCGGAAGCGACAATCGAGTCACTCTTCGGTGCGAACCTTGTCGTCGCTGATTACTTCACATCTGTACTCGGCTCACCTGCCCTCAACATGGGTGTGTTCGTCGGGATTATCGCCGGTTTCCTCGGTGGTGCACTATATAACCGTTTCTACAACTTCAACAAGTTGCCGAACGCTCTCTCGTTCTTCAACGGGAAGCGCTTCGTACCATTCGTCGTTATCCTTGGTTCAGTCGTTGCTGCCATCGTTCTATCGATTCTATGGCCAACCATCCAAGGTGCACTCAACAGCTTTGGTGAATGGATTGCCACATCACGTAACACGGCGCCTGTCCTCGCACCGTTCATCTACGGTGCGCTCGAACGTCTCCTCTTGCCGTTCGGTTTACACCACATGCTCACAGTACCAATGAACTACACAGAGCTCGGTGGAACGTATACGATTTTAACAGGTGCGACAGCTGGATCGGTCGTTGCCGGTCAAGACCCACTCTGGTTGGCATGGGTGACGGACCTCGTCAACTTGCGTGCTGCTGGTGATACGGCCGCATACAACGCGCTTCTCGCTGATGTCGTTCCAGCACGTTTCAAAGTCGGGCAAGTCATCTTGTCATTCGCTGCATTGATTGGTGCCGCGTATGCGATGTACCGCAACGTCGACGCGGATAAGAAGGCACAATACAAGCCGATGTTCTTATCGGCCGGACTCGCTGTCTTCTTGACAGGTGTCACAGAACCGATCGAATTCATGTTTATGTTCGTCGCACCAGTTCTTTATGTCGTTTACGCACTCATGGCCGGTGCTGCCTTCGCATTGGCAGATATCATCGACTTACGTGTACACGCCTTCGGTGCAATCGAACTCTTGACGCGCATTCCGATGATTATCAAAGCAGGACTTCTTCAAGACTTGATCAACTTCGTGCTCGTCTCTGTCGTGTTCTTCTTCCTCAACTTCGGTGTCTTCAACTTCTTCATTAAGAAGATGAACCTACCGACGCCAGGACGTAACGGGAACTACATGGAAGAAACGACAGAAAAATCATCCGTTACAGGTAACGAACAAGTCATGGGGATTATTGCACTTCTCGGTGGGGAAGAAAACATTGAGGATGTCGACGCATGTATGACTCGTCTTCGTGTGACCGTTAAAGACGTTACACTCGTCTCTGACGAACCAGAATGGAAGAAAAATGGCGCTATGGGTCTTATCGTGAAAGACCGTGGAGTCCAAGCCATCTATGGCCCGAAAGCCGACGTATTGAAATCAGACATTCAAGACGTCATCGGTGCATAATCTACTGGCCAACTCGCTCGAGAGTTGGCCTTTTTTTAAAGGAGGACTATCGTGAATATTTTAACGCTCAATTGTCATGCCTGGTTAGAAGACCGTCAACAAGAGAAAATCGATGCGATTGTCGAACGTATCGCAAGCGAAGAGTATGACTTCATCGCGCTCCAAGAAGTCAATCAACATAAAGAGGCCCCCCTCATCTATGGGAACATCCGTGAGAACAACTTCGCACACGTCCTCGTCGAGCGCCTGAAAGAGTTAGATCTTCACTATCACATGACATGGGACTTTGCCCATTACGGATATGACATTTACGAGGAAGGCGTCGCCATCTTGTCACGGACACCGTTTCTATCGACCGAATCATTCTTCGTATCCAAGACGACGGACCCTGACAATTACAAGTCCCGTAAAATCGTCAAAGCCGTGATTGAAGGTCCTGAAACGCCGACGACCGTCTACTCGTGTCACCTCGGATGGTGGCATGACGAAGAGGAGCCAGTGAAGCATCAACTCGACGAGCTCCTGCGTCGCGTGGAGCATGACGACCATGCGCTCCTACTCGGTGATTTCAACAACGATGCTTTCATTCGAGGCGAAGGATACGATTATTTGATGGATAGTGGGCTTCAAGACTTGTTCCATCTCGCAACGGAACGCGAAGGCGATGCGACCGTCCAAGGGAAAATCGCCGGATGGGATGAAAACAAGAAATCGCTACGCATCGACTTGATGTTGACGAATGCACCCATTCACGTCTCCCGTCATGCCGTCGTCTTCGACGGCGAAAACGGACCTGTCGTCTCCGACCACGCCGGTGTCGAAGCCACAGTGTTTTGGCGTTGATGCACCTTTTTCTTCCGACTTGGGAGAAAAGGGTTTTTCTTTTGGGAAAAATCTTGTAACGTGATAAAAGACTGATGTCTAACTACTAATGAATGAAATAGAAAGAAGTGTTTGAACATGAAGACAAGCTCGCTCAGTCGAAGCGACTGGACTTTAGTTTTATCCCTATCCTTATTAACCTTCGTTCTCGGAACGAGTGAATTTGTCATTGTCGGCATTTTGCCTGATATCGCAAGCGGTCTATCCATTTCCATCGCAACGGCTGGAAGTCTCGTATCGGCATTCGCCATCAGCTTTGCCGTCGGTACGCCAATCACGATGTCCTTGACGAGCCATCTTCCAAAACGCAAATTGATGCTCGGTTTGACGATTCTCTTCACCTTATTGAACTTGTTGAGCAGTCTCGCTCCCATGTATGAGTGGTTACTCGCCTTACGCATGTTGACGGCCGTCGTCACAGGTGTGTTGATCTCGCTTGCTATGCTCGTCGCTAGCGAAAGCGTCCCTCCGGCAAAACGAGGGGTAGCCGTATCCTTTATTTTTGGTGGCTTTACAATGGCCAACGTGTTCGGTGTTCCAATCGGAACATTCATCGGACAACAAGCAGGCTGGGAATCCACATTTTGGTTAACGACCGCACTCGGTGCAGTCGCCTGGGTTGCCATTTATCGTGTCTTGCCGAATCATTTGTCTCAAGAAAAAGCATCACTCCGTGAACAAATGGCACTCCTGACGAATCCGCGCATCTTGATTGCCTTCTTGATTCCGGCGTTCGGTTTTGGGGCGACGTATGTCGTATATACGTATCTCGTACCGATTTTAAAAGATGTACTCGGTGTCCCGGTCGCTTGGGTCAGTCCGATTTTATTCGCCTACGGATTCATCTCGATCTTCAGTAATATTGCTGCTGGAAAGATTGCCAGTCACAATCCGATCGGACGCTTACGATTCGTCTTTCTCGTCCAAGCGTTCGTCTTGGCCGCGTTGTTCGTGACGACGTCGAATATGACGCTCGGTCTCTTCAATATCGCCCTCATGTCGTTCATGGCGATTTTATTGACGACGTCGACACAGATTTATTTGATCGACTTGGCGGAGAAATTTAATCCGAACGCCAAAGGTCTCGCCTCGTCACTCATGCCCGTGGCGAGTAACGTCGGAATCGGACTCGGTTCCGCTCTCGGTGGTGTCGTCTATGCGACAAGCCCTATCATGACGCTCGCGCTCGTAGGTGGCTTGGTCGCCCTCGTCACAGCCGGGTTGACCGCAGTCAGTTATTCGCTCGACCAACGTTAAAAACGTGCGCACCTCGATGCAGGTGCGCACGTTTTTTATAACCATTCGAGAATCGCGGATAGGACTTCGTCGAGTTGTTCTTTCGATGTGAGCGGACTTTCCTGATCGCCTTTTTGAGGACCATACATTCCGAAATTTGCATGATTCCCGCCTTCGATTTGTACGAATTGACTATCGTCAGGAAGGTCGCTTCGACTCGCCTCGATGTCTTCTGGGACAGCTAATCCATCCAACTCACCCGAGATAGATAGCACGCGCAAGTCACTATCGACCATCGAGCTGATCGGATATGATGCGAGGAAAATGACACCTTCCACCGCCTCTTGATGCTCAAGCGCGTAACCCGATGCCGCCGAACCTCCGAGTGAATGACCGGCCACGACCCAACGTTCAATCTCGGGATGTGCTTCGATGATTGGATCGGCTGCGTCGATATCTAAAATGCCTAAGTTGAGACGAAGCGACGGAATGGCGATGAAATACCCTTCCTCGGCTAAACGTGTTCCGTAATACGCATACGCCTCTTTCTCCACTT
The DNA here is from genome assembly GCF_018617255.1 of Exiguobacterium sp. s43. GTDB lineage: Bacteria > Bacillota > Bacilli > Exiguobacteriales > Exiguobacteriaceae > Exiguobacterium > Exiguobacterium profundum. The sequence continues at coordinate 92,348 of NZ_JACSJT010000002.1, forward strand.
TTGCTCCTGGATAAAGAATGATGCCGATCTCGCTCGTCGTATCTCCGAACTCGAGACGGTTGTCGACCACTTTCCCCTCTTCCGCATACTGTGTCGCTTCATCGGTTGGTCCGTACGTGAACTGCGTCCAAATTAAAAAGCCTGCTACCGCGATGATTAGCAATCCTACGATTGAGAGTGCGGCCCACTTGAAGAATTTCTTCATTATATAGCCTCCGTTTGCATCCACTTCATCATAACGTTACACTAATAAGAAAAAGCATGATCAGGGGGACACCATGACCAGAAGTAATGTAACCACGACGATTCAGTGGTTTATTTTTATTTTAGCTACAAATATTGTACCACCACTCTCCATCGCCGCCTTGTTTGAACTGTCGCCAGATGAGACGATGACCTTCATCTCCCGCTCACTCTTCATCTTCGCACTCTTCAGCATCATCCAAACGTTGCTCGGCCATCGCCTCCCGATACTCGAAGGACCTGCCGGCATTTGGTGGGGTGTCTTCACTTTATACGCCTCCATCGGTCCCGCTCTATACGGAAGTCAGCAAGAGACCTTGCAAGCACTCGGATTCATGCTGTTTTTGAGTGGAATCCTTGGTGTGTTGTTGACCGTCACTGGTATCTTAAGACGCATGCTCGCCCTGTTTACACCGCAAGTGCTCGGCGTCTATATGATTTTGCTCGTCCTTCAATTATCAGGGGCCGTCATTAAAGGTGGCTTTGGGGTGACGGAAGACGGAATCAACGTCGTTCAGGCAGTGGCGACGGCAGGTCTCGTCTTGTTCGCACTCACGCTCGAGCAAAGTCGCTTTAAACAATATGGGCTCGTCATGACACTATTCGTCGGGTTCGGCTTATTCCATTTACTCGACCTTGGAAATCCAATCGTTCGTTCAGAATCTTTCTTCCTCGTACCGGAACTTCTTCCGTTCGGAAATTGGGTATGGGATTGGAACTTGTTGCCAACGGCTTTCGTCATCACCTTGCTTCTCATGACGAACGTCCTTGCGAACATCAAGTTGATTGAGCGCATCGTCAGTTCTCGCGAAAAACGAGAAATCAAAGGGAACGTTCCCGCATCGGGTGTCGCCAGTGGCGTCAGTCAAATCGTGGCCGGTCTGTTCGGTACACCGGGTCCTGTCGCCATCTCCGGGACAGCTGGTTTTCTCTCTTCGACGGAGAGCGTCCAGCGTACCCCGCATTTGATTGCCCACGCCCTCATGATGTCGTTAGCACTCATCGGTCCATTCGTCTCGTTGATTGCGAGCATCCCGGCCGCTGTCGGTTATGCAATCGTGACACCGCTCATTGCAACGATGATCATCATCGGAATCAATGAGGCGGCCTTTGAATTGAAGCAGTCCACGGCATCTCTCACGGTCGGACTCCCGCTCGTCATCGGTGCCGGGGCGATGCTTCTGCCACCCGGATCAATGAATGAGTTACCACCGCTTCTTGCGACCGTCTTCTCTAACGGACTCGTCCTCGGGACGATTGTCGCCTTAACAACTGCCATCTTAAGTAAAATCAAGGATTGAAAAAAGAACTGGCCATATCGGTCAGTTCTTTTCATGTACATGCATATGGTAACGGGCATCGTGCGGTAAAACAGCGCCTTCTTCTTGTTCGAAATGCGCACGGTCTTTCCAATAACGAACGACTGACGAAGTATCACGATGCAGGGCGCGTTGTAGCGCTTGTTTTGCCGTGACAGGCGTTTCGTCATCGTTTTTCAATTCAAGTCCCATCAGTTTATAACCGATTGTTTGTCCACCTCGACTCATTTGCCAGGCTTCCATGGCATATGTCAGTAGTGTCGGTGTGATGACCGCATGCACAAACTCGCTCTTTACTTTCTTTCGCACGAGCTGTTCTACGCCCACGCTGACAAGACCTGCAATGACACTGTCAATCATGACTGCTTTGGTTCGCTTTTTTGTCAATGGATTCATCGGCTCATCCTCTGCATCATCCCTGACGTCAACACTTCGATTCCTTCGCCTTCTTCAGACGCCATAATCAAGGCACGAGCGACATGCAGCGCTTGAATCGGTGCGACTTCCGGTGTCTTCTCAAGCAAGATTGACTGGAACGGTCGACTGATGACCTCGGCCGCTTTCTCCCCGAAGCGGAATGAATCACGCTCTCCGAGTAACAGAGAAGGACGCGCGATAATCAAGTGATGGAAGTTGAAAATACGTAACGCGTTCTCAAGCTCCCCTTTCACACGGTTGTAAAAGAAAGTCGAACGCAACGATGCGCCTTGTGCCGATACGACCGCATAGCGCGTCGCACCATGTGCCTTGGCGACACGGGCGACTTCAAGTGGTAATTCTAAATCAACTTGTTTGAACGCTTCTTGCGAGCCGGCTACCGCAATCGTTGTGCCGAGCGCACAGTACACGTCGTCGATCTGTGGAAGGGATGAATCCATCTCCTCGAAACCGACGACCTCTTGTAACTTCGGATGACTCCAACGCTTCGAGCGACGGACAACGATCCAGACCGCATCATAACGGTCACTCTCTAACAACTGTTCAACCAATTCGCGGCCAATCAAGCCAGTCGCGCCTACAACAAGTGCAGTTTTCCCCATTCGTGACTCCTCCTAGACTACTATTTCCTTCAGTCTAGCTGACTTGCCGTTCCTCGGCAATGATTGTCCCGGGACGGAATCGGTCCATCATACGGAAAAATCCGTTCAATGCGAGCGCCGTGAATGAGCCTGCCACGATAGCACTGTCCGTGAACAACTGCAGCCACTCCGGCATGTTTGCGACGATGGCTGGATTGGCGGTAATACCGAGCCCAACACCGATTGAGAGCGCAATGGTAATCAAGTTCTCGTTTTTCGAAAAGTCGACTTGACTGAGGATACGAATGCCAGAAGCAGCGACCGTTCCGAACATGACGAGCATCGCTCCCCCAAGCACAGGCTTCGGAATCAATGTCGTGAACGTAGCGACTTTCGGGAGGAATCCGAGCAAGATGAGCAATCCGCCTGTCCAAAAGATGACGCGACGCGATTTCACACCTGACAATTGAACGAGTCCAACGTTTTGACTGAACGTCGTGTACGGGAAACTGTTGAAAATCCCTCCGAGAATCGTTGCGACGCCTTCCGCACGATACCCTTTCGTCAATTCTTTCGCACCGATTGGTTGTTTCGTGATATCGCTGAGCGCCAAGAACACCCCTGTCGATTCAATCATCGAGATGATGGCGACGAGCGTCATGACGAGGATGGCAGACAGGTCGAATGTCGGCATCCCGAAGTAGAACGGCTGGACCATTTGGAACCATCCTGCTTCACGAACAGGACTGAAATCGACGAGACCGAGCGAAGCGGCTACCCCTGTTCCAACCAATACGGCAAAGAGGACGGCAGCAGCACGCGTGAAGACGGTCCCGACACGGTTCAAGACGAGAATGAGTAGAATCGTTAAACCACCTAATCCGAGATTCTGCATCGATGCGAACCCTGGTTCACCGGGCATCCCGCCACCGATGTCATTGACGGCGACCGGAATCAGCGAGAGACCGATGATCGTCACGACCGAACCGAGCACGACCGGCGGGAAGAAGCGCGCGAGTTTCCCGACAAATCCAGAAATGAGGATGACAATGAGCCCGCTCGCAATCAACGCGCCATAAATGGCAGTGATCCCGTTCGCGCTTCCGATGGCGATCATCGGACCGACCGCAGTGAACGTACATCCGAGGACTACCGGCAATCCGACACCAGTGAAGCGTGTCGTCCATACTTGTAGTAGCGTCGCCACCCCACACATGAATAAATCAATTGCGACGAGATAGGCGAGCTCGGTTGGACCAAGCCCGATGGCACCACCGACGATGAGTGGGACGATTGCCGCTCCCGTGTACATCGCGAGTAGATGCTGGAATCCTAGACTAGCTGTCTTGAACGTATTCATCGAACGACCTCCACGAACGAGATATGGTCTTTCTCTAATTTCGCAATGCGTGCCAACGATTCGACGCGATAGCCACGCTCGATCAATTTATCGCGCCCTGGTTGGAATGACTTTTCGATGACAATCCCAACGCCTGCGACCTCTGCACCTGCCGCTTCCACGAGTTGTGTCAGTCCGAGTGCCGCTTCCCCATTCGCGAGGAAGTCATCGATGACAAGAACACGTTCGCCTGGTAAGACGAAGCGTCGGCTCAAGCTGATGCGGTTTGTCTCTTGTTTTGTGAACGAATAAACGTCCGCTTCCACGAGGTCGTCTTGGAGTGTCAGCGATTTTCGTTTACGCGCGAATACGAACGGGATGCCCATCTCAAGCGCCGTCATCATCGCCGGCGCAATCCCACTCGATTCGAGTGTGACGATGCGGTCTATTTGAGCGTCTTTGAAACGTTCTGCGAATTCTTTGCCGATGCCTTTCATGAGTACCGGGTCGACCTGATGATTCAAGAAAGCGTCGACTTTCAACACTTGGTCGGAAAGGGCCCGACCTTCTTCACGGATTTTGTCTTCTAACTGCTTCATTGTTTTCCCTCCAATAAAAAATGCGATTCGTCACCCCTCATCGGGAGGCAACGAACCGCATGGAAATCAACGATAGCATACGACAAGCGCCACCCGTAGTCGAACCATTTACGGTAGTTCGGTAGAGACTTGCGGACCATATTTCCGCTGATATACGAGTGCGAATCTATTTATATAAGATAGACCTTATTGTAGACGAGCTGACGAGAAATGCAATAGGTTGGAATCAAACGGTGAAATGTTCGATTTTTCTGAAACTGCTGTATACTGTAGATATTGGATATGAGAGAGGAGCCCTGCCCTTATGAAGTTATTCGTATTAGGCGCAACCGGTCGGACCGGACATCAATTCATCGATCAAGCCATCGAGCACGGTCATGATGTCACCGCGTTCGTCCGTGAACAGAAAAAGTTGATCCGGACGCCACAACTCGAAATCATTGAAGGCGACTTATATGATGTCGACGCATTGACGGAAGCGATGCATGGTCACGATGCGGTCGTCAGTTGTCTCGGAACGGATTTGAGCGACCCAGACTTTTTAGCGAGTGTCACGGACAAACTCGTCCCTGCGATGAAGGCAAACAAGGTTTCACGTATCATCTATCTTGCTTCAGCGGGAATCGACAATGAGATTCCGGGACTTGCGGGGAAAGCCATTACGTTCATGCTCCGGAAACCGCTCCGTGATCATCGGGCAGCCGTGGACTTATGGCGAAATTCGTCATTCGATTATACGATTGTACGACCGATGCAATTGACGGACGGTCCTCGCACCTCGACATATCGCACGGCCATCGACGAAGTGCCAGAGAACGGGAAGCACATCTCACGGGCAGACGTCGCCCAGTTCATGCTTCATACGATTGAAGAACAGGAACACGTACGAGAGTCGGTCGGACTGGCGTACTAATTTGATTCAATTCATGCTACAATATCGGGTAGTTTACTTTGAAAGGAACGAAAACGAATTATGAGTATATTAACGGTACAAAACTTGAGCCACGGCTTTGGTGACCGCGCTATTTTGAACGATGTCTCTTTCCGCCTTTTAAAAGGGGAGCATATCGGTCTCGTTGGAGCGAACGGTGAAGGAAAATCGACGTTCATGAACATCATCACACGCAAACTGCAACCGGATGAAGGGAAAATTGAATGGGCGAAAAACGTCCGTGTCGGTTACCTCGATCAACATGCGGTGCTTGAGCGCGGGATGACGATTCGGGACGTCTTGAAAGGTGCTTTCCAATACTTGATTGACATGGAGACGCGCATCGGCGAACTCTACATGGAGATGGGTGACGCGACACCGGAACAGATGGAAGATATGCTCGCGGAGGTCGGTGAGCTTCAAGAGACGCTCGATTCGAACGACTTTTATATCATTGATGCGAAAGTAGAAGAAGTGGCACGCGGTCTCGGTATTTTAGACGTCGGTCTCGACCGTGACGTCACGGACTTGTCAGGTGGACAGCGTACGAAAGTATTGCTCGCAAAATTGCTTCTCGAGAAGCCAGATATCTTACTCCTCGATGAGCCGACCAACTATTTGGACGAAGTGCACATCGAATGGTTGAAACGCTATCTTCAAAACTATGACAATGCCTTCATCTTGATCTCGCACGATATCCCGTTCTTAAATAGCGTCATCAACTTGGTCTATCATATGGAGAACCAAGAGTTGAACCGCTACGTCGGAGATTATGACAAGTTCATGGAAGTGTACGAGATGAAACGCTCACAGCTTGAAGCCGCCTACAAGCGTCAACAGGCCGAGATTGCCGACTTGAAAGACTTCGTCGCCCGTAATAAGGCGCGTGTGTCGACACGAAACATGGCGATGTCACGTCAGAAGAAGCTCGATAAGATGGATGTCATCGAATTGAGTGCGGAACGTCCGAAGCCAGAATTCCGCTTCTTACAGGCTCGTACGTCAGGACGACTCATCTTTGATGCGAAAGGTCTCGTCATCGGATACGATGAGCCACTCTCACGTCCGCTCGACCTTCAGATGGAGCGCGGTCAAAAGATTGCCCTCGTCGGAGCGAACGGAATCGGGAAGACGACTCTCTTGAAGAGTTTACTCGGCTTGATCAACCCTCTTGAAGGGACAGTCGAACGCGGTGAGTTCCTCGAAATGGGGTACTTCGAACAGGAAGCAGCATCAAGCAACAACACGTGTATCGAAGAGATTTGGAGTGAGTTCCCGTCACTCAACCAACAACAGGTGCGCGCGATGCTCGCGAAATGCGGTCTCATGACGAAGCACATTGAAAGTAAAATCTCTGTCCTCAGTGGTGGGGAAAAGGCGAAAGTACGTCTTTGTAAACTCTTAAACAACGAAACGAACTTGCTCTTACTCGATGAGCCGACGAACCACTTGGACGTCGACGCGAAGGAAGAGTTGAAGCGTGCGTTGAAAGAGTACAAAGGAAGTGTCCTCCTCATCAGTCACGAACCAGAATTCTATGAGGATATCGTCACAGATGTCTGGAACTGTGAGTCGTGGACGACGAAAGTATTTTAATTCAGTAAAGGACGTGTCGTATGGCTGGCCCAATTCAAACGAATGAACGGATTATCTTGTATGACATTATCCGAGGGTTTGCCCTCTGCGGCATTTTCCTCGTCAATATCCCGAGTATGCTCGGGAGCGACTGGATGTCCGGTCGTCCCGACTATTACGGGAGCGACCTGTTCGTTCGCACCCTCTTCGACTTGTTCGTGCAAACGAAGTTTTATACGATTTTCTCCCTCCTATTTGGGATCGGCTTTTCGATTTTCCTCGAGCGCTCATACGCCCGAGGCGAATCGGTCAGTCGTTACATACGCCGGATTTTGATTCTCTTCTTGTTCGGTCTGGCACACCTGGCGATTTGGTCAGGGGATATCCTCCATACGTATGCCATGTGGGGCTTATTGCTTCCTCTCTTTTACGGATTGAGTAACCGTGCGATTTTGACGTGGGCATGGAGTTTATTGATTGGGAGCTTTTTACTGTTCTATGTGTCATCCATGTACTTAGAATTGTCGCTCGGATTTAGGTTTAATGGGGATCCTTTCCCGGCCGTCTTCAATTCTGGATTCGGCCCATGGTTCGACTATCGCCTAGATGAAGAGATTTTTGACATGTTCCAAAACTCATTTTTTGTCGGGGTTGAAATTCTAAGTCTGTTCTTGTTCGGCCTTTATATCGGACGGGAACGGAAACTCCTCACTTGGAGCATCCAAGGACTGACGCAGACAGCTATCATCTGTACGGTAACCGCCCTACCGTTCTTCGCAGTCATTATTTGGCATCACTACGGTAGCGGTGCCGAATATTCGGCGACGAACTCTGCGGCCGTTCTCGTCTCCGGAAAACTACTCGCCACAACGTACATCTGCCTGTTCACCATCGCCGTTCGAAAAGGTCGCACGTTCGCCCCGCTTCAAGCGCTCGGACGAATGGCACTCACGAACTATTTGACACATACGTTGATCATTGTCTTGCCAGTGATCGCACTCGGGGCGTACGGTGCGCTTTCCTTAACCGAAGGTCTATTCCTCAGCATCGCCATTTTGATTGCGCAGTCGTTCTTCTCGATGTGGTGGCTAAAGAATCACCGTTACGGACCGTTTGAGAAACTATGGCGTCTCGGAACATACGGACGACAAACAAAATCATCCTAAGATTGGACTTCATTGTCCGGTCTTTTTTTAAATAAAAACTGCAGACGAGCATACGTCTGCAGTTCCGCTCGAGGCCATGGCTTCGAGTTTTTATTTTGTTGCCGCTTCCGTTAAGAATGGCACGATTTGCTTCTTACGTGAGACGACGCCAGGAAGTGTCGCCAATCCGTTTTGAAGGGTCACGTTGAACGCTTGTTCGAAGAGTTCGGGTTTTGGTCCGACAACGATGGCTTCCGAATCGTTCGTCAAAATGTTCGTGATGGCGAATACGAACAAGTCTAAGTTTTTCGCCGCAACCGTGTTGGCAATCGCCGCCTCGACTTCCGCTTTACGGTTCAAGACATCATTCGCATCGACCGTGTTCACTTGTGCGATTTCGACACGATAGTCGCCCATCGCGAATTCTTTCGCATCGAGTGAGATGAGTTCTTCAATCGTTTTTTGGCTAAGGTCCGCACCGGCTTTGAGCATCTCAAGACCGTATGTTTCTGCATCGACGCCAGCAATCTCCGCAAGTTCTTTCGCTGCTTTGATATCTTCATCTGTGCATGTCGGCGATTTGAAGAGAAGCGAGTCTGAGATGATGGCGGAAAGCATTAAGCCGGCCATATCCGCTGCGATTTCGACACCATGCTCTTTATACAACTTCAACAAGATTGTCGCCGTACATCCAACTGGCTCCGCACGATAGTAGAGCGGGTCTGCCGTTTGGAAGTTTGCGATACGGTGGTGGTCGATGACCTCAAGGATTCGCACGTCTTCAATCCCGTCCGCACTTTGCTGGAACTCGTTATGGTCGACCAAGATGACTTCTTCCGCCTCACCTTTCACACTTTCAATCAAGCGTGGTGCTTTCACACGGAAGTGATCGAGCGCATATTGTGTTTCACCGTTCACTTCACCGAGACGAACCGCCTCTGCGTCCATCCCTAATTTCTTTTTCAACTCGGCATAGGCGAGCGCTGACGTGATTGTGTCGGTATCTGGATTTTTATGTCCAAAGACTAGTACTGTACTCATGTCTCATTCTCCTCACTAAATAGTTTTCCCTTATCCATTATAACGCCCACGGCATTTCTTTCAATTCCCAAACAAAAAGAGCCGTGTCTCGGCTCTTATGCTTGTTCATCTTCATCTGTCTCTTCGAGGTCAGAATGATCTCCTTTTGAATCTTCTTCATGGGAGATGTCCGGCTGATCTCGCTTCAACTTTTCTTTTTCTTCTTGTTCACGCTTTTCTTTGTCTGACATATGGTGTCATCCTTTCGAAAATCCGACTTGTCGTAATCTGTTCCCCTAGCTCGATTTCGTCAAACGACATTTCATCAAACGTAAACAAACTGAAACGTCAGGCCTGCACGAAGACGATTTCTTCTCCGCGGAGCTCGACCTTCACGTCTTGTCCTTGGAATAACCATTCGTCTTGTTCTGCCACAACGAAGCGAATCCCATCTGCCTCTGTCTCAACAGCAGCATTGTTCACATCTTCTGTGATGACCCCGACAGAAAAACCGTGCGTCAAGTCTGTCGAACCCCCATATTTTGCAAACAAACGAACCGTTTGACCTGCTTCAACTTCCATCTCTTGTTTGAACCATTGGAGCGCTTCTTCTGTTACTTGAATCTTCATAACATCTCCTCCTCTCGACTACTCCTTTCATTCTAAACGTTTCAAAAGAGTCGAGCGAGGAAGTTGCCTAAAGTGTTGTGCCAACTTGATAGCTCACCGTCATGCCATGCGTTTCCGGTTGAGCACCGTTCATCTCAGCGAGCGTCGTTTCAAATAAGCGTCGCCCGATTTCTTCATTCGGTGAGAGCATCGTCGACAGTCCGAATGCATGACCGATTGGATGTCCGTCAAACCCGAGCATGGCGACTTCCTGAGGAATCTTGATGTCTCGCCGTTGCATCTCTCCTAAAAATCCGAGGGCGACATAATCAGACGAGAAAAAGAGCGCTCGAGGACGCTCTTTTTGAGAGAGGAACGCTTCAGCTAACCGAATGCCGTCCTCACTCGTCAAATAGCCCGTCCAAATCCATTGCTCACGCGCATGCGCTACTTCATCGAAATAGGCTTGCTGACGCGCAAGGGAACTCGGACTATGGCTTCTTGACAAGATGATACCAATCTCTTCATATCCATGTTCCTTCAAGACATGAATACCTGATACGAACGACGCGTAATGATCGACATGTATGGACGAGATCGTCTCCGGTGCGCCGACGGTCGCCACAGCGATTGGCCCGTACGCACGATACGTCTCCATTTCCTTAAAGGACATCTCGTGAGACAAGACGATCGCCCCATCGACTTCGCGATGTTTCAATAAATCGAGTGCTTGTCGTTCCTCGCTCAATTTATACTCCGTCTGCCACATGACGAGCCGGTAATCGTGCTCGAGCGCCGCCTTGGCGAGTCCATTGACGAAGAGACCGTAATACGGGTGATCCATATAAGGTAAGATGACGACGACACGTTGTGTTTTCCCCGTCGACAACGTCAACGCCTGTTGATTTCGCAAATACCCGAGTTCTTTCATCGCTTCATGAACACGGGTCCGTTTTTCTTTCGATACGTACGGATGCTCGTTCAACACACGCGAGACCGTCGTCACCGATACGTCAGCGTGCTTCGCGATATCTCGAATGTTTGCCATTCATCTCACCTCAACTTGTCAGTCTTTGCATATAGTGTACCCACTCTGCTTGCTGACTGTCACCTCTTTCGACGACTTGACAACGAATCGCTTGAACGAGACGGAAGCGCTCTTCTAACGGTAAATGAAGAAACTCTTCCTGGAAACGGGTACACAACATTTTTCCAAACGGTGTATACAACTGATTGATGACGAGCTCGTATACGATTCCACTGCACCATGTCTTCCACGTTGTCGGTTTCATATCGGTTCCCCTCCCTTTGTCTATACCGTATCTTCTGAAACGCGTTTCAGAGCAAGCATCTTTTTTAAAAAAATTTATTTCCGAACATTATTTGTCTTCAACTTTCATTTTTCATGTTTTTTACTCAAAACAATTGACGGGAATCAAACATTTTTGTATAGTCATCAAGTTGATAACGTTAATTTAATCATTTTTTTTAATTAATGTTCGGAAATAGACCGAAATAAGGAGTTTTATCGATGAATATCTTTCAATTAAAACAACATGGAACGAATGTTAAACAAGAAGTGACTGCTGGAATCACAACGTTCGTGACGATGGCGTACATCTCTGTCGTCAACCCAGCGATTCTATCCGACGCAGGGATTCCGTTCGCACAAGCATTCACAGCGACAATCATTGCCATCCTCATCGGGACAGGCTTGATGGCGTTTTATGCGAACTTACCAATCGCCGTGGCGCCAGGAATGGGGCTCAACGCATTCTTCGCTTACACGCTCGTCGCTCAAGAACAGATTGCCCCGTCTGCCGCGCTCGGCGTCGTCTTCGTCTCGTCTGTCTTCTTTTTAATCTTGTCGCTCTCTCCAATTCGGACGAAGTTGATTCAAGCGATTCCGACTTCGTTGAAGCATGCCATCACGACCGGAATCGGTCTTTTCATCGCTTCACTCGGATTAAAACTATCAGGTTTGATCGTTGCTGATGAAGCAAACTTGGTGCGTCTCGGTGACGTGTCTTCTCCAGAAGTACTACTTGTACTCGGTGGTTTGATCGTCTCGGCACTTCTCTTTTCACGAAACGTACCCGGTTCTTTACTCATCGGGATGGTACTCACGGGGATTGCAGCATACTTCATGGACATCTTAAAAATCGATGGTGTCACGGCGATGCCGACACTTCCCGAGGGACTCATGGTCAACCCCGTGACGGCATTTAGTGATGTCATTCAATACGGTTTGTTCGGTGCTGTCCTCTCGTTCTTCCTCGTCACGCTTTTTGATACGACAGGTACGCTTGTCGGTGTCGGAAAACAGGCAGGTCTCTTAAAAGAGGATGGAACAATTGAGAATGGTCACCGTGCACTCTTTGCCGATTCACTTGCCACAATGGGTGGATCACTCGTCGGAACAAGCCCGTCTACGGCATACATCGAGTCTGCTGCCGGTGTCGCGCAAGGTGGACGTACGGGGCTCACAACGGCCGTCGTCGCCGGATTGTTCGGATTGACACTCTTCTTCAGCCCACTTATCGGTGCCATCTCTGGCGTAGCGGCAATCACAGCTCCTGCACTCATCATCGTCGGGGCACTCATGTTGACGAACGTCCGGTACATCGACTGGAGCGACTTCAGCGAATACTTCCCGGCTTTCATGACGATTTTGATCATGCCTTTGTCAGGAAGCATCGAACGCGGCATCGCCTTCGGGTTCATCTTGTACCCGATCTTCAAAGCGATGAACAAAGAGACGGTTCATCCGCTCATCTACTTGTTCGGCGCACTCTTCATCTTGGAAATGTTCTTCCTATAAATTTGATACAAGATCCTTGTTCTATGACGAGGATCTTTTTCTGTTATACGTTCTCCTTAGCTGTTTTATATCAGAAAAGAGATGAATATCTGTTCAGTGAGATATATTATCAATTAGACAGGATTTTACAAATAAATCAGTTTTTCTCCCCATTTTTCTGTCACTTTCCTACGCTTTATGAAATAATGACGTTGAAATCGCTATCATCAGAAGAAAGAAGGAATGGCTATGCCGAATGTAGCTTTATTCGTCACTTGTTTATCTGATACGTTGTTTCCATCCGTCGGACAAGCGACAGTCGAACTACTCGAACATTTAGGGTGCGAGGTGACGTTCCCCTTTGAGCAGACATGCTGTGGGCAGCCTGCCTACAACAGCGGCTATCATGAGGAGACTAAAAAGGTTGCCAAGCACATGATTGAAACGTTTGAACAAGCAGATGCAGAATATATCGTCGGACCATCGGGGTCGTGTGTCATGATGATGCGCGACTACCCTCATTTGTTCCAAGATGATCCAGTATGGGGTCCTCGCGCTGAAGCGCACGCCGCCAAAACGTTCGAACTGACGCAGTTCATCGTCGATGTGCTCGAAGTCACAGATGTCGGTGCCAAGTTTCCCGCCAAAGCGACCTATCACGCGTCTTGTCATATGACTCGCCTCCTCGGAATCGAAGCGGCTCCCGGTAAGTTGCTCGGAAACGTCGATGGACTGACGATGGTTCCCCTCGCGAACGTACATAACTGTTGTGGGTTCGGCGGGACGTTCTCCGTCAAGATGCCAGACGTGTCGGTACAAATGGTAGATGAAAAAGTCGATTCCATCTTACAGTCAGGCGCAGAGGTGTTGATCGGAGCGGATGCGTCATGTCTGATGAACATCGGCGGACGTCTTCATAAACAGGGACATCCGATTAAAGTGATGCATATTGCCGAAGTCTTGAACGAAGGAGTGAAGCAAGCATGAGCATGGGGATTCGATTGGATGAGAAGTTTCAAGATCGACGAAAAGATGGAATCGAAGATGCGTTCATGCGGCAGGCCGTCAGTTCGGCTCAAAACCGTCTACGGGATGGCCGGTTAAATGCTGCAGGTGAACTCGGGGACTGGGAATCGTTTCGCGACCATTCGGAAGAAATTCGTCAACATGTGCTGGAACATCTGGATTATTACTTATATCAATTGAGCGAGAATGTCTCAAAACGTGGTGGAAGCGTCTTTTTCGCGGAGACACCGGAAGAAGCGAACCGCTACATCCGGGAAGTCGTTCGGTCGAAGCAAGCCAAACATGTCGTGAAATCGAAATCGATGGTCACGGAAGAAATCGGCTTGAACGAAGCACTTCAGGAAGAAGGATGTACCGTCGTCGAGTCCGACCTTGGGGAATGGATTTTGCAACTCGACGAAGACCCACCGTCTCACATTGTCGCCCCGGCTCTGCATAAAGACCGCGACGCTGTCCATGAGACGTTCACTACTCACGGCTATACCGGTTCAAACGATCCGACTGAACTCGGTCGTTATGCGCGTCAAGAACTGCGCAAAGACTTTTTGAAGGCAGAAGTCGGCATCACCGGCTGCAATTTCGCCATCGCAGAGAGTGGAGCCGTCGGGCTTGTGACCAATGAAGGGAACGGACGCATGGTGACGTCGCTTCCTGATACGGTCATCTCTGTCATGGGCATGGAACGCGTCGTCCCGTCTTATGAAGAGTTCGAGGTGCTCGTCAACATGCTTTGTCGAAGCGCGGTCGGTCAGCGACTCACGTCATACATCACGACATTTGCCGGGACGCGCGCGGTCGGTGAAGTCGATGGACCAGAAGAGTTCCATCTTGTCATCGTCGACAACAAGCGTTCTGGTATTCTCGGGACACAGTTCCAATCGGTGTTGCAATGCATCCGCTGCGCGGCCTGTATCAACGTCTGTCCCGTCTATCGCCATATCGGTGGTCACGCGTACGGGTCAATCTATCCAGGTCCGATTGGTGCCGTCTTGGCTCCGCTTCTTGACGGATACGAGAACTATAAAGAACTCCCCTATGCGTCGAGTCTCTGTGGCGCCTGTACGGAGGCGTGTCCTGTAAAGATTCCGCTGCATGAGCTGTTGATTGAACATCGACGCGTCATCGTAGAGGAGAAAAAGCAATCACCTTTCGTGGAGCGGATTGCGATGAAAGGATTTGCCGTCACGGCTTCGAGTCCATTCTTATTCGAAGCAGCGGAACATGTCGCACCGTTTGCGACATCACCGTTCGCCACCTCGGGTCAGATTGAGAAAGGGCTACCGGCTTGGACGGACTCGAAAGACTTGCCGCAGCCGAACAAACAGACCGTCCGAGATTGGTTCAAGAAACGGGGGAATGCCTGATGAATCCTGGTACAATCACAAACCGTGAGGACTTTCTACAACGAATCGCCAAGCAACTCGGTCGTGAGGTCAAGCTCACGCCGCCAAAACGGGAATATACACATCGTCCGCAAGATGAGGTGTTGAAAGGCGCGAGTGAAGAAGAGCTGCTCGAGACGTTCCGCATGGTCGCGACCCGAATCCATACCGATTTGGTGGAATGTGAATCTGCGAAGCTTGATGATACGCTTCGCCTCTTGATTGAACGCTATCATGGCGCACGGATTCTCGCAGAAAACGATGAGCGAATTTCCGCTTGGGCACCTGCAACAAGTGAGACGTTTGATTGGTGGGATTCGTCACAACCCGAAGCGAGTCGAGAGCTGGCCATTCGAGCGGACATTGGCATCACGATTGCGGATGCGGCATTTGCGGAAAGTGCGACAATCGTCCAATATGCGAAGCCTGGTAGATCACGGACAATCAGTCTGTTACCGCAAGACCATATTGCAATCATCCCGAAATCTGTCCTTGTTCCACGTATGACGCAAACGGCACAACAACTTGCCACACTCGACCGAGACGGTCTCCATTCCCCGAACGGTGTCAATTTCATCTCTGGTCCCTCGAACTCGGCCGACATCGAGATGAACCTCATCGTCGGCGTTCATGGTCCTGTTAGAGTCGCCTATGTGTTGGTACATGATTTATAAGTATAGCCCCTCCATCGATCGATGGAGGGGCTATATTCATCCTGATACGGTGACGCTCCCATTTGAGCTCGTTAATTTCACTTCAATCGATCCGTCTCCAAATACGCACTCTTTCGACCGCTCTCCAAACACATCAACTTTCCCGTTTCGTGACTTCGCACGAATCGTCACATCTTCCGGACGTTCATCGACATGTAAGTCAATCTTCCCATTGTTCGTCTTCAAGCGAATCGGTGCTTGAATCGCTTGTACGGAACAATCTATCCGTCCATTAGAAGTTTTGGCATCGACCGCTCCTGTGACGTGATCGACATCGATTCGACCGTTCGAGGAATGGATGTTGATCCGCTCGAGCTGAGAATGTTTCGCTTCGACACGACCGTTTGAGGAATGAAGCTCCCAATCGTGACCGTGACAGCTTGATGCGAGCACTTTTCCGTTCGATGTGCGCAGGACACCATGACGTGCTTGAATGTGATGTGCGACGATTCGACCGTTCTCACTCTCCACGTGGAACCGTTCCGCTTGGAGATCTTGTACATCACTCGAACCGTGACGATTTTTCAATTGAATCTGATGATAGGCGTGATGAGGCAATTCAACCCGAAGTACAGGTGCCTTTGACCCAAACCATGAGAACAGGTCAGAAAGACCGAAACGACGTTCGGATTCAATCCGTATCTCTAAAGTGTCCCCCACGATATCCATGACGACCCCATGATCAGTCTCCGTCTCAAGCGTCGCATACGCATAACCGTCTTGTGATGGGGTGACGAACACTTGCGCATTTTGAACTTGAATGAGGACGCTTTGGAAGGCTACCGCCGAGCTTTTGACAACCGCAGGCGGTCGCGTCGAGACCGATTCTTCAATATCGACAGAGGCGAGCAATTCCGATGCGAGTATGCTCGGTTCCCCTAACTCACGTGCCAATTCTTCGTCACTTCTTCCTTCTAATCGACCACTCGTGAAATATTCCGATACGTCTCGTAAAATATCAAGCCGATCTTTCACCTTCACGTTCATCAATAATTGTTCGAGCTCTGACAAGTACTGTTCTTCATTCATCTGTCGTCTCCCCCTCGGATTAAGTCATTGACACCGTTCGTGAATACGTTCCATTCCGTTCGCAATTCAACTAAGTGTTTGCGGCCCTGTTCCGTAATTTGATAGTACTTCCGTGGAGGGCCTTCTCCAGACTCCATTAAATACGTCGTGAAATAGCCCTCTGTCGTCAATCGACGCAACAACGGATAGACCGCACCTTCTGAAATGGCCACTTTGGCCGAAATCGCCTGAACGAGCTCATACCCATAGCGGTCTTGTTCCGCGACAAGTGCTAACACACACAGGTTAAGTACGCCCTTTTTGAATTGAGGATTCATCATCCCACCCCCTACTATACATAGAACAATAGCATACTATCTACTACTGTTCAATAAATAATAGCGTTCATTTCCTTGATTTCTCAATATCTAGCATCTGAAGAGTTGAATCTGTACAATGAAAGAACGACACTCGTAGGATATTAGTCACAGTCGGAATGTTCATCATTCTAGGAAGGAACGGTCTTTATGAAGTCATGGATTGACCAACGGATCGGGAGACAATTTTTATTCGTCTTCTACTTATTCATCGGACTGATCCTCCTCACGTCGCTTGCCGTATATGTGTATACGGAAAACCAAATCGAACAGACGACGTCATCGCTCGAGAACATCAGTGAACGGCGCACGAATGCGACCGAATTGTTCGAGACATGGCAGTCGATGCAATATGAAATGCGCGGATATGTCCTCCTTGGGGATGACGCGATGTTAGAACGTGTGCAAGATAAACAAGTCTTGATTGACGAACAGACCACTTGGTTCGAGCAGAATGCCGTAACCGAGAAAGAAAAAACGTACGCGAGCGATGCGCGTACGCTGTTTGTCGCGTATCAGGAACGTGTCATGCCGAGCCTCGAACGTTATGTAGCAGGAAAACGGGACGGTAGTGTAACCGAACCCTTCTTAAAGATGCCGACGCTCGGGAAAGTGAATCCTCAAAAAGACCCACCGGCAGATCGTAAATTCAAAATCAATTCGAAAAGTGCCGCGGATATGAGTGCGAGCATCGTCGATATGGAGAGCGTCTTCACGGAATACCGGAACTCACTGAACGCAGAAGAGGATGGGCTCCGTGCTCAGCTTGCGACCCATACGAAGTGGGCACAAGCTCTTTGGCTCCTCTCTTTACTCGGTGTTCTCTTCATTCTCTTTATCGTCGCCCGTCCATATGTGAGACGCTTAACTGGTCAACTGCAGGAGTTGATCGAAAACAGTAAGCGCCTTGCCGGAGAGCGACAGCCGATGACACCGGCGGCCGCCCAATCTAAAAATGAAGTCGGGCAATTGACAACATCATTCCGGCAAATGGCTACATCTCTCACGGCACAACGCTATCGGATTGAAGAGGAGCGTGAGAAGACAGCGCGCCTCCTTCACTCGATTCGCGATGCCGTCATCTATGTCGAACACGCAACAAGTGAGAAAGTAGCAAACCAAGCGTTGTTTGTCTTATTCAATCAACCGATTACGCAGCGAAATGAAGTCGATTTATACCGTTTAGACGCTAGCCTTGAGGAGCTCGGACTGCAGGTCGACCAAAAGGATGCCTTTTTCGCGTTCATGGAACGATCATTCGATGGACAGTGTAAAGAAGAGAGCGTCACGTTCTCGATGAATCAGGAAGAGCGCTTCATTCAAATGTATGCGGAGAAGATTTACTTGCGAGGGACACGTCATGGGACGATGCTCGTTTTCCGTGACGTGACGCACGAGACCGAAGTCGACCGTCTGAAAACCGAACTCGTTTCGACCGTCTCTCACGAACTCCGGACTCCGCTCACAAGTATCATTGGATTCACTGAACTTCTTCGTTTCCGAAAACTTTCATCTGAACGTTCCGAAAAATATTTAGGAATGATTCATCAAGAGACATTGCGTCTTGAAGACTTGATTTCGAACTTGCTCGATGTACAACGGATGGAGTCTGGACAACAGACGTACCATAACGAACCAGAGCGTCTGTCTGCTATTCTTGAGCAAGCGATTTCGGTGCATCAAGGCTCAAGCCAACATCATCACATCACGTTTGATTGCACGGAAGACGTCTATGTATACGGAGACCGGACGCGACTCAATCAACTCTTCATGAACCTCCTGCACAACGCCGTGAAGTATTCGCCTCGTGGTGGTGAAATCAATGTCCGTGTCACATGTGAACGACCGGATTGGATTGACATTTCAATTGAAGATCACGGCATCGGGATTCCCCAAACCGCGCTACCAAAATTGTTTGACAAGTTTTATCGCGTCGACAATTCCGCCAGTCGAAAAATCGGGGGGACCGGTCTCGGTCTCGCAATCTGTAAAGAAATCGCCGAAGGTCACGGTGGAACGATTCACGCCACATCGAATATCGGCAAAGGCTCCATTTTCACGGTCAGTCTTCCCAAGTTGGATATGACCAATCAAATGAGTAGCTAAACGAAAAGAGGGTGCATCATCGCACCCTCTTGTTTATTGGACTTTGTTCTCTGGACCAAATGACGGATAGAGCGAAAGCCCACCGTCCGCAAAGATGGTTGTCCCCGTCACATAGGACGACTCATCCGACGCGAGCCAAGCGGCAACGGCTGCGATTTGTTCCGGTTTCCCGATGACGTGAGATGGGATGAGCGCTTCTAATCCCTTCTTCTCTTCCGGGTCGCTCATCGTCTCTTCGTTGATTGGTGTATCAATCGCCCCAGGTGCGATCGCATTGACACGAATATGGTTAGGTGCATACTCGAGTGCGACGGATTTCGTGAACATTTTCACGCCACCTTTGCTGGCTGCGTAATGTGTATAACCTGGACGTGGGATGACTTCGTGAACAGAAGACATATTGATGATGTTCCCCTCGATTTCATGCTCCACGAAGTATTTTAAAGCAGCACGAACACCAAGGAACGTCCCGTTCAAGTTGACGTCGATAATCTGCTTCCAGTTATCAAACTCCATCTCATGTGTTTTTGCCTCGACTTGAACGCCGGCGTTATTCACGAAAATATCCATCTTTCCAAACTCAGAGATGGCTTTCTCAATCATCTTCTCGGCGAGTCCTTCTTCCGCGACATCTCCTTTCACGGCGACGGCTTTCCCGCCAGCTGCCTCGATGCCACGGATGACTTCCTCCATCTCTTTTTCACTGTTGCGGTAATTCAGGACAACGCTCATCCCTTCTTTTGCGTAACGCTCCCCGATGGCACGACCGAGCCCCTTCGAGCTGCCCGTGATGACCGCGACTTTGCCTTTTAACTCTGGATAGTTTGCCATGTCAATTCCTCCTTCATCTTCTCGGGTTTAGTTCCCGCATTCCCCTCTTCATCAAACATGATTGGCTGCATTTTGAATATTTGAAACAAATCAACTATACTGAAACAAACTATTCGTTTTCAGGAAACGCCTGAAAGACGTTTGATCTTATACTCAATGGAGGTGACTCCCCGATTTTTGGGGGAATTGTTGGACAGTCCCATGTTACTCAGCTTACTCGTCGTTGCACTTTTAATCTTTTTGACTGCCTTTTTTGTGGCAGCCGAATTTTCAATTGTGAAAGTGCGTGGCGCTAGACTCGACCAGCTCGTGCTCGAAGGAAATAAGAGAGCGGTCAGCGCGAAAAAAGTCATCGAGAATATCGACGACTCCCTTTCTGCCTCTCAGTTCGGAATCACGCTTTCTGCACTCGGCCTTGGATGGATTGGTGCCGATCAAATCGAAGCGTATATCCACACTCTGGTCGAACAATTGAACATATCGCCATCTCTCGTGACATTCTTGTCGTTTTTGATTGCCTTCTTATTGATTGCGTTCGTCCATGTCGTCATCGGTGAACTCGTGCCAAAGACACTTGCAGTTCATGAAGCGGAAAAACTGACGCTCCTCGTCGCACGTCCGCTCTACGTCTTCACAAAAATTTTCTATCCGTTTATTCGGGCCTTGAACAGTATGGCTCGAATCACACTTCGCTTATTCGGGGTACAGACGACAGCGCAAGAAACGGCACACTCGGAAGAAGAACTGAAAATCATCATGACGGAAAGTTTCCGTAGCGGTGAGATCAATGAAAACGAGTTGGCTTATGTACAAAATATCTTCTCCTTTGACGAACGGATCGCCAAAGATGCCATGGTCCCACGAATGAACATGGTGACAATCGATGAAGAAGATACGATTGAAGAAATCATTGCCGTTGTCGAAGAGCATCAGTATACACGCTATCCCGTCACACGAGATGGCGATCGCGATGACGTTCTCGGATTCGTGAATGCGAAACAGCTCTTCACTGCTCAACTTTCAAAAAATGATGCACCGTTCGAGTCGTTCATTCATCAATTGCCGCTCGTCACCGAGTTCACGCCACTTCAAGAAGCGATGGTGAAAATGCAAAACGCGCAGACGATGATGTGTCTCGTCATCGATGAGTACGGCGGGACGGCAGGACTGTTGACGATTGAAGACATTTTAGAAGAAATCGTCGGCGAGATTCGAGACGAGTTCGATCGAGACGAACAGGCTGAAATTACAGAAGTCGCTCCGAAACATTATCGCCTTTCGGGACTCGTTTTAACGCAAGAACTCGAAGAGCGGTTCGGCATCGAAATCGAAGATGACGTCGATACGGTCGGTGGATTCGTTTTATCACAAAAAGCGAATGCCCGAACAGGCGAGCGCTTCCTTTTACCTGGCAACCATGAACTGATTGTCAGTGAAGTCGATAACCACCGCATCGTCTTTGTCGACTTGATTCTCGCCTCTCACGAAGAGGAAGAACCATTATCTGAATGATGCTTTCTTTAAACCCTTCTCCGAAATATGGAGAAGGGTTTTTCACGTTTGCACCGAACTGTCGCTATATTTTCGCCTCTTCCCGTGATATACTGCACATATGTTGCTTATTTGAGTGTCACCCACTCAATGACACAACATCACCGAAACATGGCGAGATGTTCGGTTTAAACAGAAAGAAATAGAAAGAAGGTTACGCATGGAACGCAAACTATTTTTGATTGACGGTAACTCCATGCTGGCCAGTGCTTATTATGGTGCCGCCGCGAGCCGAACGAAAAAAGGACGCGAGGTATCTAAAAACGATCGGAGTGCCGTCATCGGAATGACCGGCCTCATCCGGACGATTCTACGCAGACATCGTCCGACTCATTTTGTCGTTGTTTGGGACGTCTCACGTGAAACATTATGGCGTCGAGAACTGTACCCAGGCTACAAACGTCGCAGACGTCAAACACCGCCTGAATTAAAAGCGCAGATGGAACTCATGCGCCAACTGCTTGAGGATAGTGGAATCCCACAATTCCAAGTAGAAGGGTATGAAGGGGAAGACTTGATTGCCCACATCGCCCGTAAATTCAGTTGCAGTGCCCCTGTCGTCATCATGACAAAAGACAAAGACTTGTTACAGCTTGTCAGTCCACGAATCACCGTTTGGTTACAGACACAGGAGCTTCAGCAAATGCAGGCTCGCTGTGACATTCGTGATAATCGTCCGTTGCCACTCAAGCGTCATTTAGAAATTCGACCAGAAGAGATTGCGGCGCTATACGAAGGATTGAAACCGAAGCAACTGTCAGCCGTCAAAGCGTTGACAGGAGACCGTTCTGACGGAATCCCTCCAGTTGCTGGACTGGATGAAAGTCAATCGGTTCAACTCATCAAACGATTCGGTTCGCTCGATAAGCTGTATTCTGCCTTGAGCATCAAGGGTGAAAAACGACAACAAGTAAATGAAACGATCGCGGCACTGACGTCAGAGGAGGTGCCCCGTAACTTGAGACGAACACGCAAAAAAGCAGAGCGCAATATGGAGCTCGTTCGCCTCGATGTCACGGTGCCGGCACTTGAACATTTGAAGCTAGCTCACCTTGAGCTCAGCCTCAATCCTAAACGAGTCGAGCAAGCGTATCAAAAACGCGGACTTCGTCTCTCGTTTAATGCAGGTCAGAAGAAAACATCCGCACGTTAAAAAGAACGAACGCTCAAGCGTTCGTTCTTTTAATATGCACGGTAATCCCGTCTTCATCGGTCAACGACCATTCAGACGATGTTCCGCCTAACGCCTGGTTCGTCTCTTCATTGACGAGAAGCGTCCATGCTTCGATTCCGGTCTCCATTCCCACAGGATCGCTCGGACGGGCCCACACGTTCGTTCCGATGTGATGGTGGTAGCCATCAGCTGCTAGGAAAAGTGCGCCTGGATAAGAATCCGTCGTAATGGAGAAGCCAAGCCGATCATGATAAAAACGTTTCGCCGCCTCGATTGAGCGTACTTTAAAATGCACGTGCCCCATCGTCGTTCCGATCGGTAAACCAGTAAACGACCGATTGGCTGCCGCTTGAAGCATCGATTCATAGTCGACAGGCTCGGTCGCCATTTTCACATGGCCGTTTGCCTCGTACGTCCATTGGTCCTTCGGGCGGTCGGCATACAATTCAATCCCGTTTCCTTCTGGATCGCTCAAGTAGAAGGCTTCACTCACGAGATGGTCGCCTTGCCCCACTTCGATGCGTCGCTCAATGAGATGTGCCAACATGCTTCCTAACTCTACACGGTTCGGGAACAGAATAGCTAAATGGAACAAGCCTGCCGCCCGTGGATTGGTTTTCGCTTGCGGGACACTGTGCAAGATGACAAGCGGACGTTCCTTCGTACCGAGTGTAATGAGCTCTTCGCTCTCTTCTAAAATACTCATCCCAATCACGTCTACGTAAAATCGTGTCACCTGTTCAATGTCACGGACTCGAAGCGTTACCGGACCGAGTTCGATTTTTTCGATTTTCATATATTATCACCTCCCCTTCACTATACCCGCTCGGTCGATGTTACAGAAGTAGGCACAAAAAGGTGGTATAGTTACTTCAACGATACTATTGGAAAGGAAGAGCGACGTGACTAACATAACAAGCTGTGAAGTCGATACGGCACTCGAACTGATTACAGGAAAATGGAAACATTCCATCCTCCTCGTGTTGATCAATGGAGATACATTGCGTTTCAGTGAGTTGAAACGCGCGTTACCAAAAATCAGCCAAAAGATATTGACCGCACAACTCCGCGACTTAGAAGAACAGGATATCGTCATCCGGACCGTCTATCCAGAAGTTCCACCTCGTGTCGATTATCGCTTAAGTGAGTACGGGAAAACACTGATTCCGATTCTCGAAGCGATGAACGAATGGGGAATGCGTCATGCCGAACGGATGCGCTCTAATTAGTTGTCCACATGTGGATAACCCATTTTTTCTACTGAACATATCACTTATCCACAGGAGGTTGTCATGATTCGTTATCCACAGTTAACCGGTCATCAAATTGGTGTCACCGCCCCTTCGTCAGGTATACCAGAAGAACTGCACCATCTATTGCATCAAGCGGAACATAAGTTTTCCAATCGAGGGTTCACATTGCAATTCACTCCGAATGCGTGGAAACAACGATTTGGGAAGTCCGCTCCGGCTCGAGTCCGTGCACATGAACTGACATCTCTACTTCAAGATGACAATGTCGACTTGATTGTTCCGCCCTGGGGTGGGGAACTCTTAATGGAAATCCTCGATCACATCGAGTGGCAGTCCTTGTCCGCAAAATGGATGCTCGGTTATTCGGATACGAGTCTATCACTTTTTGTGTATACGCTAAAAACCGGAATCGCCTCCGCCCACGGTCCAAACTTAGTCGACTTGCGTGCCGATATGTGGGACGAGACGAGTTCACGCTGGCTCGATGTATTGTCGACGCGGACCGACGAAACGGTCATCCAACGCTCGTCCGAGAAGTTCCAAAACGAATGGCAGCATGATAATCCGACGCCACATCTGTTTCATCTGACGGAGACGACCGAATGGAAAGCGATCGGTGGTCAAAACGCAACGGGGCGCTTGCTCGGTGGATGTCTCGATGTGCTCTTACATACAATCGGGACACCGTATGGAGACGTCAAGACGTTCCAACGCGATCACCTGAACGATGAACCGATTCTTTGGTATTTTGAGAACGCTGAGCTGAACGTCCCAGCATTAAAAAGGACCCTTCTTCAAATGAAGTGGGCCGGTTGGTTTGAGCAGACGTCGGGCATTCTATTTGGACGGAGTGACGCCCCCTCTGTGCATCAAGACTATACGGTCGAAATGGTATATGAGGAGCTTCATCATATGTTAGAAGTTCCTATCTTTTTTGATATCGATTGCGGACACGTACCCCCTCAGATGACACTCGTCAATGGGGCCCACGCTTCTGTACAAGTCGAGCATGGCAAAGGAACATTGATTCAAACGTTCAAGGGCTGATTCGTCAGCCCTTGATTTGTTGTAGCAATGTCTCTAAACGTTTGCGAAACAGTCCTTGCGGGAATTCAGCTACTTGTTCTTCGATGACTGGCACCCAGTCATCCCCACATCCGTTCAATGTTCCCCTTAATAAACCTTCGTAGTAAATCGCGATATCGACTAAGCTATGTGTTTTCCACTCATCTCTGTTTTCCCATAATGCCAATAAACACTCTCTTCCCATTTCCGTTTCCCCTCGAAAAGCGTAGTACACACCTTTCGCCATCGAAATCGCTGCTATAAATGGTTCGACATCTGTCGTGAGAGATTCCATCAATTTGATGTTCTTTCCTAATAGTTTGACATGTCGATATTCCATCGCATAGAGCGCTTCAGAAAGTGCCACTTTGATTTCAGCCAAACGATCTTCCGTGAATTGAATATATTGCTTCGCCTTTTGTAACGACTCATGAATTTTCTTCTCATCGTTCAAATAGAGCGCGCAAATCGAAATGGTGCGATACACGTCGTCCGCACGGTAGTAGATTCTTGTCCGTGTCATATACTCGAGCACGTCTTCAAGCTGTCGAATTGCCCCTTCTAAATCCTCATCACAAAGAAGATTCTTAAATACAATTAACATGGCATATTCAGTTCGTGTCTTTGTTTTCATATATTTTGCATCAAGTAGTTCTATCGCTTCAATCCGTTCAATCGATTCCTCGTAGCGGTTCCACATCAATAAATAATAAGCCTGGCTAATTCGTCCCATCGCCAATTCTTCGGACTCACCTAGCTTCTCAAAAATCTCAATCGCGCGGTCATAGTAAGCTAGTACTCTCTCATTCTCGCCCTCTTGAAAGTACGTATCACCGTACAGCATATATGCTTTTCCTTGCCACACGGAGTTCATTTCTTCCTGTAAGTAAGGCTTGAGCATTTCCCGAATTTTTTGATCCGGTAGTGAAATGAGTTGCATCTCCTCAAATTCTAGCTTCTCCACCAGCGACTGTAGTTCGACCTCTTTTGGATCGGTCAATAACTGTTGCATCGAGACATCTAATCGACTGGCAAGTTCTCGTAAACTGCGCATCGATGCCTCTGCTTTTCCGTTCTCAATCATACTGAGCATCGATTTTGTGACAATCCCTTCCGCCAGCTGCGTCTGAGTCATTTTTTTCTGTTTTCGCAATGCTTTAATGCGCTCACCAATCATATGTCACCTCAAAAAGTTAAATTATATTGAACTTTATATTTACAATTCACTTCGTTGCCTTTATGATAATGTTAAATCACATTTAACTAATTTGCAAAGGAGTGTTTCTATGAAGTTTCTCTCTTCAAATCTATCAATTTTACTGCTCGGTAAATTCATGTCGTTATTCGCATCCAACTTATTTACGTTTGTGGCGGGACTCACGGTGTTGACGACGACCGGATCTGGGCTCCAATTCGCCTTCGTTCTCCTCGCAGGTACATTACCCCGTGTGCTTCTATCCCCATTCGCCGGCGCTTATGCAGACAAACTTGACCGAAAGCGAGTCATCATTAGGATGGAGTCTTTGAACGGAGGATTATTTTTACTCGCAGGTGTTGGAAGCTTACTTTGGACGTTTGAAGCACCCGCTTTTTACGTCATCACATTCTTCTTAGCGATCGTTTCCACTTTCTTATCGGTCACGTTATCAAGTTCGATTCCTCTTTTATTTGAGGAAGATGAACTGCAACGCGCCAACTCTCTCATTCAAAGTATCATCTCCATTTCAAGCATCGGCACCCCGCTTCTTGCCGGGGCCCTGTTTAAACTCATACCGATTCCAGCGTTTTTATTCAGCTCAGCCCTATTCTTCATGATTGCCGCCTTGCTTGCTTCCCGACTCGCATTTCATCAGAAAGAGATTGCGCCAACCGAACAATCGACCTGGGAAGATGTACGGTCTGGTCTGTCTTACTTGAAACAACAAAGAGTCTTGTGGACAGTTGCTGTCCTCGCCGCATTTTTGAACTTCTTCTTCGTCGCATCGGAAGTGTTGTTCCCGATTGCAGCGTTACAGGAAGTCGGTGTGTCCCCGTTTCAATTCGGACTCCTTGAAAGCATGGTCGCCATTGGTTTTTTAGTCGCTTCCTTACTTCATGCCTTACCGTTATTCAAAATCAAACATCGCTTAGCAACGATGCGATCCGCGTTGACCATTCTTAGCGTTCTGTTCGTCGGACCCGCCATTCCATTATATTTTAACTTCAACGTCCTCACGTCAATTTTCTTTTTCGCGGTCTTCGCTTTATTGAGTGGTTTCTTGATCGTACGTGTCAACATCCCGATTCAATTGTTCCTCCAAACGAATACGGATCCGAACTATTTAGGGCGCGTCATCGGTGTGCTCGAATCACTCGCGATGGGGATTACGCCGATTGGATTTATCCTATTCGGGGTATTGAGTGATCTCGTCTCTGTTGCCCATCTCTACACCGCTTGTATGGTGGGTCTACTCATCTGCACGTTCGTCCTCACGTACCGAATACGTCATGACATTCGAGCAGAACGAGATGCAGCTCAGTCAATGGATCGCGTATCATAAAAAAAGACATCGAACGAATCAGTTCGATGTCTTCTCTGTTGACGGGAGTACCCGTTTTTCTAATAAAAATGGTCCGAATGGGATAACCGATGCCATGACAGCAAGCGTCAAAACTTTGAATCCCCAGCGCAAGCGCCATGCCATGTACATCGCCGCGAGCACATACGCAACAAATAAGAAACCATGTGCTGCACCAACGATACTGACCGCGAGTGGAATACCAGCCATATATTTCAACGGCATCGCGATGAACAGTAATAACAAGAAGGATACACCTTCTGTGTAGCCAAGCCATTTAAAATGAGTCGTAGTCATATGCGTTCTCCTTTATTTCTGTAGGCTATGTCTATCGTAGCCGAAACGTGAGAGGTTTGTCACAAGAGAACGCATAAAAGTTACGAGGCTATTTGACGATTTGGTGAACGATGCAATACTTTCGTGTCGACAAAACGGCGAAGGAACAACCCGTCGACCCCAATTTTTCCAGCGTTATGACCGGCAACTAAAATCAAGACAGATACGATCAACATCGTTGGGTTCGTACTGACTGTTCCTGATAGTAAGAACGCCATGTTCATGACGAGTCCGAAGAACGCTGCGCTACGTGTGAGGGCACCGAGCAATAATCCTAAGCCTACCAAGAATTCACCGTAAGGAATCAGGACATCGAATAGCCCGGCGTTTGGAATCGCAAAGTTTTCTAGGAATGCAGCCCACCATCCAGCAACGGCCGGATGTTCTCCAGAAGCGAGTGACACCGCATTGTTTAAGAATCCTTCTGTTCCAAAACCTCCCGTGATTTTACCCCAACCTGCCGTTAACCAATGATAACCGAGCCATACACGTAACACCGTCAAGATCGCTGTAGCGATGTTATGATTTTGCCAAAATTTCGTGAACATCATAATTCCTCCCTTTCAAGAAGTTAAATAAATGTATAATGTGATTACATTCACAATATACCATTCATGTTCACTATTTCACATATGTATTTTCCTTTGTTCATGATTCGTCCATATGTACGCCATATTCTATTCACATTCATCCACAAAAAAAGACACCTGATTTAGGTGTCTTAGAAGAGATTATAGTGTCACTTCTTGTGGTGGTTGACCTTTCTTGTTCATCACGCGCATCGATTCCGGTTCGATTTTAAGGATCACAAGCTTTGGATCGTCCGGACCATCGAACCATCCTTCAAGTTTCTCATTCCATACTTTCTCTTTCATCGATTCATCATCCGACACGGTCGCTTTACCGAGGATTTCTAAGTAAGTGTCGCCCACACCATCTCCATCGTAGCCGATTAAAATATGCGTATATGGATTCTTTTCTAGTTCTTCTACTTTATCTGTATCGTTAGAGGTTGCTGTGTAGAGTGTGAAATCATCATGGAAAAATGTCATATATCGACTGTGGGGTTTCACCTTATACACGGTCGCCATCGTCCCGACATTGCTACCCTCTAGAATTTTTAACGCTGTGTCTTTTGCACTCATTCCAAATTCCTCCTTCATGATTTGTCGCTCGTATACTGTTCCCTCAAACTATGGGATTAAACACAAAAAAACCTGCTCGCCGATGCGAGCAGGTATCATATTCCTTAGAAAGGAAGATTAGATTTTTTCAACGTTAGAAGCTTGTGGTCCACGAGCTCCGTCAGTGATTTCGAAAGTTACTTCTTGGCCTTCTTCAAGTGTTTTGAAGCCGTCGCCTTGGATTGCTGAGAAGTGTACGAATACGTCGTCTCCGCCTTCCATTTCGATGAAGCCGTAACCTTTTTCTGAGTTAAACCATTTTACTTTACCTGTGTTCATGAATGAACCCTCCTGAAATAAACGCTATGCGTTATAGTAGTGCCTTACTAGAAAAAACTTGACCAAAAAAAATACAAGCCTCTGGATTATCTAATGAAAAATAATCCCAAGCACTTGTGAATTATGATTCCAGCTATTCTTAATTAAGCACATATTGAATATAACACGACTAGATGTTTCTGTCTAGTAAATACTTCTGATTGCTAAAAAACAAGGTGAAACGGGTACATGCTAGAGAAGATGATGCTAGGAGGATTTATAATGAAAAACATTAAGGACCCACACGCAATCGCATCGATGATTGCCTCTCATTCCGATTGGTCGGAAGAAGACCTCATCCAACAAACACTTGAATGGCACCGTGCTACACGGGAAGCTTCTTACTTTGAGCAACAACAATCTATCCCGTGTCGAATCCCATTGACGGAACGGATCACCCCTGTCCGCACGTCCTTTCCGCTCGAGCAAGTCGACGGCATCGTTCGTCCCGTCTGGATGCGTCGGCTCGATGCCGAATATTTGAATTTACTGCAGACGACGAAACAATGTGTTGATGTGACGGACTATGGTGCTGTCGGAGATGAAAAAACGGATTGTACCCTCGCCTTTCGACTCGCCATCCGCTCGAACCGTCGTGTCTTTGTCCCAGCAGGCGTTTATATCGTTCGGGGTATTCGTCTACCTTCCAACTGCGTGCTCGAAGGCGCAGGACAAGACGTCACGATTCTCAAACTGTCCGATCGTGCACCGAGACATCGACGATTGTTACGAAACGCCACGCCTTTCGCAGGAAATCATCATATCGAGGTATGCCACCTGACGCTCGATTGGAATGTCGCGCGCTTAGGGGATGTGAAACGGACGACGAGCGGTGACACGACATCGAGCGCCTTGACGTTTGCCCATGTGACGTATGGATGGGTGCATCATGTGATAGCCAAAAATGCTGGGCTCCATGCGTTCGACATCACGTCTCCGCACTATCATTACTTAGGGGACGGGCTTCGCGCGGCAAACGGGAGCCGATATATCCATCTCGATCATCTCGAGGCGACGAATTATGGGGATGACGGAATCACCACACACCATAGTGATGCCATTTATATTACCAACTGCTATTGTCATCATCCTCACGGTCGAACACACGCCTTAGGGTTCTCAAACTCAAATGGGATTGAGATTGATGACGGTTCGCGGCACGTCACACTCGTTCACAATAGAACGGAAGGCTGCTTTGGAGGCATCGAAGTAAAAGCACATGGGACCTCATCTGCCGCACACGACGTTCATATCTTCGGCCATCTTTCGGTGCATGACAATCGTTCATTTAACTTCCGTCACATCGGTCATCATTTAGCAGACGATCCGAACTCAGAGACAGCCCGCTTCCTATCAGGCACAAACTTAGTGTCCGTCGAGCCGGTTCACAGTTCACTCTATACAAAATCCTCACCACGAAGCCTGGTTGTATCGGCCTATCAGGACGTCTTGATTCATGGTTTGACTGCAATCGGCGACCCGACCTACGATTACGAACAACATCCGGCACTTGCGATCCAATACAAATCGAGACGCGTTCAACTGAAACGAATCGCCGTGCGCGGGTTTACCACAGCCCGAGCCGACCTCGAACTATTTGGGGGAGATAACCGCACCGATGAAGTGACTATCGATGCCTTACGATGCCAAGAATCTGCACCTATCGCTCTAAAAATCGGTCGTCACCTCGAACACCTTGCTCTTCATCAGATTGAAGGGCAGAAAAAAAGCGGAGATGTACTCATCTCCACGAAAAGCCCGATTGATGTGCATGATTTACTCGCTCAAGGATTTTCAGACCGGGTGCGCTCAGACGTTTGAGCTTCTTCCACGAGTTGATTCAGTTTGGCGTCATCGAGTTGAAGTGAACTCTCTTTTTGTTTGGCCATCATGCGAACGATTGCTTTGTCTAAAAAGCCCATTCGTTCAAAGTCGTACCCGCTCCCGACGACCTCGACGAAATAGGCATGTTCGCGCAGCGTGTCACGATAGGCTTCTTCTAGCTCGCGAATCCGTTCCGACTCTGTCGGTGTCCCGGCACACAAATATAAAGCGAGGGGATGCTCAAGCAAGTGTGCTTCGTGAAGCGTCAACCATTCCTTCATCTCGTCTTGGATCGTGCCCATTCGAATTGAGCTCCCGACGATGACGTGATCTACCATCTCCCACGTGACGTTCGGCTCTTCTACGATATTTTGGACACGAACGTCACCCGATAGACGTTCAGCGAGTAAAGCCGCCACTTTTTCACTCGTTCCATATCTGGAAGAGTACGCGATTAAAGTACCCATGTCGTTCCCTCTTTTCATGTCAGACGTTACTTACACTATTCCCGAATCATCGAGAGAAGATACGTATGCACTTAAAAAAGCTCGCCGTCTGGCGAGCTTTTCGTCACAGTTTATACACTTGTGCTTCATAAGGACGAAGGGTGAACGCTTCTATCGGTTCCATGTTTCCGATGACACGTTCTTTCACGTCATATGGTAGCTCTCGTTGTTGTGTCTCGTCGGAGAAGTTACAGAGTACGAGCCATGTCTCACCTTCAAATGAACGTGTGAATGCATAGACCGCCTCATCTTCCGGTAACAACAGCTCATACTTTCCGTAGACGACGAGCGGGTTCGCTTTACGGAGCGCAATCAACTGACGGTAGTAATGGAAGAGTGAATTCGGATCTTTCCTTGCCGCTTCCGCATTGATGTCAACAAAGTTCGGGTTGACCTCGATCCATGGCGTCCCTGTCGTAAATCCACCATGTGCTTCGTCTGACCACTGTACCGGTGTACGTGAATTGTCACGTCCTCGCTCATGGATGCCACGGAAAATCTCGTCGTGCGTTAACAACCCTTTGGATGTGTAGTCACGGTAGGCGTTCAACGTCTCAATATCTCGGTACTGATCGATTGATTCAAACGCGACGTTCGTCATGCCGAACTCTTCTCCTTGATAAATATAAGGCGTCCCTTTCAATAGATGAAGAAGTGTCGCGAGCATCTTCCCGGAACGAACGCGATATTCAGGCGAATCGTTTCCAAAGCGTGAGATGGCACGGGGCTGGTCATGGTTACTCCAGTACAGGCTGTTCCATCCTTCCTCTTCGAGCCCTTCTTGCCAACGCGAGAAGATTGTCTTTAACTCAGTCAACTTCCAGTCTGTCGGATTCCACTTCCCGAAGCTTCCGTTCCCGACGTCCACATGTTCAAAATGAAAGACCATGTTCAGTTCGTTGCGGTCTTCACCCGTATAAAGTTTGGCTTCCTCCACACTGACCCCTGGCATCTCCCCTACCGTGATTGTGTCGTATTTCGATAAGACTTCCCGATTCATCTCCTGCATGAATTCATGGATGCGTGGTCCGTTAAAGAAGAATGGTGTACCGTCACCGAACCCTGTTCCTTGCGTTTGACCATCTGGATAGCTTGGATTTTTTGAGATCATATTGATGACGTCCATCCGGAACCCGTCGACCCCTTTATCGAGCCAATATGTCATGAGGTCATACACTTCACGACGAAGCGTCTCGCTTTCCCAGTTCAAATCCGGTTGTTTCTTACTGAAGAGATGGAGGTAGTACTCATCGCTTGCCTCATCATACTGCCAAGCACTGCCTCCGAAGAAAGCCCCCCAGTTCGTCGGTGGCTGACCGTCCTTCCCTTTTTTCCAAATGTAATAGTCACGATATGGGCTGTCTTTTGAAGAACGCGACTCCATGAACCATTGGTGTTCGTCAGAAGAATGGTTGACGACGAGGTCCATCATGATTTTAATCCCGTGACGGTGTGCTTCTTCAAGCATCGCATCAAAGTCATCCATCGTACCAAACTCGTCCATGATGGCACGGTAATCACGAATATCGTATCCGTTATCGTCGTTCGGTGAATCGTATACCGGTGAGAGCCAGATGACGTCGATCCCGAGTTCTGCCAAATATGACATCTTCTCCGTGATTCCTTGGATGTCGCCAATCCCATCTCCGTTTGAGTCATTGAAGCTACGTGGATAAATTTGATATACGACCGCTTCTTTCCACCATTGTTTCATGTTATGTCCTCCTTGAAGTTCGTTTTCCGTTTCAACGCTTTCATCGTACTGCCTCCAAGGAATCATGACCATCCATGATATGATTAAGATATGTACAATCTTGCTATTAAAAGAGGAGATTATTATGGAAATCGGCTTTTGTGGCTATTCATACCATACAACGACTTATACTTTTCCATTTGCTAATCGACTCGATACGTATCTGATTCGCTTACAAACGGCAGGAACGGCTCGGATTGTGGTCAATGGGGAAACGATGATCACACGACCTGGTGACGTATTGATTGTTCGTCCGGGTGACTTCTATGAAATGCATGTCGATACACCCGCGAGCGGAGACTATCATATCTTCTGTACCGGGCATTCAATCGATACATGGTGGCATGCGACTCCACGGGAGCGACTATATGCCATCACTATCGATTCTCGCCTACTCTCACTATGGCAACACATTACGGAAGAAGTGCGCCGTCCACCGTCTGAACAAAGTGCCGTTTTAATTGAAACACTCGTTCAAGCACTTCTGCTCATGCTCGATCGTTCGATTCAAGATGTGCATTCCCATGCGCGACCTCCAGTCGTCTCTCGTATGATGCGCTTTATCGAAGCGCACGTAACGAGTGACTTCAAAGTGTCAGACGTCGCCGCAGCGGTTGGACTCAGCGTTTCACGGACGGTTCATCTCTTTAAAGAAGGGACCGGGATGACGATCATCGAATATGCACAATCGATTCGCTTACAGCTTGCCGAAGAGCAAATGCGCTATACAAAACATTCGTTAGAAACGATTGCAGAACTGTCTGGATTTCGAAGTTACCCATATTTCCACAGAATTTTTAAACGAAAATATGGCGTCGCACCAGGGGTTTATCGTACTCTTCAACAAAAAAACGAAAAAAAATA
Source organism: Exiguobacterium sp. s43 (assembly GCF_018617255.1). Lineage (GTDB taxonomy): Bacteria > Bacillota > Bacilli > Exiguobacteriales > Exiguobacteriaceae > Exiguobacterium > Exiguobacterium profundum. The sequence goes on from NZ_JACSJT010000002.1 coordinate 126,776, forward strand.
AAAAAAGAGTGATCCATTTTTTGAACTGCTCCGTTAGATGGGTGTAAATAACGACAACACTCACTTACGAAAAGGAGCGATTACCCATGAAGAAGAAGACGTTAAACAAAATCGTAGCACCGGCACTAGCCTTAGGACTACTCGTACCAGTCAACGCACAGGCAGCGGATCACACACCGACAGCAAGCACACCAGCAGGTGACCTTCGCGCCACACTCGATCAACTTTTATCTGAGCATTACGTGTTAGCCGTCACATCGATGATGAAAGGATATGACGAGGCGGCAGATGCTGAGGTCGCGGATCAAGCTCTCGATCAAAACGCGCTCGACATGACACCAGCCATCGCTTCCATCTACGGTGAAGAAGGCGCTGCACAATTTGAAGAAATCTTCCGTGGTCACAACGACTACTCAGCTGATTTCGTAGAAGCAGCAAAATCAGACAACCAGGAACTACGCATGGAAGCTGAAGCGGAAGTCGATGAGTTCGTAGAAGAATTCTCAACATTCCTCGATGCAGCGACGGAAGGCAACTTACCGAAGGACGCAGCAGCTGATGCACTCGAACTTCATGAAGACCAAGTCCTCTCTGTATTCGATAACTACGTCGAAGGAGATTACGAAGAAGCTTACATGACGTTCCGTGAAGGCTACAAGCACATGTTCAACATCAGTAAAGCTCTCTCGGGTGCAATCGTCACACAAATGCCTGACAAATTTACGACTGGAGCAGACACACCAGCTGTTGAACTCCGCTCAACATTGAACAGTCTTGCAGGTGAACACTTCGCCCTCGCTGCAATCGGTATGCAAAAAGGGTACGACCAAGCAGAGGACTATGACTACGTGACATGGGCAGAAGACCAGAACACACTCGACTTCAAAGCAGCCATCGCATCCGTATATGGTGACGAAGGTGCAGCACAGTTCGAGAAAGTATGGAACTCAGATCACATCACAGCACAAGGTGACATCGTTGCCGCTACACTCGAAGGTGACGAAGCGATGATTGAAGATGCGCGTATGCGCCTCGACACATTCGCTGTCGACTTCAGCACATTCCTCGATGCAGCAACAGAAGGTAACTTACCACAAGCTGCCGGTGAAGAAGCAATCAAACAGCACGAAGCGCTCGTACTCGACACATTCGATCAATATGTCGCTGGCGATGCAGAAGCGGCTTGGATGTCATTCCGTGAAGGATATGCGTTCATGTTCGGTGTTGGTGAAACACTCGGTAACGCGATCGTGACACAAATGCCTGACAAGTTCGAAGAAACAATGATGCCTGAAGAGATGCCTGAAACAGGTCTCGGTGGTGCACAAGAACAATCAATGAACACTCTCTACGCTGGATTAGCTGTACTTGGCGGAATCTTACTCGCCTTCGTAACGCTTCGCAAACGTAAAGTATCTGAACAATAATCAATAAGGAGGGAGTCCCATGAACAAGCGCCTTTTGTTTCTGGCGCTCTCTCTCTTTTGTTTTAGCTTCTGGACGTGGACGAGCGCCCAAGAATCGTCGTCACCACCTGTAGAAGAAAAACAAATAGAGGAGAGCCCGGATTTAACGGCTGAATTCTCACTTCTACAGGAAGAGGTGAAAAAGCTACGCTTAGCCGAGGAAGAAGAAAACGCCAAGGCCGTCACCCCTGTTCAAATCCAGATCCCTAAAATCGATGTCGACACCGCCATCGAACAAGTCGGGGTCCTCGATAATGGACAGATGGGTGTACCAGAAGATGAGAACCAGGTCGGGTGGTTCGAACCCGGTGTCACACCGGGTAGCAAAGGAAATGCTGTGATTGCCGGTCACGTCGACAGCAAGACCGGCCCGGCTATCTTTTATCAACTCGATCAACTGACAAAAGGCGATGACGTTCTGATTCAAGATGAGGCGGGTAACACCCTTCGGTTCCGCGTCACGAAAACAGAACGATATGATACGAAAACCGCGCCAATTGAAGAGATTTTCGGTGCCACATCAAATCGGAACTTAAATTTGATTACCTGTTCGGGTACGTTCGGGGACGGGGGCTATGATGAACGATTCGTCGTCTATACAGAGCTGGTGGATACCGAACTGAACGAAACTGTCGATCTCGAGACACCGACGGCAGTCGAATTGAAAGGTAACTTATTGACATGGCACGCCGTTCGTCAAGAGAGCGTGATTGGATATCGAGTCTACGAAGTCATCGACGGAAAAGCGACTCATATCGAAAGTATCCCTTCCCATGCACGAAAAAGTATCGAGGTCACAAATGAGAACAATGCATCCTACTACGTGACTGCGATTGACCAACTTGGAAATGAGTCAAAACCTTCCGAGATGACAAAATGACAAAAAGACCCCTTACTCGCTTTAGAAATGAGTAAGGGGTCTTTTGTTGTTTATACGAAGCAAGGAATTTGCGGGTTGAACGTCTTGTTGTTCTCCGTCATGATCTGCTTTTTAATTTTGCCTTCTCCAAGGTAGACAATCCGGTCGGCAAGTGCCTCGGCATCTTCCTCATCGTGCGTTACGAAAATCGTTGTCGTACCTGTCTGCTTCAAGAGACGACGCAAATCGTCGCGAATCCTGTGTTGAAGTGACGTATCCAAATTACTGAACGGCTCGTCTAGAATCAAGAGCGCCGGCTTCGGTGCGAGCGCACGCGCGAGCGCGACACGCTGTTGTTGTCCCCCACTAAGTTCGTACGGATAACGGTGACGGAACTCCGTCAAGTTGACGAGCGCGAGCATCTCTTCGACACGCGCATTCCGCTCCTTGCGGTTCAGTTTATGAAGACCGAATCGAATGTTCTTTTCAACGGTCATGTGCGGGAAGAGTGCATAGTCTTGGAAGACCATCCCCACGCCACGATCTTCTGGCGGCATGAACTGACAATCGTCGCAACAGACACAGTCATTCACGACGACGACGCCCTGGTTCGGCATCTCGAGTCCTGCGATCAAACGGAGAATCGTACTCTTCCCCGATCCGCTGTCCCCAAGAAGCGAGACGATTTCACCTTTCGTGATTGAAATCGAGAACCCTTTGATTGTCTCTTCATGTGCACCTTTATAGCTAAAATGTAAATCATTGATTTGAACAAACATTAGTCGGCCTCCTTATCAAGCACCTTGTGGAAAACGAAAATCAACAGTCCACTCATGAGGACGATGACGATGGAAGCGAGTGCCGCTTCGTGAATCTTCTCATCACTCACGTATTTGAACGCCTGTGTCGCAAGCGTCGAAAAGTTAAATGGTTGTAAAAAGAGCGTCAACGGCAACTCTTTCATAATATCAATAAAGACGAGGATAAACGCGCTCATGATGGCGCCTTTGATCATCGGGATATCGACGCGAAAGAACGTTTGGACCGTATTCCACCCCAGCATACGGGATGCTTCGGTAAACGACTTCCCTACTTTCTCAAACCCGCTCTCGATCGAGTTGTAGCCGATGGCGAGGAAGCGGATGACGTAGGCAAAGATGAGCATGATGAGCGTCGTGCGGAACACGAACGTCTGACTCAAGTCGAGCGCCCGTGCCGTTTCGAGCACTTTGTCATCGAGCCACAAGAAGAGCGTGATGACCGCAATCGCGATGGCTGCTCCCGGAATCGAATATCCGAGTGTCGTCACTTTCGAAATGACGCGTGTCATGTTCGACGGGAAGAGTCGTGTATAGTTCGCGATGATGAGTGCGAACAGTAGGATAATCACGGTCGCGGTAAAGGCGACCCGAACCGTATTCCAAACAAGTTGCCAAAATTCTTCCGTGAAGACCGTATCGAACGTCAGAAACGTCCATGCCGCCAACTGTGTGAACGGGATGACGAATGCAATCGCAAAGACGATAGAGACATATGCGAATACCGCGTAGCGATGCCAGCCTTGCAGCGGTCTCGGTTTGAGCGGCTTTACTTTCGTCGAAGCGTAACTGAACTGCTTCCGTCCCCGGATGAGCCGTTCCATCGTCAAGATTGCGATGACGAGAATCATGAGAGTGCCCGCAAGCTTCAGCGCCGACGATGTATCCTTCATCCCGAACCACGTGCTGAAGATGGCGGTACTAAACGTCTGAATCCCGAAATATTTCACGACGCCATAGTCGTTGAGCACTTCCATCAACACGAGACTGACACCACCGATGATGGCGACTCGGGAAATCGGTATGACGACCGTGAAGAAAATGTCCCACGAGCCACGACCGAGAATTCGCGCGTTCTCAATCATCGAGGATGATTGGTTATGCAAGAACGCTCGTGTGATCGTATAAATGTATGGATAGAGGAACAAGGTAAAGATAAATACCGTTCCTTGAATCGACATGATGTTGAAGTACGACTGATCGACGGTGATTCCAAATTCGTTTCGTAACGTCGTCTGGATCACACCCGTATAGTTCAAGATGCCGTGATACGTATACGCCCCGATATAAGGCGGAATCGCGAGCGGCAGGATGAGTGCCCATTTAAAGAAACGACGGAACGGGAAATCATAGACGGTCACGAACCAAGCGAGGCTCGTTCCGATCACGGTCGTCAAGACTCCTGTAGCCACCATGATGAACAGCGTGTTTCGCACGTAACGGGGCAACAGGTACTCTTGAATGTGTTGCCAATTGTCATTGACCGGGGCGAACAATTCGACGAGCACGACAATTCCCGGCAAGACGATCAATAAAATCGCGAGAAAGCTGAGGATCGCCCATCCATTCAGTTGTCGTTTTACTGCGTGCCAGTTCATGTCGTACCGCTCCCGTTCTGTAAACTATCAATTCCTGTCCCATCATATCAGTTTCTGTGCATCCCGTGTAGCGCTTAGGGTGTGAAGAACGCAAAAATCTCCGGCCTGAACTCTCGTTCAAGCCGAAGTCATCTTACTTCCAACCTACTTCGTTAAAGATACGGATTGCCTCTTGTTGGTTTTCACCGAGTACAGAGAGATTGATATCCTGCTCTTTGAACTCACCCCATGACTGGAGAAGCTCATTCGGTTCAACCGACTCGTTGACTGGATATTCATAGTTCACACTCGCAAACTTCTCTTGAGCTGACGGTTCTGACATGAACTCCATCAATTTTTGAGCGTTTTCTGTATTTTTCGATGCTTTCGTCATCGCGATACCCGAAATGTTCACGTGTGTGCCTGTTGTATCTTGGTTCGGGAAGAAGACACCGAGTTGTTCAGCGACTTTCTTCTCTTCCTCGTCTTCAGAATTCAACATGAGCCCCATGTAGTACGTGTTCATGATGGCCACGTCCCCTTCGCCAGCGACGACTGCTTTCGCTTGGTCACGGTCGTTCCCTTGTGGGTCGCGTGCCATGTTGTTCACTAAGCCCTTCGCCCACTCTTTTGCTTCATCGACACCGTTCACTTCGATGAACGATGCGAGGAGTGAGATGTTGTACATGTTTTCCGATGGACGCACGAGCACTTTGCCGTTCCACTGTTCTTCCGTCAACGCTTCGTACGTCGACAAATCTTCTGGTTTCACGCGATCTTTTGAGTACACGATGACACGCGCACGTTTCGTCAAACCGAACCACTCGTTGTCTGTGTCACGATATTTTGCAGGAATGTTTGACTCAAGCTCATCGCTATCGACCGCTTGAAGATGTCCCGCTTCTTTCGCCTGATACAAGTTTCCAGCATCTGCAGTGATGAAGAGGTCAGCCTCTGTGCTCTCCCCTTCTGTGTTCAAACGCTCGAGAAGTTCGTCACTCTTCCCTTCCACCACGTTGACCTTGATGCCTGTTTCTTCTTCAAACTGTTTATATAATTGTTGATCGACATCGTAGTGGCGACTCGAGTAAACATTGACGACGTTCGAATCGTCTGAGCCTTCATTTGAAGTTGTCTCATCTGTGCTTGCACAAGCGGCAAGGAGCGATGTCGTTAACGCTGCTGAAATTCCTAAAGCTGCATATTTTTTGTTCATCTGTCATTCCCCCACGTTCGGTTATTTCTCTCTGGTAATGATAATTACTCTCAGTACCTATCATCACTGATAATCATTCTCACGTCAAGACTTTTCTGCAATCGCTATCACATTACATGGGCAATTCGTGACAGTTTTGAGGACATCATTTCTTGACTTCAAAAGAATGGGGACGATATAGTGAAATCAAACAAACCGTCTGGTCGGTACAGAAAGGGGTGAAGATATGTCAAACCGATCGAACGCTACAAAGCAAAAGCTGTTGGATGCGGCAACCGACATCATCATGAGTCAGGGCGTCCACCAACTTACCCTAGATGAAGTCGCAAAGACTGCGGGTGTATCTAAAGGTGGACTGCTTTATCATTATCCTTCGAAAGAAGCGTTGATGACGGCAATGGTCGAACGGTTACAACAAGAACAAAACGAGTTATATGCTTCATTGCAACAAGAAGGCCATGGACCTGTCGAGGCATTCGTTCGTCTATTTGATGAAACGAAGTTGCATCCTGAGCGTGCTGCCATCCAAATCGACGTCGAGAAGATGATTGCATTTCTCACGTTGTTCGAAGTCGACCAAGAGTACGCCAATCGTTGGAAACATGATTTGGATACGTTCTTCGCACAGTTCCAACAAACGGCTGATCCGGTGGAAACGATGATCATTCGTTATGCACTCGAAGGTATGATGATGTCCGAACACTTCGGTGTCGGTGTTCCCCCTGCCGAACTCAAACAAGCGATTATCGCACGCTTGATTGAACGAGCCCACGACATCGATCGTGAGTCATAAAACAACATAATAATAGAGGAGATTAAAAACCCATGCAGAAAATCACGTCATTCTCCGTCAACAACAAGTTTGCGGTTTGGTTGATGACGATCATCTTGACGGCCGCCGGTCTTTTCGCCGGTCTGACGATGAAGCTCGAGACGTTACCGGACATTACGACTCCGACCGTCTCGGTCACAACCATTTATCCAGGTGCATCCCCTGAGCAAGTGCTCGAAGAAGTCAGCACCGTGTTAGAAGATCGTCTTCAGAATTTAAATGGTGTGGAACAAGTTCGTTCTTCGTCATTCCAAAACGCTTCGAACATCCAAATCGATTATGATTTCAGTACCGATATGGATGAAGCGGAACAACAAGTCAAAGATGCGTTAAGCAACGTCGAATTGCCGGAGTCGGCACAAGAACCACAAGTGTCGCGTCTCAGTTTCGACGCTTTCCCGGTAATCGGGGCTGCCATCTCGGATGAGAGTCTTGATTTGGCCGAATTGACAAAACTCGTCGAGGAAGAAGTGCAGCCTGCTCTTGAAGGAGTGGAAGGTGCGCAAACCGTCCAAATTGCCGGACAAGAGATTCGCCGCGTCGAACTTCAATTCGACCAAGAAACGCTCGCAGAATACAATTTGACAGAAGATACGGTCAAACAATTGATTCAAGCGAATGACGCTCGAATTGCGCTCGGGTTATATGAATTAGGTGATACGGAGCAAGCGGTCGTCATCGACGGCAAGTCGGAGACGCTCGAAGCGTTCCGCGACATCCAAATCCCTTACTCACCAGCACAATCAACGCCGACGACACCGTCTGCCCCGACTGAATTGCCACCTGGTCAAACGCCAGACGTGCCAACAGAGGTCCCGACGGAAACACCATCGGCATTACCACCGAACGTTCCGACGACGGTTCCGACTGTCGCGTTGAGTGAACTTGCGACAATCGAGGACAAAGGAATCGAAGAATCGATTTCTCGCTCGAACGGTGAACGTTCAATTGGCGTACAAGTGACGAAGACACAAGATGCGAACACGGTCGATGTCGTCAACGCCGTCAAAGAAGTATTGAATGACTTCGAAGCTGAAAACGATACGGCGAATGTATCGATCACACTCGACCAAGGACAACCGATTGAAGAGTCGGTCGAAACCATGTTGTCTAAAGCATTACTTGGTGGGTTGTTCGCTATCCTCATCATCTTAGTGTTCTTACGTAACTTCCGATCGACGATCATCGCCGTCATCTCGATCCCGTTGTCGCTTCTCATGGCACTCATCGTCTTGAAGCAGTTGGATATCACGTTGAACATCATGACGCTCGGTGCGATGACTGTTGCGATTGGGCGCGTCGTCGATGACTCTATCGTCGTCATCGAGAACATTTACCGTCGACTCACGCGTTCGAACGAACCACTTCGCGGTAAAGAGTTGATTATCGCGGCAACAAAAGAAGTATTCATCCCGATCGCCTCGTCGACCATCGTCACGATTGCAGTATTCTTGCCCCTTGGATTTGTCACTGGTTTTGTCGGTGAACTGTTCTTGCCGTTCGCATTGACGGTAGTCTTCGCCTTACTCGCTTCGTTACTCGTGGCAATCACGGTCGTACCAATGATGGCCGACTCGTTCTTTAAAAACCACGACAAGTTGAAGCCAGAAGAAGGTCCAGGCAAGCTCGGGGAATGGTATCGTGGCGTCTTGAACTGGTCACTGAACCATAAACTCGTCGTGTTCGGTCTCGCGACTGCCCTATTGATTGGTAGCTTTGCCCTTGTCCCAGCGATTGGGGTCAACTTCTTGAATCAGGATTCGGAGAAGACGTTGTTCGTCACGTTCGACCCAGAACCTGGTCAAACACTTGAAGATTCGATTGCCGCAGCAGAAGTGGCAGAAGAATACTTCATGGAAGAACAACCGAACGCAACCGATGTTCAGTTCACGGTCGGTGGAGAGAACCCGCTGAACCCCGGAAACAACAAACAAGGAATCTTCATCGTTCAATATGATCCAGATACGGAAGACTTCGCGGATGTGAAGTTAGCTGATATCGAGAAGTTGAACGAACTCGCTTCGAACGGGGAATGGAAAGAACAAGACTTCTCAGGTGGCGGCGCAACGAGCGGTGTCACATACAACGTCTATGCCAACTCCCTTGAAGATCTAGAAGCCATCGTGCCGACTTTCATCGAAACGATTGAAGAGGAAACGGATTATGTCCGTCAAGCGACATCTGACTTACGTGAGTCCTATGTACAATACACGTTCAACGTCGACCAACAGGCCGCTGCAGAAGCCGGTGTGTCGGCAGGTCAAATCGCGCAAGTCATCAGTCAGTTCCAGGCACCAGAAAGTCCACTTACAAGTGTCACAGTGGATGACAAACAGTTAGACGTCGTCATCCCGAACGAGCAAGTGACGTATGACAGTGTCGATGACCTGCAAGCACAAGAAATCACGACACCGTTCGGACCACGCCCGATTTCAGACTTCATTGAAATCGAAGAAGGCACAACACCGGACACACTCGTCGAGCGCGACGGAAAACTGCTTGCGCAAGTAAGTGTTGAACTCAGCACAGATAAAGCGACAGAAGCGTCTGCTGCGATTGAAGAACGCGTATCGGACATCGAGCTCCCTTCTGGCGTCTCGTATGATGTCGGCGGTGTAACGGAACAGATTCAAGAATCGTTCACTCAGCTCGGTCTTGCGATGCTCGCCGCGATTGCCATCGTATACTTGGTTCTCGTCATCACATTCGGTGGGGCACTCACGCCATTCGTCGTGTTGTTCTCACTTCCGTATGCGATTATCGGGGGACTCGTCGCCCTTCTCATCACGGGTGAAACGATTTCGGTTTCTGCCTTGATCGGGGCACTCATGTTGATCGGGATTGTCGTCACGAACGCCATCGTTTTGATTGACCGCGTCATTCATAAAGAAGAAGCTGGTTTATCAACACGTGAAGCGTTACTTGAGGCAGCGGGCACACGCCTTCGCCCAATCTTGATGACCGCACTTGCGACAATCGGTGCACTCGCACCACTCGCACTCGGTCTCGAGGGTGGCGCACTCATCTCGAAAGGTCTCGGGGTCACCGTGATTGGCGGACTCACAAGTTCGACACTTCTCACGTTGCTCATCGTACCAATCGTCTATGAGTTCTTCGCACGATTCCGTAAGAAAAAACAAGCGTAATCAAAAGAGAGTCGACTCATTCGAGTCGGCTCCCTTTTTGCGTTCAATAACACTGCATAATGATTTCGGTTTCTCCAAACCGTTTGGCACGGAGAGCATCTTCCGGAATGAGAAAATAGAGAATACCCGCATCCCCGAACATGACGTCTAACTCTTCAGACGTGTCCATTTGAAACAATAGGAAAGGATGATCGAATCGTTCCCCATATGTTTCTTGTATCTCTTCAAAAACATCACCTTGTACTTCACTCGGATGTCCACCGATTGCATGAAGTTCTTCTTGTTCGAATCGTTCGAGTAACCGATCGTACATCTCTTCGTCGAGCAGCTCATATAAACTGTATTCATTCTCTGCATAGCTTTCTTTAAAGGAAACGGCACGTTCATTTAATGCTTCTCCAACTCGCACTCGCTCAAGTTTCGATTCTTCAGTAAACAGAACACGCCAAAGATGACGTTCATCCACATCTCCCCAAGGTTGTTCTTCTAAATCATAGAAGAAAGACAACAAACCTTCTTTCGGGAGTGCATCTACGGATTCAAACTCAGCCAAATCACTTAAACGAAACTGAGCTAAAAACGTCATATTCTCTCCAGGATGCAAGTCTGCGTGTGGTAAGTCAGGATACCCGCCAAACTTAGAATGGCCAACCGCTACTTCTTCCCTTGTTGTCCGTGGCAAAATTGTCAAATTGACCCGCTTTGTGAACGCATGTAAAATGTCTTCCCTGTTTTGTAATCCATGCTCTTGAATAAATTGCTCAATCGTTTTTAGTTCCATCTCGACACCCCGCTTGTTTATGATAGATGTAGTATAGCATCCCGAACGTATGTACCCCTTATCTTTTTTGTCATACCCTATTCTTGACCTCTCTCGTTGAATTTGAGAAGATTCATACGTTTTGAATGACGTGAAAGGAAGTCATGTATATGAAATTATTAAAATGGATTATCGGGCTCTCACTCTTGTTTGGGTTGAGCACGCTCGGAAACTGGATCGTTGAGACGTTCTCGTGGAAAGTACCAGGCAGCGTCATCGGCATGGTGCTCTTGCTCATCCTCTTGTTGACAAAAGTCATTCGCGTGGAATGGATTGAGGACAGTGCCGGATATTTAACGAAGCACCTCGCCTTCTTCTTCATCCCGATCGCCGTCGGCCTTATGGCATACGGAACGTTGTTAAAAGCTGCCGGCATCCCGCTCCTCATCACGTTACTCGCCAGCATGGTGGTCGGGATGATTGTGACGGCGCTCGTTTCCGGGAAAGAAGGTGAGGCATCATGACATACGTTTGGATCGGATTGACGATTCTTGTGTATTCGCTCAGTCGTCAACTTTCGAAAAAGTGGGCATCTCCGTTCACCAATGTCGTCTTCTTAAGTACAGCGATTCTGATTCTCATGTTACTCGTGATAGGACAGTCCTATGATACGTATAAACCAGCCACCGACATCATCACCATCTTACTTGGTCCGGCGACGGTCGCCCTCGGGTTACCACTCTATCGCAACTTACCCGTACTACTCGCCCGGGCAAAACGGGCCCTGAGTGCCATCGTACTCGGGTCACTCTCTACGATTTTTGTGGCTGTACTTTTCGGCAAACTGTTTTCGTTTACCGAAAACGTATTGATTGCGCTATCGGTCAAATCAGCGACGTCTCCGATTGCCCTTGAGTTGGCTCGACAGCTAGAAGGAGATGCGACACTTGCCGCCTCGATTGCTGTTGCCTGCGGTATTTTAGGGGCGATGCTTGGACCGGTACTCTTGACATGGATCCGTATGGACGACCCGTTCACTCGTGGACTCACACTCGGGACAATCAGTCATGGAATCGGGACCGCTCAAGCGGCAACGGAACATCCGTTGTCTGGTGCAACTGGTGGTGCTGCGATGGGATTGACGGCCATCTTCACATCGTTTATCTTGCCACTTCTTTTTCCCATCTTATTTTAAGTTTCTCCTCTCCTTGTTCATTCACAATAGGTAATAAAACATATTATAATGAAAAGAGACGCTTGCCTTCTTTTGTGTGATCCGAGGAGGAAAAACAATGGGACGTGTACAAGATCAAGTCGCTTTGGTAACAGGTGGCGCGCGAGGAATGGGGGCATCCCATGTCAAGGCATTGGTCGATGAAGGCGCACTGGTCGTATTCACCGACATTTTGAGCAGCGAGGGCGAGGCATTGGAAAAAGAATTGCATGGAAAAGCGATTTTTATGAAGCATGACGTGACCAAACTAGAAGACTGGGAAGCGATTGTCAAAGCAACTGAAGAAACATTCGGACCAATCACTATTCTGGTGAACAATGCGGGAATTGCTGTAACCCCAACAATCGATGAACTCTCTGAAGCGGAATATCGGAAAGTAATCGACATTAACCAAGTTGGCGTCTTTCTTGGAATGAAAACGGTCATTCCTTCGATGCGAAAAGCCGGTCATGGTTCCATTATCAACATCTCTTCAATATCGGGAATTTTAGGGATGGGCGGAGCCGCCTACGTCGCTTCCAAATTTGCGGTTCGTGGTATGACAAAAGCCGTTGCTCTTGAAGTGGCGGCTGACGGCATCCGCGTCAACTCCATTCACCCAGGATTGATCGAGACACCAATGATCATGCAACCTGGCGTTGAAGAGGTAGTACAGCAAATGGCTGAAACGGTTCCTCTGAAACGAATCGGAAAACCTCAAGACGTATCCCACCTCGTTTTGTTTCTCGGTTCAAACGAATCGAGTTACTTCACCGGCGCCGAATTCGTCATCGATGGCGGGGTAATCATTCAGTAAATCAGAAGGCGACCATTCATTTGGTCGCCTTTTTTCAAACTATTTTGATACTTTATACGACTGTCCTCATGCTAAACTGAATATGTTGAGTAAAGACTTAGGGAGGTTTTTAGATGCAAGACAAATTAATTGAACGCTTAATGACTTACGCGAAGATCGATACACAGTCTGACTTCACGAGTACGACAACACCATCGACGGCCAAACAATGGGATTTGATTCGTCATTTGGAGAAAGAATTAAAAGAACTCGGACTGACAGACGTCGAGACGGATGAATACGGCTATCTATTCGCCACACTTCCAAGTAACGTCGATTATGACGTCCCGACAATCGGATTCCTCGCTCATGTGGATACAGCGACCGACTTCACAGGAACGAACGTGTCCCCTCAACTCGTCGAGCATTATGAAGGTGGCGACATCGTCTTGAACGAGTCATTGAATGTCGTCTTATCACCAAAAGACTTCCCAGAACTTGATGGGTATGTCGGGCATACGCTCATGACAACGGATGGTACGACACTCCTTGGTGCGGATGATAAGGCAGGGATTGCTGAAATCGTTACAGCCGTTGAATACTTATTGGCCCATCCTGAGATTCCACACGGGACGGTTCGCATCGCCTTCACACCAGATGAAGAAATCGGCCGTGGACCACATAAATTCGATGTCGCCCGATTCAATGCAGACTTCGCTTATACGATGGACGGCGGACCACTCGGAGAGTTGCAGTATGAGAGCTTCAACGCAGCCGGTGCGACCATCACCTTCCACGGAACGAACGTACACCCAGGTAGCGCGAAAAATAAGATGGTGAACTCGATGAAGCTCGCGATGGCGTTCCAAAATCGGTTACCTGCTGATGAGGCACCAGAACGGACGAGCAATTATGAAGGATTCTTCCATTTGAACGGCTTCACTGGGGGCGTCGAGAAGACGACGCTTCAATACATCATCCGCGATCACGACAAACAGAAGTTTGAAGCGCGTAAAGCGTTGATGGAGAAGCTTGTCCTCGAATGGAAACAAAAATACGGGGAAGCACGGATTGAACTCCAAATGGAAGACCAGTATTACAACATGGCCGAGAAAATCGAACCAGTCAAACACATCGTCGATACCGTCGCTGATGTCATGCGCGGCCTTGGCATCGAACCGAAAATCGAACCGATTCGTGGTGGCACAGACGGATCGCAACTTTCTTACATGGGTCTTCCAACACCGAACATCTTCACAGGTGGAGAGAACTATCACGGGAAGTTCGAATATATCTCTGTGAACAATATGGAAAAAGCGACAACGGTCATCATCGAAACACTTCGCACATTCGCGAAGCGCGCACAAGCATAACACATGCGCCTCCAATCGTTCTCTTTTACACTAGAGACATTGGAGGCGATTTTTGATGAAACATACATTTAGCATGAACCTCGGTTGGGATGGCGGACGAAATGACGTCGGCACCCTCACGGCCGAGCGATTAAAGACACAGATTTCAATCCCACCCGAAATGGACGGTCCGGGAGTCGGAACGAATCCGGATGAGATGCTCCTCGGGGCAGCGGCAACGTGTTATATCATCACCCTCGCAGCCGTACTTGGACGGAGTGACCTGACTCATCGTGGTATCACGATTAATGCAGAGGGCATCGTCGATGTGACGAACGGCATCTTCACTTACGAGACGATTCGCTATGCGACAACGATTCATGTACCTACAGAGATGACCGACCGAGACATCACGCTTGTCGAGCGCATCGCGAAAAAAGCGAAAGATCAATGTATGATTTCACGCGCACTCGCAGGAAATGTAGCATTTGAGTTGAATACCGTCATTTCACGTAAAAGTGGCAATGATTTTATTTGAAGAACCTTTGAAAAAAGCGATAATTGTAAACAGACGTAATCGCTTTGTCATGGACGTACTCGTTGATGATTTGCTCGCGCCTTGCCATTGTCCTGTAACAGGAAGGATTGGAGATATTATATTTGAAAACATCCCCTGCCTCGTCTCAGAAACCTATGACTCGAATCGTAAAACTCACTTTACAGTCGAAGCCATTTCAGTCGATGGTGAACAATGGATTGGAATCAATCAAGGTCGTGTCAACGACTATGTTGAAGCTTTCTTACTCGAGAACCAGCTTGATGCTTTCTCAACCCCGAGGGGAATCAAACGTGAAATAGTAATTGGCGGTGCACGAATCGATTTTCAGATTGATGGAATCTTCATGGAAGTGAAGGCTCCGCTCAGCGAACTACTCACTGTTCCTCTCCCACACTTTAAACGTAGACGATTGAAACGACCCATCGAGACAGAACGGTTGATTCGTCATCTCCACGCTCTGATTTCCACTCTACCCCAAACCGGAAGAGCAGTCCTCTTATATGTTTTTTTATATGACGCACCAATTTATACCGGTAATTCCAACCGAAAAAAAGACCATCTAATTCGTCAATTGATTAACGATGCGATACCTTCCGGATTAGAAATATGGCAACTGAACTGCACTATTTCCCCTGAAGGAATTCGTTTACTTCGTTGCTTTGACACAACGTCTCACTTCAAGTAACCAAATGTATTAAGTGAGACGTTATGTTTTTACTAAACATATGATATGTTGGGAATTACCGAATAGAGTCATTTTTCACTTCCACTTTTTACGCGACTGCGCGTTTTTCAAAAACGTGATACAATACACGTCGTAAACTAATCAGAAAAACGAGGGATACCATACATGATTACAGTAAATAACGTCAGCCTACAATTTGGCGGTCGCAAGTTGTTTGAAGAGGTGAACATCAAGTTCACGCCAGGCAACTGTTACGGATTGATCGGTGCGAACGGTGCCGGAAAATCGACATTCTTAAAGATTTTATCAGGTGAACAAGATACGACGACGGGTGATGTCAGCATCACACCAGGCGAACGTCTCGCTGTCCTCAAGCAGGACCACTACGCGTATGAAGACAGTGCGGTTCTCGAGACCGTCATTATGGGTCACGAGCGTCTCTACAAAGTAATGAAGGAAAAAGACGCCATCTATATGAAAGAAGACTTCTCAGATGAAGACGGCATGCGCGCAGCTGAACTCGAAGGTGAATTCGCTGAGTTGAACGGTTGGGAAGCCGAGTCGGAAGCGTCGATGGTCCTTCAAGGTCTCGGAATCTCTGAAGCGCTCCACCAGAAACAAATGAGCGAACTCACAGGTGGGGAGAAAGTCAAAGTCCTTCTTGCCCAAGCGCTCTTCGGTAAGCCAGATATCCTCCTCTTAGACGAGCCGACCAACGGACTTGACCTAAAAGCGATTCAATGGTTAGAAGAATTCTTGATCAACTTTGAAAACACAGTCATCGTCGTTTCCCACGACCGTCACTTCTTGAACAAAGTCTGTACGCACATGGCCGACCTCGACTTTGGAAAAATCCAATTGTATGTCGGGAACTACGACTTCTGGTATGAGTCTAGCCAACTTGCTACACGTATGGCGGCAGACCAGAACAAGAAAAAAGAAGAGAAAATCAAAGAACTTCAAAACTTCATCGCACGTTTCAGCTCGAACGCATCGAAAGCGCGTCAAGCGACGTCACGTAAGAAGTTGCTCGATAAGATCACACTTGATGACATCCGTCCGTCGTCACGTCGTTATCCGTTCGTTGGATTTACGATGGAGCGCGAAATCGGAAACGATGTTCTCTATGTCGACAACGTTTCGAAGACGATTGACGGCGTGAAAGTGCTCGATAACGTCACGTTCTCACTCAACAAGACGGACAAAGTCGCGTTTGTCGGTCGTTCGGACGTTGCCATCACGACACTCTTCAAAATCCTCATGGGTGAGATGGAGCCAGACACAGGATCAGTCAAATGGGGCGTAACGACGACTCAGTCATACTTCCCGAAAGACAACTCAGAATACTTCGAGGGCTCAGAAAAGAGCATCCTTGACTGGTTGCGCCAGTTCTCGCCTGCCGATGAGTCAGACACGTTCCTTCGTGGATTCCTCGGCCGCATGCTCTTCTCAGGTGAAGAAGTCATGAAGAAGGCGTCTGTACTCTCAGGGGGAGAAAAAGTACGTTGCATGCTCTCGAAGATGATGCTTTCAAATTCGAACGTGCTCGTCCTCGACGATCCGACGAACCACTTGGACCTCGAATCGATCACAGCACTTAACAACGGTCTCGAGTCGTTCAAAGGCGTACTCCTCTTCAGCTCACATGACCATCAGCTCATCTCGACGATTGCGACACGCATCATTGAAGTGACACCGAATGGCATCGTGGATAAAGAAGCAACATACGATGAGTACTTGGAGAACGAGGCGCTTCAACAACAAGTTGAATCCCTTTACCAAAATGCATAATAAAAAATCGGCTCAAACGCGAGCCGATTTTTTATTTAACGTTTACCGTTTCCATCACGTGCTCATGAATGTCATGACCTTTCGTGACATGGACTTGAACGTTGTATGCGCCTGATTCAGCAAAAGTGTGTGCACCTTTATACATCCCAGCATCTGCTTCCTCCAACTTCACCCATTCATGCTTCTCTGCCCCATCTTGGAAGATTTCGAGCTGTACGTCCGCTCCAGCGAGCATCTCGTCTTCAATCATGACGTGTACCATGAATGGTTGTTCTTCCCCTGCTGTCGCCTCTTTCGGGTCAAGCGTGATATCCGCTCCAGCGTGGTGATGATGCTCACTCTCTTCTTCTGCTTCAGCAGCCGTTTCTGGATGTCCAACCGTCACGTTTGTCGTCGGCATGGTGTGCATCGAACGCGCTGTCACGTGAACCTGAACCGTATAGACCGCTTCTTCCGCGAACGTCGTCTCCGCTTCATAGACACCGTCTTTCGTGAGTGACGCCTTGATCATCTCACTTTCTTCCTTCGCACCATTCTTCCATACTTCGAACTTGATTTCATCCGCATCGTCTACAGGTTGACCATCTTGCGTGACTGTTACTGATAAAGGTACCGCCTCTCCCTTTTCAGCCGTTGCCTCTACCGTCAACTCTGCCTCGACCGGTTCCATTGACTGTGGAACAGCCGCGCTCTCCGCTTCTTTCTCCGTACCACACGCACCGAGTACGAATAACCCGATGAGTCCAAACACGACCCCAAACCGTGTCATCATCTTTTTCATCATAAGTCCTCCTTATAAATCGCTTACATCTTTCACACATTGTTCATGATACCATCTCTTTCCAAAAAGAGTGTGAGCATTCTGTGATATATCCCACGATACATTCTCACAAATTTCACACATATAGTTGAATCAAAATTTATTGAGTACATTTCCGAATTTTAGTCCATCATTTCTAAAAAGGGGTATATAAAATATATCAAGGTCAATCATTTGGAAAGTCTTAACATCAAGAGAGTTACATCATGAATGGAGGCGAATTCAGATGAAACGTAAGGTCATTCGTGGGGCGATGGCACTGTTCATCTTATTGGCGATGGTGATCACACAATCGATTTCCGTCAGTGCCGCCGCTTCAAAATTTGTCACGAGCGTGAACACGACGAGCAAGGTCGTCGCATTGACGTTCGATGACGGGGCAGACGGGGCGAACACGAACAAGATTTTAGACATTTTAGCAAAAAACAATGTCAAAGCCACTTTCTTTTTAACGGGGTCGGGCGCAAATAACCATCCACAGTACATTAAAAATATCGCCGCAAAAGGACATCAACTCGGAAATCACTCGTATACACACCCTGACTTCACCAAACTGACTGCCACGCAGATGAAATCCGAACTCGACCGCACGGAAACTTTGATTAAATCGTTGACCGGAAAAACGACAAAACCGATTTTCAGAGCCCCGTTTGGTGCAGTGAATAGTACCGTATTGAGCGGTGTCGGGGCTGCAGGATACGGATACACGATTCAATGGAACATTGATACGATTGACTGGAAAGGGTTGACCGCGAGCCAAATCAACACGAAAGTTCAGACTAACATCAAACCGGGTTCAATCGTCTTGATGCATACCGGAGCCGGGGCCCCAGGTACACCGCTCGCACTCCCAACGATGATTTCACAACTCAAAGCAAAAGGGTACAAATTTGTCACGGTCTCACAATTACTTGCATATCAAAACACATCGACGAACAAAACGTATACCGTGAAGTCAGGTGATACGTTGTACAGTATCGCACGGACATACGGAGTCACCGTCTCGGCGCTTGCTGCCGCCAACAACATTACGAACTACAGCTTGATTTATGTAGGACAAGTGCTCATCATTCCAGGAACTACCGTTACACCACCTACGACGACCGTGAAATACACTGTGAAATCGGGCGACACACTCTACAAGATTGCGACGATGTACAATACGACCGTCGCAAAAATCGCAGCCGCCAATAACATCACAAACGTCAACTCCATCTATGTCGGACAAGTGCTCATCATTCCAGGAACGACCGTTACACCACCTACGACGACTGTGAAATATACGGTGAAATCGGGCGACACACTCTACAAGATTGCGACGATGTACAATACGACCGTCGCAAAAATCGCAGCCGCCAATAACATCACAAACGTCAACTCCATCTATGTCGGACAAGTGTTGACCATTCCGAAATGATTGCCTCGTGAATCTTTTCCTCAGCTTGTGACGTATCGTATACAAACAGGAAAAGAGGAAACGCTATGACTCGAACCGTAATCCGTGTCAGTACTACCGCATTCATCGGACTTTTGGTTTCAATTGCCACATTCTCGATTTTGATTTGGCTCGGTTATGAACAAGCACTCACATCCGGTGAGCCGATCCAATTCTTAACACGTGAGATTTATCAATTCGAGAACGGAATCGGGGTCGCCAACCAGAATCAAATGGCCATCCTCGGTGCCGGATTTATGGGCATTGCCGTTCTCATTGGAGAGATCGGGATACGTCTTAAACGAAAGTAACCGCTGCATACGCAACGGTTACTTTTTTAATGCTGATGTTCACCACCATGGTCGTGTGAGTGAACGATTGGTTGCTGCAATTGGTCGATTTGGTCTTGCGGTACATCACCGACAATCATCCATGCGGACGGCGTATAGACCTTCTGCCCTTCATGGACCATGCCGTTCACTTGGTAGATTCCCTGATCGAGTTTCACGCTCGTCACGAGATAGCCATCCTGTTCTGTCACCTCATACGTCCGGGTCTCTTCCGAATCGTAAGGCGTGACTTGAATATGGCTTTCCGTCACACGTTCATCATTCGATACTTTCATCGCAAGCGTCGTCGAGCCAACTTCTACACGTTCAGGTACGATCAGTTGAATCCCAATCGGATCAATGGTGCGTTCTACTGGTTGAAGTTGACACGCGCTTAACCAAATTGTCGCTAGGATGACAGGAATGACTGCTTTAAATCGTTTCATGCTGCCACCTCCGCTTTCAACTTCCGGCGACCAATCAACCAATCAAATAGGAGAACGACAAGAATACTGATTCCTGCGAGCGGTAATGTCACACCTAGAAGTAAAATCAAGATACCGACGATTCGTTTAATGCGTTCGTCCTCAAACCGCTTCATCTGTTCAATGGATCCGACTTTTCGTTTGCGCCACATCATGAACGAGCTGATGACCACGAAAATGAGACCTAGACAAAGCGCGACACCGACCAATTGATTGAGTAAACCGAACAGGCGACCTTCATGGAACGCGATTCCAACCGTAATCAGTTTTCCGAGAATCCCGTAATCTGCGTATGTCACAGAGCTGAGTGTTTCACCACTATATTGATCTAAGTTCACCGTCGATTCTTTAAATGGATGACCTGCTGCCGATGTGACAGTATAGACGCCTGTTTCGCCTTCCGGAAGCGAGATTGTGTACGGTCGATCAATCGTGGACTTGTTCACCACCTGATTTAAATCAATCGGCAACAGCGTACTTGGAGAAGACGTTGGAACGAGATCTGCTTGGGTCGCCCAAGGTACGTCTTCTGCCACCTCTTTTGTCGTCACGGTCGATTCTGGCTTGGCGCCAAACGCATAGGCATACATCGGTGCTCCCGTGTTTGTCGACGAGGAAACCCACTGCAACATCGCACCCGAAACGGATGACCAAGCCAACCCTGAACTGATAATGAGCACGAGGCCTAGCGATGACCACAAAGCGACGCTACCGTGCATCTGCTTCCACCACTGTCGTCCTTTCCCAAGCTTCGGCATAAGCATCCGAAGCGGATTCTTACCACGCGGCCAAAACAAGAATGTCCCCGTAATAAGAAGAATGATTGCCCAGGACGCCGCGAGTTCGACGACCCAGTTCCCGATTTGACCACCTAATAGTGTGCCATGAATCACAACTAATAAATCCATGCTACCTTCAGCAGACCGCGTTCCTAAAACTTCTGTAGTTTCCGGATGAATATATGTATACATCATCTCGTCTTTGTTCATCCAACCGATTCGAGTCGATTCGCCTTCATCCGGCAAACGAATCGATGTGATCATCGCATCCGGATATTCCGTCATGAATGATTCCTTTTGGACTTCAATCGGCTGTTCTTCCGTGAAAGTTGCCGTCATCATGTCTTTGTATTGCATCTTCGTTATTTGCGGTTCAAATAAATAAATGCTTCCTGTCACAGCCAGGATAATAAAAATTGGTGCAAATATGAGACCTGCATAAAAGTGCCAACGCCATACCGCTTGATACCAAGCGTTGCGTTTATTCAATCGTTCCCCTTGCATGATGCTTCCCCCTTTATCATTGTGTCCAACTTGTGAACAGATTGAGTATACAAGGAATGGAAACGGTTTATTCTTACTATTTGTGACAACTATTCGTCGAATTGGAGAAGTGAAAATGAACTTTGGTTCATCTTTTTTTCACATATTCATCAATCTATCTCACATACTTTCACATAAAGAAAGAGACACCAACAAGTTGGCGTCTCCAAAATATGATCAATTTGTGAACTGCTCTGCTTCTGTCGACCCAGCCAGTGCAGTCGTTGATGATTGCCCACCTGAGATGACGAGCGAGACTTCATCGAAGTAACCCGTTCCGACTTCACGCTGATGACGTGTCACAGAAATTGTTGTATCATTTTGTATTTTTTTAGGGAGAAACAAGCTCTATGATGCGATGAATTACGTACCAAGACATTCATCGACCATCGCGACCGCGACATGCGCATCGTCAACGCCATGGACGAGAACCCTTCCGTCTTTGAACAAGAGCATCCGGTGATTCCGCCATCGCCATTCCAACGTGAACGGTGTCTGCTTCACGGCGATGTCCGCCCGTTCGAGTTGATGCGCGATTGGTTCCAGACCCTCGATGGACCGACGGACTTGGACGACATCGCGCCCACATAGGATCGCTGTCTGTTGTCGATTCGAAACGAGACTCGGATAGTCATGGGTTTGACAAGACGGGCAAGACACGTCGACGAGCCGTGCGACATCGAGTCGCTGCGACTGGTTTTCCCACATGTCTTCAATCAAGAGCCGACGTTCCATCTTTTCAGGACGCCCCGTCAAATATTTCAATGCCTCGACGGCTTGACGGCTCGCCACATGTTGCACGATTGGAGCCACCACCCCCGCTGTCGCGCAAGTCTGACCGGCTAGCGGCAAATGACGCATGAGACAACGAAGACACGGCGCTTCTTCCGGCATCACCGTGTAGTTCATGCCGTATGCCCCGACACAAGAGGCAAACAAGAACGGAATGCCGCGCTCGAGTGCGAAATCGTTCAATAGAAGACGTGTCTCGACGTTATCGGTCGCGTCCAAGACGAGATCAACGGGCGGCAAAGGCCGAAGCCAATCCCACGATACGTCGGCGATTTGCGCGTCCAACTCAACGTCTGAGTTGATGGTCCGCAGGCGTTCGAGCGCCGCGACCGCTTTCGGCGTCTCGGCACGTGCGTCCTGTTCCGTATAGAGCGTCTGTCGTTGTAAGTTCGTCACCTCTACATAGTCGCGGTCGACGAGGATAAGTGAGACGCCGGCCCGAACAAGTTGATCGCTCACGGCCGCTCCGAGCGCACCGAGACCGACGACGAGCACTCGTTTCACCATCAGACGTTCTTGCCCGTCCCCACCGATACCGTGGAACCGGGCCTGCCGCGCGTAACGTTCCGGAACATGTGTCATCGGACGTAGCCCCCTGACTTCCCGCCTTGTTTCTCAAGCAAGTATGTCGGCCCGATGACGATGCCTTTATCGACCGCTTTCGTCATATCGTATACGGTCAACGCTGCGACCGATGCGGCCGTCAACGCTTCCATCTCAACACCGGTATCACCTTTCGTCTTCACGAACGACTCGATGATGAGCTGTGTCTCGTCCCATTCGAATGTTAAATCGACTTTTTTCAAGGCGAGCGGGTGACACATCGGGATGATGCGGCTCGTCTCTTTGGCGGCCATAATCCCGGCCACTTGGGCGACAGCAAGCACGTCGCCTTTCGCAAGGTCACCATCCGTGATGAGCTGTTTCAGTTCACTGCTCAATTCAACTGATGTGTGGGCCCGAGCTGTCCGTGTCGTTTCCGGTTTATCCGAGACATCGACCATCCGCGCCCGCCCTTGGTCGTTCATGTGTGTCAGTTCCATCGTTTATCCTCCGCTCACCATTGGAATGACGGCGACCGTGTCTCCGTCTGCAACCGTATATTCGTCCGTCTCATAGCGCTCATTGACCGCGAACATGAGACGTTCCGCTCCCGACACGCCCCGCTCGGCCAAATCCGCTCGCAAGGCGGCGATTGTTTGTGGAGCCGAAACGGTATAGGACCGGACCGCCAACTCTTCTGCCACGTGGGCAAAACATAATACCTCAATCATGTGTACGTCACTCCTTCCGGGCGTCCTGGGTGTTGTTCTTTTTGATCACCCATCCATTTCGTGCCGTCGGTCCAATGCTCCCGTTTCCAAATTGGGACAATTTCTTTAATCCGTTCGATGGCGTAACGATTCGCCTCGTATGCGTCGGCGCGATGGGAAGAACTCGTCGCGATGACGACCGCTTCTTCCATGATATCGAGTCGTCCAATCCGGTGATGGATCGCCGTCAACGCACCAGGCCAACGTTCCGCCACTTCTTTCGCGATTTGTTCGAGCATCTTCTCGGCCATCGGTACGTATGATTCATACTCCAAGAGCTCAGTCTGTTTGGAACCCGTCATTTCTCGCACCGTCCCGATAAACAGCACGACCGCCCCGACGTTTCGATGCCGGACCGTTTCGTAAAGCGCCATCGGTTCGAGCGGATGTTCATTCACTTGATACCATTTCATTCTCCATCCACCTTTCCACTAAACGCATCAACCGGTCCTTGTCTGCCACGGAATCTCCGCGCGCGATCACGTTCGTCACATCGACCGGTTGTTCATGCCCGTCTCGCACGAGCATCACTTTCGGATAATCTTTCCGTTTGTATCCCTCGATGATCACGATGTCGACGTGCGCCTCGTACCAGTTGAGGAGCAACTCAAACGTGTCGACCGCTTGCCACTCGATTAACGTCCCGTCTTCACCGATCACACTCGATAGCACGGCACCAGCCAACGCGTGACGATGCGAGTCCGTCATCGGCAAGTCGAACGTCCCTCCGTGACCGTGGTGTTTGATGACACCGACACGGAGCCCCGTCGCCGACAAGCGTGCTGTCAGCTCAGAAACGAACGATGTTTTACCGCTATTTTGATAGCCGACCACTTGTAAAATCAAAGCTGATCGATGATTCGACATCGCACCAAGTCCCCTTTTTGAAACCCTCTCGTTCCGCCTGGCAGATGAATCAACGCGTTACACGTCGCGAGTGAGGAGACGATGCCCGACTTGTCTTTCCCGCTCGGATGAACCACCGTCTGCCCGGTCGCATCAATCGTCACATGTCCACGCACGAACCGGTCGAACGGATTCGTTTTCGGGAAATCGACACCAAGTTCCGCCTGGATGACAGGTCGCTCCGCTTGCCCGAATAACGTCTTCATATACGTGCCTACAAACAGTTCCGTTCCGACAAAACACGCCGACGGATTCCCGGATAATCCAAACAACAACCGATGTTCGACGTGCGCGACCGTCGTGACGGACCCTGGCCGCATCCCAACTTTATTAAACAGCACCGTCGCCCCGAGCGCCTCATATACATCCGGTAAATAATCAAAATCTCCGACCGATACCCCGCCTGTCGTGACGACGGCATCACTCGTCCGAAGTGCCTCGTCAATCGCCCGCTTTGTCGAAGCGAACGTATCCGGCAAGATACCGCCATATGTCGCCGCGCCACCGAGTGCCTCGATTTGAGCGAGAATCATATATGCATTCGAATTATAGATTTGCCCATCGGTTTTTTTCTGTCCCGGTTCAACGAGCTCATCACCGGTCGCAAACACGGTGATGTGCGGTTTTACGTATACGTCGACCTGCTCATACCCGAACGTAGCGAGCAAGGCGATGACGCCCGGATTAATGCGGGTGCCTCGGTCAACGATATTCGTCCCCGCCGTCATATCTTCCCCACGATAGGAAATATTGGCATCGCGGGCCGGTCGCTTGAACGTCACGACTCGTTCATCCGCTTGTGCGAGCTCGAGCATGACGACCGCATCGACTCCGTCTGGAATTTTTGCCCCGGTCATGATGCGAATCGCCTCGCCGGCGCGGAGCGGTTCTCCGACGTGTCCGGCTCCCTGAACGTATTGAATGGGTAATGTCACCGGTTCATCGCGGCTCGCTCTCAACAAATCCGCGGACTGGACAGCAAAACCGTCATACGGAGATTTATTAAATGCTGGAACGTCATGCGTCGCAGTGAGATCCATCGCTAAAATCCGGCCGTTCGCTCGATACAACGGTACCGTTTCCGTCCGACCTTTCCCCGTCGCTTCTTGGACACGGATGACCGCCTCGTCAACGGCGAGCGGCTTACGAAATAGCGTCGACATCTTTTCCATTACTCCACTTCCTTTCCTAGCAATTCTTCATAATCACTCGGTGTGTTCACATTTTTAAACCAGTCCCGTTCAGCAAACGAGACGATTGTCGCCTCTGTCAAGTGAGGCATGACCGCCCGTTCGCCTCGACGTAAAGCGGCTTCGAACTGGGACAGTATCGAGCGGGGATACAAGGCGATGAGCGGATGGATTCGATTATCTGCGTAGGCGACAACCGGCTGATTCTCTCGTTCTATCACAAGCCGTTCATAAACGGGCGACGGCAACAAAGGTGTATCACACGCACAGATGGCATACCATTCAGCCGGGACGTGCCGCATGACGGTGACGATGCCGGCGAGCGGCCCCATGCCGCGCCATTCCATGTCATCTTCAAGTTGATATGAGGTCATCGACTGTCCGGCCGGTACGACGCTCCATTGGGACTTCGTCGTTGTAACGAGTGTCTGTCGCGCCCGCTCTTCAAACGAGATGTCCTCATAACAGGCTTGCCATTTAGGGGATCCGAACCGGCGCGATTTTCCGCCTGCCAAGACGATGCCGATCATCGCGTCGCTTCCCAGACGATATGGGAGAGCTCGGGAAGAATCAAGCGAGTCATCGCCAAGTCGACGGCGCCTCGCGACCCTGGCATCGAAAAGATGATCGTATCCCCGATGCGTCCTGCTAAAGCTCGCGACAACATCGCCGCCGGTCCGATATCTTCCGTGAAGCTGACATAACGGAACAACTCGCCGAAGCCGACCATTTCTCGGTCAAGCAGCGGTCGAATCGTCTCAATGGTGACGTCCCGTTTCGTGATGCCCGTTCCCCCGGTCGTCAAGATGACGTCCATTTTTTCGTCGACCATTCGTCTGACGGCCGCTTCGATTTCAAATGAGTCATCTTTCGTGATTTCGCGGTATGTGACCGTATGTGCTTCTTCTTTTAATAGCGTACAAATATGTTCGCCAGACACGTCCGTATCGAGTGTTCGCGTATCCGAGATCGTCAAAATCGCTGCCCGGACACGCTGTGTGTTTTGATGTACATGGTTGTGTGCTTGCATCGTCTTCATCCTCCGATATAACTCATTTCAATTCGGTTTCGCGTCCGACTCCCAGTTCGCGACCGTTCTTCCGAATAGCGGTCGTCCCGTACTTCCCATACCATTTTTAGTGTCATGGCAATCAATTCATCGCTCGCCCCACTGCGGAGCAATTCGCGGATATCGGTCCCGTCTTCTGCGAACAGGCACGTGTACCATTTGCCGTCACTCGATAGGCGACCTCGCGTACACGTTCCGCAGAACGGTTGGCTGACCGAAGAGATGAAGCCAACTTGCGCCCCATCCGTGTAACGGTAACGTTGCGCGACTTCTCCTAGTGTTTCGGGTGCCAGCGGTTCAAGTAATCCATTTCGTTGTTTCAACACCTCAAGAATCGATTCAGACGACACGACATGTTCGACGTTCCATTCATTCGCCGTGCCGACGTCCATGAACTCGATGTAACGGAGTGTGATGTTCCGTTCTTTGAAATACGCGGCCATAGGGGCGACTTCATGATCGTTCCAGCCTTTTCGGACGACCATGTTCACTTTCACTTCGAGCCCTTGCCGTTTCGCCTCATCGATTCCTCGTAATACTGTCTCGGGCGACGTGCCGCGTCCGTTCATCATCCCGAACGTCTCGGCCGATAAGGCGTCTAGACTGACGTTGACCCGGTCGAGCCCAGCTTGCTTCAACACTTTCGCCATCCGTTCTAAATAGACGCCGTTCGTCGTCAACCCGATAGTCTCGATGGTCGTGACCGCGCGAAGGCGGCGAATCAGTTCATCGAGATTCGGCCTGAGTAGAGGTTCGCCCCCGGTCAGACGCACTTTTTTCACGCCGTGTGGGGCGATGATGCGAACGAAGCGCTCGATCTCGTCAAACGATAACAACTCATCTCGTTTTAAAAATTGGTGGTGGCGGAACGCTTCTTCCGGCATGCAGTATCGGCAACGAAAGTTGCATTTATCAATGACTGAGATGCGTAAGTCTTCCAACGGTCGTCTCCGTCGATCGGTCCATGGTGTCATCTTGGTTCATCCTTTCTATCCATCAACGACAGCAGGGACCCTCACAGTCCCTGCGTCGATTTGTCAGCGAATCGGCTTCTCAGCACCGCTGCGCAAGTAATAATAAATTGTGGTGGCAATCGAGATCGCATAGAGCCCTAGCATGACGAACAACGCACCGTTGAACGAACCGACGAGCTCGAGCGACCAACCGAACATCTTCGGAATGAAGAAGGCTCCGTAAGCAGCAAACGCTGCCGAGAATCCGACGACGGCCGGTGTCTTCGTCGCCACGAATACGTGGGGAATCATCGCGAACGTCGCTCCAGAGTTGAGTCCTGTTGCGATGAACAAGACGACGAAGGAGATGAAAAACATCGTCAAGTTGCTGTTCGTGATGGCCATGATGACACTGATCGTACCGAGCGCCATGATTCCGAACACGATTAATGTCACTTTGGCCGCTCCGATCTTATCACTGATCCAGCCTCCAAACGGACGCGAAGAGGCGCCAAGGAATGCACCAAGGAAGGCGAGCGCCATCAAGTCCGACTCAGGGAACTTTAACTTTAAAATCATCGGGAACGCTGCGGCATATCCAATGAAGGAACCGAACGCCGCCGTGTAGAGCAACGTTTGAATCCAAAAATGTTTGTCTTTAAACACGCTCGCCTGTTCACGAAGCGATTGACGCGCGGTCGGTAAGTTATCCATGAACAAGTATGCGCAGACCGTCAAAATGATGGTCGGCACGACCCAAAGGAGCGCGGCGTTTTGAAGCCAAATCTCTTCGCCGGTCTCGGTCACGAGGGCGTTCCCGCCGATGAACCCGAAAATACTTGTCGTGATGACGAGCGGTGTGATCAATTGGACGAGCGAGACGCCCAAGTTCCCGATGCCTCCGTTAATCCCTAGCGCCGTCCCTTTTTTCGCTTTCGGATAAAACGCGCCGATGTTGGCGTTTGATGACGAGAAGTTTCCGCCGCCTAGTCCGCAAAGTGCGGCCAAAATCATGAATACCCAATACGGCGTATTGACGTTTTGAACGGCATAGGCGATGCCTAGGAGCGGCAACAACAAAATCGATGTCGAGAAGATCGTCCAGTTCCGACCGCCGAATATACTGTTTGCGAACGTATAGAAAAAGCGCAACGTCGCCCCGACGAGTCCAGGTAGGGCGGCCAACGTGAACAGCTGGCCTTGCGTAAAGCTAAACCCGATCGAATTCAATTGGACGGCCGCGACCGACCACATTTGCCAGACGATGAATGCAAGCGTCAGTGCCGGGACCGAAACGAGCAAGTTCCGATTGGCGACTTGTTTTCCCGTTCCTTCCCAGAATCCCACATCCTCTGGCTTCCACTCCGCGAGTGCGTGTGACCCTTTGTCTAATTGTTGCATAGTCTATTCCTCCTCTTAACGGTTCAATTCGTACCCTAATCTCATCCTATCGGCCACCCCCTAAAAAAAGTGTGCCTTCTTTCACACTTATTTCGCATCTTGCGTTTTTTTCTCACCCTGTCATCAATCTGTGACAAAATCGCCTATCTTTTGTTTCTGTGACATTGAACACAGAAAAACCCTCCCCGATTCCTTACGATAAGGAATAGAGGAGGGATTAATTTGTCACATCTCATTCAAATCCACTGTGCGCCCGAAGTTCGCTTGGCGCTACAACCATATTTCTTCAGTCAAGACGGGGCCCACGTGTTCCGTGTCTTCGGCGTCGCGATCGCCGAGGCTGCGTTCACCGAAACGGGGCTCGATATCACATTCCCACTTGAAAGTCCGTTAGAAGAACTAGAAGCGCTGCACACCTTGCTCGTTCGGATCGACACTCACCATGACGTGACGATCGATGATACCCAGGCAGTTATCGGTTACTTAGGGGACGGGACCACGGTCACCGTTTATCGCCATTTCAAACGATGGCTCGACTTTTTATCTGCAGCGCGTGTCCGCTCGATGGAAGGTGTCGTCGTCGAGGTCCGTGCCAACGGGATCAAGCTAGCCGAAGGCGTGCTCCGGTCTTATGAATTGATGGAAAATGGCGAGTTTTATGTATCGGCCTGTACAATCGAGACCGATGGATTGGAGCATTTTGAAGGCGAGCTATCGCTTGCCGCCGTAATGTGATCAATCGATGACACAGACCGAGACCGGACAGTCCTCACAATGGTTGAGCAGTTTCAACCGGTCGAGGTCATGGATAATGATTTGACGGGAAGGGAGTGAAATAATCCCTTCTTGGGCGAGCTCGTTCAACATTCGATTCACGCGTTCACGCGATGTCCCGCAATAGTTGGCGAGCTCTTGGTTTTTCAGTTTCAAGTCGATGAGAATGCCGTCTTCGACTTCCACCCCATAGCTGTTCGCCATACGAATGAGCGTCGAGTAGAGCGCTCCTTTTTTCCCGTTCAGCACCAAGTCTCTAAATTTCGTATGCTGTTTCCGCATATGTTCGTTGATCATGACCATGAACTCGCGGACGAATTCCGGGTTCGACGACAAAATCATCGTTTCAATACGCTCGATTTTGACCGCGTAAATTTCACTATCTTCTAACGCCTTGGCGTTAAATAAATATTTTGGTTCGATTGCGAATAACGTCAACTCTCCGCAACAAGCCTCAGCGCTTAAACAACGTAACGTCAATTCTTTTCCATTTTCCGTCAATTTCGAAATTTGAATCAGTCCACTCTTTACAATATAAAATTCAGCTGCGTCTTCTTGTTCTCGGAACAGAAAACCGCCTTTTGGGACATGAATGATTCGATGTGCCAATTTTTTTGTTTCCTCGAGCACCATCGCTTTACTTGAATGAGCCATTTCCACCGACCTTCCTTAAAACACGTTGCGCCATATGAAAGCTTGCCTTCATTCTAAACACAACCCCCCTCGAAACGCAATCAACATTTGGAAGCGTTTCAAGGGGAGGACTATTCTTTCGTACGATATTCAATTTTTTTCCAATATCGATATAATAAGCCGATCAATCCGACATTGATGACGGCGATGATCATATACAGTCGCATCGAGGCGTGATTATACACCATGTAGCTCTCAATTGTATATTGCAAGAGTATCATGTTCGTCGCGAGCAATATGACCAATCCGATTAAACTCCAACCGTTACGCCCCATGATGAATCTCTCTTCCGACCGCAAAAATCTTCCCGTTCTCGATTTCAAGCAAGATTTTAGGGAGTTCCCGCTGCGGCGGACCGGCCTGTGGTTGGCCGTCGACACCGAAGTAACCACGATGGCACGGACAAAGAAGAACATCTTCTTCCTCCACATAAAACACTGGGCACTGCAGATGAGTGCATTTGTTGTTATAGGCGACGAATTCACCATTCTTTAAATGAACGAGCAACGATGGTTCCGTACCCGGATATTCAAATTCGAGTGATTTCCCGCGCTCTAGCGCCTCGACCGTCGTGATGAACTGACGGTCGGTTCTCGGCTCGCTTCGAACGAAGGCCGCGATATTGAACGGGATAGTCGCGAGACCGAGTGCGATACCTGCGCCGAACGTTGATTTGATGAACGCCCGTCGATTCAGTTTCACGTCATCGGCCCGACTCAAGTTATCGACGAGTTCGGATAAGCGTTCCCGGTCTTTTGATTCATTCGACATAAGTCATCTTCCTTTCCATCTCAATCGGAATAGACGCCAAAGAATTCAGGGACGTAATTCCATTTATCGTCTTGCGAAGGCTTTTTCCCTTCGATCATGTTCATTTGGACGCGTTGACGACGGAGTTGCATCATCTCGTCATGGTCGATGAAGCGAATCGCATCCGACGGACAAACCGACGCACACATCGGCGCGATATCATGTTTGGAGCGGTCGTAACACATGTCGCACTTATACATCTTATTCTTCTCAAAGTCGAACTTCGGAATCCCGAACGGACAAGCGAACGTACAGTTCCGGCAGCCGATACATTTTTCTTCTGAAGCCGATAACACGACGCCCTCTGGCGTGATTTGAATCGCATTCGCCGGACATACTTGAGCACAAGCCGGATTTTTACACTGCATACAGATCATCGGGAACGTCTGACGGTTCTCCGAGAAATCGATATAATCCACATAGTTGCGCTCGAGCCCCTCGTGGTCCCCGCATTCGCGGCAAGCTGCCTGACAGGCCCGACAGCCGATACAACGTTCAAACTCTAAATACATGACCTTATTCATTTCGTATGAACCTCCTCATCCATGACGTGACAGCTCGTCGCAATCGCATGGTCCGCCATGAACGGCACGCTTGATCCGAGCGGGACCGTCAACGGATTAATGTGTAACGGGGTGTTGGCCGGTAACTTTTTCATTTGTACCGCACATACCTTGAACTCCGGCATGCGTGACATCGGATCGAGACACGGGTTCGTCAATTGATTGATGGCAAGCTCCTTGCCCCAATGATAAGGGACGAAGACCGTATCTTTTCGAATCGCCTTCGTCAAACGTGCTTCGACGACAATCGACCCGCGACGTGTGCGAAGCTCGACTTTGTCGCCCGTTTGAAGGCCATAACTTGATGCTAACTCCGGATGGATCTCCACGAACGGCAGTTTTGACATCGTGCTCAAGAAGTCGACACGGCGCGTCTGATTGCCCGATAAGTAATGGAAGACGACCCGACCTGTCGTGAGCGTGACCGGATATTCTTCATTCGCATATTCACCGGCCGGCCGATATGTGACGACAGGCAAATTTGCTTTTCCATTCGCCGTTCCAAACCGTTCTTTGAACATCGTCGGTGTGCCGGGATGATCTTCGGACGGACATGGCCAAAAGACACCATACTCGTCGTCGATTCGTTCCCATGTGATCCCAGAGTAGTCAGCCGCTCCACCTTTCGTCGCGATGCGGAACTCTTCCCAGATGTCACGCGCCGTCTCATACGGGAAGTACTGTCCGCGTCCCATCCGCTCAGCGATCCGCTTCATGATTTCCCAGTCTGGAAGCGAATCCCCGAGCGGTTCGCGCACTTTCCGGATCCGAATGACTCGTCCTTCTAAGTTTGTCGTCGTCCCTTCGTCTTCGGCCCACGAACAAGCCGGTAAGACGACATCAGCGAACTCACAAGATTCCGACATGAAGAAGTCACTAACGACGAAGAAATCGAGTTTGTTGAAACTGTCCCACACGTACGGAAGGTTCGGTGCCGAAACGGCTGGGTTCGAACACATGAGGTGCATCGCCCGAATCGTTCCCGCTTGAATCTCATCGAACATTTCGAACGCGGACACACCTGGTTTTGGCATCTCGGAAGGATCGATGCCCCAAACCCCGCTCACATATTCAATGGCTTTCGGATCAGTTAATTTTCGGTAGCCTGGTAACAGGTCTGCTTTTTGTCCATGTTCTCGTCCACCCTGCCCGTTCCCTTGCCCCGTCATCGTGGCGACGCCCGAAGCAAACTTCCCAATCATGCCTCGTAAGAGCGCCATCGACGTATAGAGCGAGACATTGTCGACGCCTTTTGACTGTTGTTCGACGCCGCGAGCGAACAACATGACCGAACGTGGGCTCTTCCCATAAATATGACCGGCCTTCTCGAGTTTTTCGATGGCGACACCGGTCACCTCACTCGTCCGTTCGAGCGTCCAGTCTCGGACTGACGCTTTCAATTCTTCATAGTTATCGCAACGCTCATCCACGTACGCTTGATCAACATAATCGTGTTCGACTAAAAAATTGAGCAGTCCCATCGCAAGCGCCGCATCCGTCCCTGGCTTCAAATCGAGATGGACATCGGCGACGCGCGCCATCGGAATTTCACGCGGGTCGGCGACGATGATTTTTGCGCCTTTGTCTTTCGCCTTCCAAATATGTTGCGTCGTCGTCGGATGACATTCGGCGATATTCGAACCGGCGACAAAGAATGTGTCGACGTGCTCGAACTCCGTCCATGGAAGCGTCGCTCCGCGGTCAATCCCAAGTGTCTTCAAGAAACCGCCGGCAGCTGACGACATGCAGAAGCGACCGTTGTAATCGATGAACCGTGTGCCGAGTGCGACCCGGGCATACTTCCCGACGAGGTAACATTTTTCATTCGTCATCGAGACGCCGCCGAAGACGGACACCGCATCTTTCCCATGCTCTCGTTGAATGCGTTTAAAGTTTGCTTCGATCACGTCGAGCGCTTCTTCCCATGTCGCTTTTTCAAACTTGCCGTTCCGTTTGATGAGCGGAGTCATGATGCGGTCCGGATGTTCGATCGTTTGATAGGCCGTGACGCCTTTCGGACAAAGTTTTCCTTTATTGACTGGGAAATCGTAGCGTGGTTCAACGCCTTTGACGGCCCCGGTTTTCTCATCGACCCGGATATGCATGCCGCACTGCATGCCACAGTAACAGCAATGGGTTGTAATCAATTTTTCGCCTGGTTTGATTAAGTTCTGTACTTCTGGCGACGTTAAAAAGTCACTCATCGTCTTCCCCTCCATAGAACGTTTCCGCTCTTCGTTTTGAAAATCCACTGACGTGATAGCCGTTAATCGTTTGAAGCGGATAATGCATCCCGTCACTTCCAGGCCGTCCGAGCGCCGAATCGAGCCGGGCCCGACGACGACAGCCGTGACAGAGGTCTTGGACCGTGTGCGCCGCATCGACTTTCACGAGTTGGTCCGACCCTTCGAGCAATTGTTTCACTTGTTCAATCTCTTCAAGCGTGCCGGTCGGTTCGCCGCACTTAACGCACAGGTGTCTCATCTTTTGCCTCACCTTTCGTCTTCTTCGGTCGGCCGAATCCTGGCATCGACATGCCTGTGTTCGTATCGACCGGGTGTGTCGGTAACTGTCCGTTCATCAAGTTCAATTGCATCTTCACACGCATCGAACGTCGACACGGTTGGCAGTAATCGGAGAGCTGGGTCCCGTCACTGAGCCCGAGCTGGATCGTCTGTGCTTGCAAAATCGCTTGGACGTCCTCGACTTGATTGTCCGTCGCATAACGTGTCCCGCACCCGGCGCAGACACGGGTCTCATCCGCTTCGACTTCCCGGTAGTTCATCGGGACGCTGGCCGCCATCGGTCGGACCGGCAAGTGGAACAGTTTACCGAACGGGAAGTAACATAAAAAGATGATGACGGTCAATTGATGGAACAAGGCGAGCTCGTGATGGATGAAGCCTCCGAAGAACACGTACGAAACGGTCAACAACAACCCCGAGACAGTGACGATGAGCAACATGAGGAGCGGTAAAATATCAAATTCGAACCGCTGGGTCACTTTCACGTCCTGGTCGTTGATCCGGCGATAGAGTGCCATGAGCACGCCGACGAGCAACATGAGCGCGGTGATGTTCAACCCGTTATAGACGAGCTCCGCGAACAACCCGTGCGCAGCCATCTTGATGGTCGGGATGTTAAAGACGACAATCTGATACGTCTCGATATCAATCAAATCAAACCGCATCCATTGGAACGTCAGCCCGAATGTGATGGCGAACGACCCGAGACATCCCCAGGCAATCAACATATGTTGGGTCCAGCGGTACCAGCCACGTTCCCAGATGAACTTCTGTAAGACGATGTTATTGACAGTTGTCGTGGCGACGGCTTTACCGGCCCGTTTCTTTTCTGCCTTCATTTGTTTGAGGCTCCGCTTCAATACTTGTGAGGTGGCCGGCCGTGCAAAAAATAACGTCAAGCGGACGACCATCCCAATCATGCAAATGACGGCGGCGATATAGTAGCCGAACAGCGCCATGTCTACGTGCTCAAATCCTGCCGAGGCGATCCATGTCGAGAGCACCAAGACGGTGAATCCTACGAACGACCACTTTGCGGCGGTCGAATAAAAATAACGATCGGACATATGTGTTCCCCCTTCTCTTTCCGAGCGACTTCATAGTTTCATCATAAAGATGACATCTCGACTTAACTGTTACTTTTTTCACAGATAAGCGATTCGAGACGTGACAGAATAATGAACGAAGGAGGCGTTCCCTTATGAAATCATCGCTTAAAATCATGTTATTCCTCACCATCGCGGCCATGCTCGTCGTCTTTTCCATCGGTTTCGTCTTCGCCAATCGAGCGACGACCGAACCAGATGTCGAGGGGTATGTGATTGAAATAAATGAATCTGACCGCACCGCACTCGTCATCAGCGGAATTACAGCAGAAGAGGCCATGCTCTCTCCTGACACTTTGTTCGCGCAAAGTGAACCGGAAGACGTAAGCTGGTTCAAGTTTCAAGTGAAAGCCACGTTCGAGCAAATCACTGTCGGGGACCACGTCCACATTTGGAAAAAGACCGGTCCGAGTATCTTAAATACTCCGAACCGGTCTTATGTGAAAAAAATCGACGTGATCGACTAATATGAACGCTTGCCGTAACGTTCACTTAGCCAGAGGACTAAAAACGCCAAACCAACTAACCACCCGCTCCAGACGAACGCCTGGGTCATATCACCGTTGATTGTCGCCACATAAATCGCTGTGGCGAGCGTCATCGTCTCGCCCGGGATATTTCCGGCAATCATCATCGTGATCCCGAACTCGCCGATTGACCGTGCGAAACCAAGGACAAACCCACTCGTCAACGCAGGTAACAGCAGCGGAATCGTCACGTAGGTGAACAGTTGGCGCTCTGACCCACCGAGCACGCGTCCGGCCTCATACCATTCCGCATCGAGTTGTTTAAGACCGAGACGAATCGTTTGGTAGATGAGCGGAAACGCGGCCAAGGCGGATGCGATGATGTTCGCCTGTTTTGTGAACAAGATCGTAATCGGTAACAATCCGCCGATCCCGTTGTTCCCGAGGACAATCAAAGCGTATAGTCCGATGACTGTCGGCGGCAAGATGAGCGGCAGTAAAAACACCGTCTCGAGCAGCCGCTTTCCTTTGAATTGACGGCGATGCATGAAATAAGCCGCTCCGAAGGCGAGGACGAAGGCGCTCACCGTCGCCATCATCCCGACTTCGAATGTGAGTTGAAGTGGATGTTGCGTCATTTAGAAAATCCTTTCGCTAAAAAGTGAGCTTGGATATCATCGTCAAACAAACGCGCGTACACATCGTGTACGTATGGGTTGTGCGTCAACCGGACCGCCGGATACGCGATCGTACCCGTCGCTTCAAACGGGACCGACTGAAGCGACTCGACGTCCGTCGTCAGTTCCGTCTTATAGACGAATCCCGCATTGGCGTCGCCTTGTTCGATGAGCGTCAATACTTGTCTTACATTCTGGGCGAACATGATTCGCGGTTCCACTTCTTCCCACACGCCTTCCACTTCTAGCGCCGCTTTCGCGTAGCGACCGGCCGGGACATTGACCGGGTCACCGATGACGATCCGAGCACATGCGTTTAAGTCGTACCATGTCTCCGCGCACGGTTTCCCTTTCGGTGTCACGAGCCACAGCTCGTTATACAAGAACGCATCCCGCTCTAGAATCGGGATTTGTAGTCGGTCGACATCATCAACGCTCGCGGCTAAAAAGATATCTGCCGGAGACCCGTGATCGATTTGTGCTCGCAAGGCGCCGCTCCCGTTCGTCACGACTCGAACATCGATCCCATCGAACTCTGCTTCAAGTTGTCGCTCGACCGCTTCTAAAGCCGGTCCTAAGCTTGCCGCCGCCAAAATGGTCACGGTGTCCTCCGAATCTGAACTCGACCAGACTTGACTTAGTAATAAGGCGACCGTCACCCCTACAATGACTTCACTCACCCGTTTCATGATTAATCACTCCTTTGCCTCCCCTTTATCGTAGCGATTGATTTGCCTCCCATCTGTATCAAACGTCACAAAAAGACACCTCTACGTAAGTAGGGGTGTGCCACTGCTTAAGCGAACGCGCGCGCCCGCGGGAATAAAATGTTGTTTTCGAGATGAATGTGTTCAAACGTATCCGATTCGAGCGCTTCTAACCGTTGATAGACAAGACGATACGTCCCACACGCTCCTTCAGGCGGCGTATAGTCGTTTGTGATGTGACGCAACTCTTTTAAAATGTCCCCGGCTGCTGCATGTTCTGACTCGAGCGAGGCCAAGATGTCATCAAGCTCCCGTCTCGTTTCAGCTGTCGGTGCGGTCTCGTGACGAAGCAACGTCGGGAAGTCTTCTGTCTCTTCTTTGACGATATGTTGTTCAAGTTCCACTTTCAATTGATTGAACAGTTGATGAATGCGTCCGAGGTGCAGATGATTTTGTCCGTGGACCCGGAACACTTTTGTCACATATGGTGTGAGCTGTGGCAATTCGTCCGTCAAAAATTGGTGATGCTTATAAATGATGTGCTCAATCAATTCCGAAGAAGAAGCGGCATCCCAATCGATGCTCTTCTCGTTCATCTTTTGCTTACGTTGATAGAGCGCATTAACTTCTTCTAAAATGTCTTCCGTCGACCGTTTCGATTTGTCAGTCGCTTCAGCGAGTGGTCGGTTGCCGCCACAACAAAAATCGATTCGGTTCCGTTTGAAAATGTCTGCCGCTTGCGGGCATTGTTTGACGATTTCAGATACGTGCGTATCGCCCGTGAATGTCTGTGTCATCTGTCATAACCTCCATATTCATTTTGACATGTTCAGCGTAGCAAGAGTTCGACAACAAAAATGTGAAATACGTCACATTTAAGTGAACAGGATGCAGGTGTTCCAAATTTGGACACAAAAAACCCCTCTTGTCGAGGGGCATCGCTCAATGCAACGGTGTTTCAAACTGTTCAGTCTCGGTCGAACCTGCGAGCGCTGTCGTTGATGATTGCCCACCTGAGATGACGAGCGAGACTTCATCGAAGTAACCCGTTCCGACTTCACGCTGATGACGTGTCGCCGTGTAACCATGTACTTCAGCCGCAAATTCTGCTTGTTGTAATTCTGAGTACGCTGCCATGCCACGGTCTTTGTAACCGCGTGCGAGCTCGAACATGCCGAAGTTGAGCGCGTGGAATCCAGCGAGTGTGACGAACTGGAACTTGTATCCCATTGCGCCGATTTCTTGTTGGAACGTAGCAATCTCTTCGTCTGACAACTTCTTCTTCCAGTTGAACGATGGCGAGCAGTTGTAAGCGAGAAGTTTGCCTGGATACTTCGCATGAATCGCTTCGGCAAATTGACGTGCCTCTGCCAAATCTGGTTCGGACGTCTCACACCAGACGAGGTCTGCATACGGTGCATAAGCGAGACCACGAGCGATTGCTTGCTCGATACCAGCTTCCGTACGATAGAAGCCTTCCGGCGTACGCTCTCCAATGATGAACGGATGATCGATTGGGTCGATGTCGCTCGTGATCAAGTTCGCCGCGTGCGCATCTGTCCGCGCTACGATGATTGTCGGGACACCCATGACGTCTGCCGCGAGTCGAGCCGAAATCAAGTTTTTCACAGCCGTCTGCGTCGGGAGTAACACCTTCCCACCGAGGTGACCACATTTCTTCTCAGACGAGAGCTGGTCTTCAAGGTGAACGCCGGCAGCTCCCGCTTCAATCATCGCCTTCGTCAATTCGAATACGTTGAGCACCCCACCAAAACCGGCTTCCATATCCGCGACAATCGGTGCGAACCAATGCGTGTCGCCTTTCCCTTCTGCCGTTTGAATTTGGTCAGCACGTTGAAGCGCTTGGTTGATTCGTTTGACGACACTTGGCACCGAGTTGGCCGGATATAGACTCTGGTCCGGATACATGTGACCTGACAAGTTCGCATCCGCCGCTACTTGCCAACCACTCAAATAGATGGCTTCGAGTCCTGCCTTCACTTGCTGAATCGCCTGGTTCCCTGTCAACGCACCGAGTGCATGGACGTAGTCACGCTCGTGCATCAGTTGCCACAGGCGTTCCGCTCCCTTTGTCGCAAGTGTATGTTCAATTACGATAGACCCTCGTAATTTCATGACGTCTTCTACAGAGTATGGACGTTCTACCCCTTCAAATCGTTCTGACTTCCAGCTGTTCAACAATTCTTCGCGTTTTTTCATCAATATACCCTCCTGTATTATATTAACTTCAATAAATTTAATTTGTTATATAACAGATGATGCGAAATAAATGGTTTAGTCAAGGTAAGCACAACACTCCAACGCTGCCTTGAACGTCGAATGTTCCATCCCGCAGCAACGGCAAACATTTTCTTCGTCCCGATCTTCCGGCTTGCGGAAAACGACAACTTCATCGATCGGCTCTTTCATGATTTGGAGCGACCCATCTGTCCGGTCCAAGACGAGACGCATCAAGTCGTTGCCGTATACGAATGCCGTATTCGCCAAAGATGCTGTCGATTCTCCAGATACGATGCGGCGGACGACCCAACGTTCAATCAACTGTTCGCTTTCCATTTTTTTCGTTGTCATGATGAGGTTCCTCCTTTAAGGTTTAACTCCACAGTTTGACGTTTCATAAATTCACGGCGACGACGATGCAAGATTGGTTCCGTGTACCCGTTCGGTTGTTTCAACCCATGAAATACAAGTTCGTGGGCAGCCTGATAGGCGATCGATTGATCGACGTTCGGTGTCATCGGCCGGTAATGCGAGTCTGACTCGTTTTGCTCATCGACGACTCGTGCCATCCGATAAAGGGTGACCTCGACTTGTTCTGCTGAACAAATGCCGTGATGCAACCAGTTGGCCACGTGTTGGCTCGAAATTCGGAGTGTCGCCCGGTCTTCCATCAGTCCGACATGGTGAATATCCGGCACTTTCGAACAACCGACACCTTGTTCGACCCAACGAACGACGTACCCGAGCAATCCTTGCAAATTGTTCTCAAGCTCTTCTTTGATCTCTTCTTGCGAATAGATGCGCGTCGCGAGTGGAATCTCAAGGAGCTGTTGTCGTTCATGTTTTAAAACAGGCTGTTTCAACAATTCTCGCTGTACATCAAAAGCATCAAGTTGATGATAGTGCATCGCATGGAGCGTCGCCGCGGTCGGTGAAGGCACCCATGCCGTCGTTGCCCCGGACCGTACATGTGCCACTTTTTCACGCATCATGTCCTGCATCCGATCGGGCATCGCCCACATCCCTTTTCCGATTTGTGCTTGATGATGGAACCCACTCTCGAGACCGATCGATACATTTAACCGTTCATATGCAGCGAGCCAAGGTGACGTCTTCATTTCTCCCTTCCGACGCATCGGTCCGAGCGTCATCGAAGAATGAATCTCGTCTCCCGTCCGGTCAAGGAAGCCCGTGTTGATGAAGACGACCCGTTCTTTTACTTGCGCGATACAATTTTTCAAGTTGAGCGACGTTCGTCTTTCTTCATCCATCACGCCGACTTTTAACGTATAGCGAGGAAGGTCCAGCAGATTTTCCACGGCATCAAACAAAACATTGGTGAATGCCACTTCTTCAGAGCCGTGCATTTTCGGCTTGACGATGTAAATCGATCCTTCCCGAGAGTTGAGACGACGATGAAGATGGCGACTTGCAATCAATGAAGTAAAGATGGCATCAACGATCCCCTCTGGTACCTCGCGACCTTCTGCATCAAGAATCAAGTCCGTCGTCATCAAGTGTCCAACGTTCCGAATGAACAAGAGCGCGCGTCCTGGGAGGACGACTTCCGCCCCACCTTTTCCAATCAAACGCTTGTCTTCGTTTAAACGCCGAGAGAGTCGCTTCCCGTCTTTTTGGAACGAGGCTTCAAGCGTCCCATCCATTAGACCGAGCCAATTACGATACAGATGAACTTTGTCTTCTGCGCAAACGGCTGCGACCGAGTCTTCGCAATCCACAATAGCGGAGAGGGCTGATTCAAGCTCGATGTCCATCAGTCCAGCAGGATCGACTTTGCCGACTGGATGTTCGCGGTCGAATTGAAGTTCGACGTGCAAGGCATGGTGCTGGAGCATCAATGTCTTCAACTCGTTCGGTTCGCCGGTATAACCGACGAAGGAATCATAAGCGAATAAATGCTCCTCGTCTCCAATCACCGCGTAGGCGACGTCGTCACGAACGACATATCGTGATACGTCTCTGTGTGACCCGGACGACAGTGGGAACGTGTCATCCAAAAACTGTTTAGCTAACCGAATGACTTCATTTCCGCGAACAGGATTATATGTTCGCCCCTTTTCCATGCCGTCTGCCTCGTCAATCATGTCCGTCCCATAAAGGGCGTCGTAGAGACTCCCCCATCTGGCATTGGCGGCATTGAGTGCATATCTGGCATTGTCTAACGGTACGACGAGTTGCGGTCCCGCTTGATGAGCGATTTCGCGATCGACATTCGACACGTCGATTTGAAAATCTTCGACTACCGGTTCGATATAGCCGATCGATGTTAAAAATGTCTCGTACTCGGTTGGATCGACTTCGTCTTGACGACTGTACCACTCCTGTAACAATCGCTCGAATGTCTTGCGCTGCTCCAGAAGTGTCTGATTCACTGGAATGAAACGCTCAAGAAGCGATTCGACCCCTTCCCAAAAATCATTGATTTCATGGGGTTCAAGAACGTTTTTATTCACAAGTTCAATCAGTTTCTCATGAATATGATACGTATTTAGTCGTTCATAGTGTTCCAAGCGTTCACATCCTCCTTTAATCATTGTTATATATCAGTTGGTTATAATATAGATTATTATATAACAGTTTGACAACCTATTTTTTAAAACTTTTTATTTGAAATATCGTCAGGATGGGTTTACTATACATTGTGTGACCCATCAATGATTGAGTCATCAATGATTTGAGGAGGCGATGTGCATGCGAGATTCTTGCTCGCTTCGGGATCAAATTCTCTATCACATCATCACCGTACAAAAAGAATTGGGGCAATTATTCGACTCTGAAATGGACGGGCTCAGCTTGAGCCGCTATGACATTTTAAGCAACTTGTATCATGTCGGTCCATTGCGGCAACGTGAATTGCAGCAACGCGTCGATGTCGACCATGCCGCCATCACCCGACACTTGAAACAGTTAGAGACACAAGGACTCATCACGCGGAGACGCTGTGAACAAGACAACCGTGTCATCTATGTCGAATTGACAGACGATGGTCGTGAACAAATTGCACATTGGACTGAGCAAAAAGAGTGCTTAACGGACCGACTTTTTGTCAACATGAAGGTAGAGGATCAACATCAGTTATTAGCATCCCTAACGATGTTACAAGATACTATTGACCATGAAAGGAAGACTACAATATGAACACTGCCACACAAAAAGACTTTATGGAGATTGTCAAAGGACGCCGCTCGATTCGTGTATACGATGAGAACGTCAAAATTTCAAAAGAAGAAATGACACAAATTCTTGAAGAAGCAACAACAGCTCCTTCATCACTTAACTTACAGCCATGGCGCTTCGTCGTCATCGATAGCGCAGAAGGAAAAGAAACACTCCTCCCGCTCGCAAGCTTCAACAAACGCCAAGTGGAAACATCTTCAGCTGTGATCGCACTCTTCGCCGACTATCAGATGGCAGATTACACAGAAGAGATTTTCGATACAGCAGTAGAGCGCGGTATGATGCCGGCTGAGGTCCGTGACCGTCAAGTCGACATGATCAAAGGCATCTTCAAAGATGCACCGAAAGAAATGATCAAAGATAGCATCATGCTCGATTCAGGTCTCGTTGCGATGCAGCTTATGCTCGTCGCACGCGCACACGGATATGACACAAACCCAATCGGTGGATATGATAAAGCGAACATCGCTGAAGCGTTCGGTCTCGACAAAGAGCGTTACCTCCCAGTCATGCTTCTCTCTATCGGGAAAGCAGCCGAAGAAGGTTACCCATCAGTCCGTTTCCCAGTCGACCGCATCACAGACTGGAAATAATTCAAAAAGGTCAATCGCGGAGGCGATTGACCTTTTTTTCATCCGATATATTTGACGACTTCGTTAAAATCACGACGTGTTTTCGGTGCAAAGTCGCGCGCTCGATACCCAAA
This sequence comes from Exiguobacterium sp. s43, assembly GCF_018617255.1. Taxonomy (GTDB): domain Bacteria; phylum Bacillota; class Bacilli; order Exiguobacteriales; family Exiguobacteriaceae; genus Exiguobacterium; species Exiguobacterium profundum. Next base: position 170,328 of record NZ_JACSJT010000002.1, read on the forward strand.
TGCGACCATGACTGAAAGTGACCATTCCCCACGTTCCATCACACCTTCTGAGATGAGCAACTCATCGATTTCCTCTTGATTGAACCCTTCAATTGGGCATGAATCGATCTCGATTTGTGCGGCAGCCGTCATCATGTTTCCGAGCGGAATATATGTCTGACGCTTGATCCATTCCTGGAAGACACGCTCATCGTCTAAGAGACGGTAGTCGTCCTCCTGGAACTCCTGCACCCGTTTCACGCGCTGTGCGTATTCTTCTTCCGTCCGGCCCTGTACACCCGTCACGATATGACGAATATAGTCCGAATCGTAACGCATGGCTTTCGGTGTTCTTGCGAGGATCAATACAAAGTGACTGGCAGTCAGTGCCTGACCTTGCGCTCCCCATGCATGATCTTTAATCTTTTGGAGTAAATCTTCCCGACGCACCACGACGAATTGCCATGGCTCGAATCCGAACGAACTCGGCGAAAGACGTCCCGTCTCTAAAATGAACTCCATGTCCTCTTCTTTGATTTTACGATCCGCATCGAACGCTTTCGTCGCTTGACGCCAACGATACGCTTCTAAAATGTCTTTCTTTTTCATCGTGCTCACTCCTCCATTACCAAGATGACTCCATCATATCAAACCGATAAATCAAAAATCGCTCATGAAGATTCTTCAGCGGCAATCGCACCGTTTGTACGTACTGAAAAGGCGTCTCGTCGTTCAAATAATGGAGGTACTCATCCGCCGGATAATATAAAATCACATCGACCGGGCGAGGAACCGTTTCAACAGATTCGATGATGTTGGCAATCACTTGGCGGAAGACGTTCACCGAGAACGGATTAAAGAAGTAGAATCGATTCGCATCCGGTGGAATCATGAATCCCTCCGCGAATCCCTGTTCCAATTGAACACTTCCCCGATTACGATGTTTCTTCGTATAGCTCATCCAATTTTGAAGTGCCTCCTCATGAAATCCACCGTCCATCTCGACACCGATTGCCCTGACACGAAACGTATACGCTAAATAGAACGGCAGACGTCCTTTTCCCGAACCGAAATCCACGATGGTATCTGTGGACTCTAACGGATACGCATCCCGAAGCAAATCGAGTGCTTCGTAAGGAGTCGGTTCATAACGGTTATACTCGGCTGAGGACGGGAATCCTTGCTGAGGTTTGGCCGTCTCGATTTGTAACAGTTGCTCATACTGCTGTTCGTTCATGATGAACCTCTTTCTTGAATGGATTGAAAGAATGGATGTCGCTCCATTTCTCTCGTGAACGACGTCTGTTCTTGATAGGCGACATACAACAGATAAATCGGAACCACTAGTTTGAACCAACTTGGGAGAAGAATCACGCTCGTGATCCCGAGCGGAATGAGTCGAAACCATAAATTCCGATGACTCGGCGTTCTGAAGTACATAAGGAGTGCCATCGTCCGTCTGACGGTGCCGAAGCGATTCGGTCTCGGTCGATACAAGGGACGTTTCCGCTCACTCGTCTTCTCGATGGCTCCTGACGTCGTCAACAGGACACGATCGAATGAGGCACGCTCACGTTCTCCGATTTCAATTTCTCGACCGACACTCGGATGTTTCGACACCCATCCTTCCCCTACGTATAACGCAAATGTGACCATGATGCTTCCGATCAACACACTAAGCAATATCGACTCAATCAATAACGCATACACGCCTACAAAAGCAAGGAGTACGATTAAAAATCGCTTCATGAGATGGGCGTGTCGGAGACGTAGATGATACTGGACCCATACGTGACACCAAGCGAGTAGAAAAAGTGCAGCCCCAAACGTGAGAATCTCGCCCACGTCCCTTCCTTTTACGTATAGAATCGGTGCAAGCAACAGCAGATAGCATCCATATTGAATCACGTGTTGCGTAAGTTGATACCAAACCGAATACCTTTTTAAATCCCGAATCATGCTCCGGTTTGACACAAGGATGAGATCGGCACGCTCAATCCAGACAAACATACGGTCTTGCCACATGAACCATCCAATCAGAAGTGCCCAGAGAAAATAAGGGATGTCACCTAACCAGGGGAAGTTCCCTTCCCAGACTTGCCAGTAGGAATAGCCTGCCCATATGAGAAGAGGAAGGACACCGTATAAAAAAATCGTCCAGTCGACAATCAATCGGACCGTCTTCCATTGCTGTTTTATGTACCGGGAGACACGCATCCAAAACAATCGTTTCGCAATCATCGCATCGCCACATCTTCCATCATGTCAAACAAGGTCATCCCCTCTGTATCGAGCGCTTCACGAATCTCCACTTTCGTCCCACTCGCGAGCAGTTGTCCATCATCAATCCATACGAATCGGTCGCATAATCGCTCGGCCGTATCAAGAACGTGTGTGACTAATAAGACACTTGCCCCCCTCGTACGCTCCGCTTCTAACAGTCGAAGTAACTGAATCGTCGTCGTCGCATCCAATCCGATAAATGGTTCATCGACAATCAATACCCGCGCTTCTTGAATGAGCGCCAATAGAATCATCGCCTTCTGTTTCATCCCTTTTGAAAAAGAGGAGAGATACCGATCGGTCACATGCTCTAACCGGAATAGCTGTAGCAACTCCTCCGTTTTTTCTGTGGAATCGATTCCCGTTAATTCTTGGACGAGTGCGATATGTTCAGATAGCGTCAAATAATCATAGTAGACCGGTTGTTCCGGGATAAACGCATAGCGTTCCATCTCGACCGTTCCCTTCATCCAAGGAATCGTTCCGGTAAGACAGGCGATGGTAGTCGTTTTTCCCGCACCATTCGACCCAATCACCCCTAAAATCTCACCTGCCCGTACATCAAACGAAATGTCTTGGATGACGGGCTCGCTTATCTCGTATCCTGCTTGTTCAATTTTCACATCCACGATGGGTCCTCCTTACGAAAAAGTCGCCATCGCGGCGACTTTTACTTCACAATATTGACCGATGAAAACACAAATTTATCGTATCGATGACGGGCAAACGAATACTCGAACGGTTTCCCGTTACTTAAATAGACCACTTGCTCGACTTCGATAATCGGTTCAGTGATATCATTCTTCAAGTAAGCTTGATCGTACTCATCCGGTTTATCTGCTCGAATCACTTTATGCGAGCTTGTAATCGTATAACCCAGATCTTCTTGAATATACGCGTACACGGATTTTTCCAAAATTTCACGTGTGATTCCTGTAATGAGGTTAGCAACCATGTACGTCAATTCGATGACATACGGCTCATCGTCTACGTAACGCACACGACGTATTTCATAGACCGGTTCTGTCAGCTCAATCATGAGATGATTGGCGACTTCCTGACACGGAAACTTTACCTCAAAATTCAGGACTTCACTTCGTAACGAGCGATCTCCGATTACTTGAGTCAGCCCTCTCGTTTCTTTACTAATCACGTTGATGCGATCTTTTTGGAAGCTCGACTGTAAAATGAATGTTCCTTTACCACGTTTACGATAAATCAGCCCTTCCATGACGAGAATCTCAAGCGCACGTTTCATCGTCATTCGGCTCACCCCAAACTCTTGGGCCAAATGGATTTCATCAGGTAATGCATGTTCTAGCGGATAAACGTGTTCAATAATTCTTTTACGAATTTCATCAGCAATGGTTTCATATTTCGGTTTTTTCTTAGTAGACATATAGCACCTCATGTATAGACATATATGTACAATATATCAAAAAAAGCTGACAAAGAGTAGTCTTTGTCAGCTTACTTCATTATTCTGTAAAACCATTAGCGTCAATCAACTGTTTAAACCAGTGCCCTGATTTTTTTACAGTACGTTGTTGCGTATCTAAGTCAATGCCTACAAATCCATAGCGATTTTTATAAGCATTGCTCCATGACCAATTGTCCATGAACGTCCAAAGATGATAGCCTTTTACGTTCGAACCCTCTTCAATCGCTTGATGCATCCATTTCAGATGTTCGCGAATGAAATCAATTCGATAATCGTCTTGGACACTTCCGTTCTCGTCACGATAACGCTCTTCACCCTCGACCCCCATTCCATTCTCTGAAATGAAGCAAGGAATATTACCATAGTTTTCTTTTAGATTGATTAATATATCATAGATTCCTTTTTCGTAAATTTCCCATCCACGATATGGATTCATTTTACGTCCAGGCATCTCATAAAAATCAAATAAGTTTTCCGGTAAGAATGGTGCGTCCGGATTCGGCAGTGATGCTTTTGCTTTCACGCGACGCGGCTGGTAATAGTTGATGCCAAGCAGGTCGACTGTATGTTTTCGAATGAGTTCAAGATCGCCTGTTTCCATCTGTGGCATCGCATCTTCAGACTTCAGTACTTCTACTAGTTCTTGAGGGAACGTGCCTAAAACAGATGGATCGAGGAACGAGCGATTGAACATCGCATCAGCAATGCGCGCTGCGCTCAAATCAGCTGGGTGCTGACTTCTCGGATATGAGGGTGTCAGATTTAAGATGATCCCGATTTGCCCAGATTGTCCCATGTCACGATACGCTTCGATTGCCTTCGCACTCGATAAGATCGAGTGGTACGCTACTTGGACAGCTCGCTTGAAATCAACAACGTTTGGATAATGAAAATCATATAAATATCCACCCTCTACCGGTACAATCGGTTCATTATGCGTGAACCACTTCTCGACGCGGTCACCAAACAACTCAAAGCATGTCTTCGCAAAGGTGACATATGCCTCCACGACTTCCCGTGATTCCCAACCACCTTGTTCTTGAAGCGCCATCGGCATATCGAAGTGATACAGATTGATGAACGGTTCGATACCATGATCGATTAAGCAATTGATGACATTGTTATAAAATGTGATTGCCTCTTCATTTACTTCCCCGACACCTTTTGGAAAAAGACGTGACCATGAAATGGAGAAACGGAACGTGTTATGCCCGAGTTCTTTCATCAATGCGATATCTTCTTCATACAAATGATAGAAGTTTGAAGCCTCTGTTGCGCTTACGCCATTGAAAAAGCGATTCGGCTCTTGCATGTACCAGTAATCCCAGATGTTCAATCCTTTTCCACCTTCAAAAGCAGCACCTTCCATCTGTGTAGCAGAAGAAGCCGTTCCCCACCAAAAATCTGTCGGAAATTGATAGGTCTTTTGCTCTTTCATTCGTGTTTGTGTCGGGTTCGTCATCTTTTATCTCTCCCTTATTTCTATTTTCTCTATTTGTTTACACTGCTTCTTGTTTATCTGTTGATTCTTCTAACTCTTTTTTCAAGTTCATGCGGTCGATAAATTTCAAGAACGGGAACCAAATCGCCAAAATAATGAAGAAGTTCACGATTTGAAGAAGACCTCCGGCAAGCGAGTTCGTCGCCATGATACCACTCAAGAACATTGGAACAGTCCATGGAACAGCGACACCCGTTGGTGGTGGGACTAAGCCTGTCGACATCGCGAAATATGTGACCGTTACCGTCACGAGCGGTGCGACAATCCATGGAATCATGATGAGCGGGTTCATAACAATCGGAAGTCCGAAGATGACCGGCTCGTTTACGTTGAATAGTCCAGGTCCGAGGGATAGTTTCCCGATTTGTTTCAACTGTTTCGATTTCAAGAACAACAAGATGGCCACGACGACAGCAAGTGTAGATCCGGAACCACCAAGCCCTACCGTGTAAATTTCGATGAACTGTTTACTGATAATGTTCGGAACATCTCCAGTCGAGGTATAAGCCGTCAAGTTTTCCACAGATAATGTGTTCCAAATCGGGTCCATCACCGAGTTGACGATGACCTGACCGTGGAGTCCGAAGAACCAAAATAGCTGAACGAAGAAGATTGCGATCAACGTTGGAATGAGACCATTCCCTAATGTCACAAGCGGTTGCTGAACGACGTTGAAAATGACGTCATGAAGATTCGTATTGAATAAGTTCGTCACGATGATGTTGAATGTTAAAAATACAGTCAAGGTTAATAATGCAGGAACAAGTGCTGAGAATGATTTCGCAACAGCTGGCGGTACTCCATCCGGCATCTTAATCGTCCAGTTCTTTTGAACGACAAATCGATAAATCTCACCGGACAGGAATCCGGTAATCATCGCAAGGAACATCCCTTTCGCTCCAAGGCGATCCAACGGAAGGACATTCCCGACTGCCTCTGACATACCGTCAACTTCAATCAAGAAAGGCGTTAAGAGAAGGAAAGACACGAGCGAGATTGCTCCTCCGAAGACAGCCTCGACTTGATAACTTTTCGATAGATAATACCCGATACCGAAGACGACAAAGATAGACATAATCCCCATCGTTGCAGATGGTGCGTTTCCGAGTGATGTTTTAAATACACTGAGTGTACTCTCGGACATGAAACGGTCGAGGAACGGCAGGTTTGCAATGACGACGATGATTGACCCAAACATGGTAATCGGGAAAGCGAGCATGAATGCATCTCGCAATACTTGTAAATAGCGACTGTTGTTTAAATAGGTCGCCATCGGCATGAGCAGTTTACTGATCATGTTGAACATCTTATTGTCCTGTGACATATGATTCACCCTTCTTGATTAGGATTTACAATCTTTTGTTCGACCATTTCGACCAAACCCGCTGTCAAATCAAGCATTGTTTGCGTAGACATTAAATGGTCCTCTGCATGAAGAAGCAATAAAGAGACGTCTGTTTTTTCTCCATTCGCTTCTCTTTGGATTTGTGAAAAGTGTGTTTGATGTGCTTCTTTTAATTGTCCACGTGCCTCATCAATCTTTTCTTCGAACGTTTCATAAGAACTCGTTTTATACAGTTGAATCGCTTCCTGAATCGTACTTCTCGCATTGCCACTGTGCAAAATCATCATGAATGCCATTTGCTCCAAGGTTAACTCGTCTACCTGTTCCACGTTGTTCACCCCATTAATTTCATCGCTTGTTCGTATGCAGCTTTTCCATTCGCCGTGCCGTATGCCATCATATCGATCACTTCAATCGGTGTTGATGTTTGCGCTTTCAATTTATCCAACAAGAAACGCATTTGTGGACCAATCAAAATCACATCTGCCTCGTCCATCTCGGTTACGACCTGATCTTGACCGACTGCCCAAATCTTCGCCTCATCCCCGATTGATGTGGCATGATCTTTCATCTTCGTTACGAGTAAACTCGTCGACATCCCTGAACTACACGCTAATAAGATTTTCTTCATGTGTCCTCACTCCTTATTTGAAATCGGTTACATGTTTTATTATACACATGATTTATTTCATGTCTATACTTGATTTAAACTTTGTTTAGTTTTTAAATTCATAAGTGTATATCAAATTAACAGGAGGACAGGATATGAGCGCTATTCTTTTAAAACCACACTATCAACAGCGACTTTGGGGAGGGGAGCGTCTGAAGCAATTTGGTTTCGATTTCAATGACCCTTCGATCGGTGAAGCTTGGACGGCTTCTGCATTAGAAAAAGGTAGTTCAGCCGTTGCTTCCGGACCCTACGTTGGTCTTTCTTTGCGTGAACTCTATCAACAATATCCAGAGTTGTTTCAAATTAAAGCGGACGTGTTTCCGCTACTGATTAAATGGATTGATGCGAACGATGATTTGTCTATTCAAGTTCATCCTGATGATTCGTTAGCGGAACAACTCGAAAACGAATCATATGGAAAAAATGAATGTTGGTATATTCTCGATGCTCCAGCAAATGCGACACTCATTTACGGTCACTCCTATGCCACCTCAGAAGACTTCAACAAAGCGCTTGAAACAGGCGATTTGGAACACGGCTTGATACGAAAATCGATTCATGCCGGTGATTTTTTCTATGTCCCAGCTGGAACGGTCCATGCATTGACAAAAGGGGTATGCGTACTGGAAATTCAACAAAGTTCGGACACAACCTATCGTCTATACGATTACGAGCGACTGGATGTGACGACCGGTCGTTCACGTGAACTTCACGTAGAAAAGGGCATTCTCGCTTCTTTCGTCCCTCACCTTGGCTATAGTGAACCAATCCGTCAACTCGATCACTTTCGAACACGTTTGACGAAGAATCCATTCTTCTTCGTGGAAAAATGGCATGTTACAGCGAAAGAAAAGATTTCGACCGACACGTTCCGGTTACTATCTGTCGTGCAAGGAACATTAATCATTGATGAGATGGAAGTACCTACGGGAGGTACACTCCTTCTCCCGGCCAATGAGTCGTTCTTGATTGAGGGAGAAGCGATTTGTCTAGTGACTGGTGTTCCTTCCGATGAAAAACAAGCTGTCCGAATCGGGATTGATTTAGGAGGGACGAACACTCGGATTGCGGCTGTTTCACTCAAAGGTGAAGTAATGAAACAACTCACGTTTAACACGCAGCCTCAACTTCCTTTCGAAGAGGCACTACAATCTATTGAGACTGCGATTCATCAATTCAATGTTGAATTCAATATCCGGCATGTTGGGATTGTGGCTCCCGGTCCACTCGATTTGAAACAAGGGATGTTTTTAACGCCTCCAAACCTCCCGAATTGGCACAATCAAAAAATCGTTGAGCCTTTAACACAGCGCCTCGGCTTTTCTGTCACCCTTGAAAACGATGCGAACGCGGCAGCTCTCGCAGAAGCCAAATTTGGGGCAGGAAAAGGTTTCGATGCTATTTTTTATGTAACAGTCAGCACTGGAATCGGTGGCGGTTATGTCTATAAACATCAAATCATTCGAGGGGCGAACGGCAGTGCCGGTGAAATCGGAAACATGATTATCCGTTCGAACGGACCAGTTCATCCTGTACTGAATCGAGGCTCTCTCGAATCACTCGCAAGTGGTACCGCGCTCATGAGTCGCGCAAGCGAAAAAGGATATACAAACGTCCCTTCGCTATTATCAGATGACGAGTACCGCCATCACTTCGTCGAGGAACTGGCTAGCGGACTAGCTAACATCATTCATACTGTCGATCCTGATGTGATTGTATTAGGAGGCGGCGTCATGATGTCGGCCTCATTATTTTGGAACGAATTACAACAAGCAGTCTCGAATAAAATGTATCCACATGCTAGTGGAAAAACGCGTCTCTGCCTCACTCAATTGTCAGGAGATGCGGGCGTGATCGGCGCTGCCTTTGTCGAAGCATAATGAGGTTTGAAAAAAACGGACATTCATCGTGAATGTCCGTTTTTTTCGTATACAGAAATGTGAAATAAATCAATATTATACTTTTCGAATCATCTACAGTTTCTTTTCTAGATTGAGTTAGATTCGTTTACTTTAGCGTGGTAACGTGAAATGATAATGATAACAACTCTTTAAAGTGAGGTGACGGTGTGTCTACCACAGAGCACGAACAAGCGACATCTATTTTGCATCACCTCTTTACCGCCTCTTCTTTTGTCGGAATCGATTTCGGTTCTGGTCCGAACCATCATCTTCTCTATTTCAGTCGTCAAGGACTGGAATCTTGGATCTCCATCGAGGGACCGTGGCATGTCCATGCGACGCAAAATACGTTTGACGAAGGTGAACAACTCGAACAGCTCATGCGCTTAAGAAGAGAGCGCATCCATCAAGTACGTCTCGGTGACGAACACCCCCACCTCGAACTGGAATTTGAATCCGGATCCCTTCTCTTCATCAATGGATATCAAGAACACTTTGAGTGCTGGCAAGCAGGGGACGCGAGACCACTTGGTGGAGACGCCTATCTGTTGGTCGCGATGCCACAAGGGGAGCTCGCAATCTTTGCGGATGGAGACGACGAATGAACACTTGGATGGAAATTATCTTGTATATGTTGATCGCTGGGGGCATTAGTCTCGCGATCATCTTATTGCGAAAAATCACGAAAGCATGAAAAAGCGGCCGAGGCCGCTTTTTCATTTGACTGATTCTTCTTCGTATAAGCTCGCACCTTGTGAACGAATCACCTCTTGATACCAGAAGAACGACTCTTTCCGTTTTCGTTCTAACGTACCGGTACCGTCGTCATGTCGATCCACGTAAATGAAACCATACCGTTTGCTGTACTCACCTGTCGAAGCACTCACTAAATCGATACACCCCCAACTCGTGTATCCCATCACTTCGACTCCATCGTCGATTGCATCCATCATCCCTTTCAAGTGATCACGTAAGTAATCGATGCGATAGTCATCATGAATCGTTCCGTCCGACTCAATTTTGTCATAAGCACCTAGCCCGTTTTCAACGATGAATAATGGGAGCTCATAACGCTCATATAACTTGTTCAAGATGACGCGGAGTCCTGTCGGATCAATTTCCCATCCCCAGTCACTCGCCTGTAAGTATGGATTCTTGACCCCGCTCATAATATTACCTTCCGCCTCATCCTGACCTTTTTCAGCCTTTTCAGTGCGCGACATGTAGTAACTGAGTGAGAAGAAGTCGACAGTATTCTCTTTGAGGATATCAAGGTCGCCATCTTCCATGGCGAGTTCAATGCCATTGTCTCGGAAGAATCGTTTCGCAAAGCTCGGATATTTGCCGCGTACATGGACGTCTCCGCAGAAGAAGTTCATCATCCGTTCTGCATCGTGAGCATACCAAACATCATCCGGGTTTGAACTATACGGATAAACCGGAGCCGCAATGAGCATACATCCGATTTGCATCGATGGGTCAATCTCTCTGGCCGCCTTTGTCGCAAGGGCACTTGCGACCAGTTGGTGATGCAATCCTTGATAGGTGAGCTGTAACGTATTCTCTTCTTCCCGAACCGCAATCCCTAGACTGAGCATCGGCATGAACTGTGCCCCGTTGATTTCGTTGAACGTCAACCAGTATTTGACCTTCCCTTTATAACGTTCGAACAAGACACGACTGTATCGTTCAAAGTATGTGACTAAGCGACGGTCTCGCCATCCCCCATAATGCTTCGCAAGATGTAGGGGCATCTCATAGTGGGAGATGGTCACGAGTGGTTCAATGCCTTGGGCGACTAATTCATCGATCACACGATCATAGAATTGGAGTCCCTCCTCATTCGGTTCCACTTCATCTCCGTTCGGGAAAATTCGTGACCACGCAATTGACATGCGGAACGTCTTGAATCCCATTTCCTTAAAGAGGGCAATATCTTCTTTATAACGATGATAGAAGTCGATTCCTTCATGGTTCGGGTATGAATACTCTTCATGTAATTCAAAATCAAACGTCGGATCATGGATAATCTTCATTCGCTGTTTTCCGCCTGGCATCACGTCAGCAATCGAAAGTCCTTTACCACCTTCTTGATAACCACCTTCTAACTGATTGGCCGCAGTAGCCCCGCCCCATAGAAATTCACTTGATACTTGTTTCATACTGTCTCCTCCTTTGTTATACAATGACACGCAATACGCCATGATTGGCTTCAACCACACCTGTGTAAACCGGTAAGACATCGAGATAATGTTCGGTGTTTGTTACGATAATCGGGGTGATGGTGTCATACCCTTCACGAGCGATAGCATCTATATCGAATCGGACGAGCAGTTCTCCTTCTGTCACTTTCTGACCGTCCGTAACGACCGTTTCAAAATACTGTCCATTTAGCTTGACCGTATCTAATCCAATGTGAATCAATACTTCCACACCTGTATCAGATCGAAGACCGATTGCATGCTTCGATGGATAGACCGTGACGATTTCTCCGTCAAACGGTGCATATACCGCGCCTTCTGAAGGCATAATCGCAATCCCTTTCCCCATCGCCCCGCTTGAGAACACTTCATCACGAACCGTTTCAAGCGACACGACTTCTCCTTTCAATGGAGCCGATACAGGAAAGCCGACTTGTTCAGAGATTGATTGTACAACCACTTTTTCTGTCGACTCGACGGTCGTTTCTTCTTTGTGGAAGACCATCGTCAAGACGAGAGCGACTACTGTTGCAACCGCCATTCCGATAAATGCTCCATAGAAGGCTAAATCGACACCCGTTGGAGGAATCATGACTGGGATGCTAAAGATTCCGAGGCCTCCCATCGCATAAGCCGCCGTACCGAACAAACCTCCTACGACACCACCAGCCGCTCCACCCACAACCCCAAACACAAATGGTTTTTTACGGGGAAGCGTCAAGCCATAGATAGCCGGCTCCGTAATTCCAAACACACCTGCAATCGTGGAAGATGTTCCTAATCCTTTCACTTTCGGGTTTTTGGCTTTTAAGGTAATAGCTAGAACTGCCCCTACTTGACCGAACGTGGCCATCAATACACCGACAACAATCGTATCCGTACCAACAACCGATAAGTTATTGATTATAATTGGTACAAGTCCCCAATGGAGACCGAACATGACAAGCACTTGCCAGAACGCACCGATGAACGCGATGGCGATGGTTGGGCTCAACTCATACAAGAACGAGTAACCATTCGCTAAACCTTGACTCGCATACGTCGCAACCGGTCCAATTGCTAAAAACGTCAACGGGACAACGAGTAACAACGCCATCATCGGTGTTGTGAAGTTTCGTACAGCTTCATGCGTATGACGGTTAAAGAATGTTTCGACTTTTGAAGAAACGTATGTCGCCAAAATAATCGGGATAACCGAAGACGCATAACTCATTAAGACGACAGGCACATTGAGGAACGTCAAGGCCTCCCCGGCTCCTTGAATGGCCACAATCGATGGATAGACAAGCGCCCCACCGATAATCATCCCAATATACGGGTTCCCACCAAATTTCTTAGCCGCTGAATGTCCTAAGATCACGGGTAGGAAGTAAAATAGTGCATCCGCCGCGGCATTCAAGACGACATATGTGCCCATTTCTTCTGTCAATAGTCCAAACGCGACAAGGATGGCGAGTAACCCTTTCAACAGACCACTACCTGCCATCGGTCCGAGAATCGGCGTAAAGATTCCAGCAATCACATCAATCAATCGGTTGAATACTCCTGATTTTTCTTCATCATCAGTCGAAGATGTCTGGAAACCACCAACATCGACAACCTCTTTGTAGACGTATGGTACATTGTTCCCGATGACGACTTGAAATTGTCCTCCACTTTGAACGACCGTGATGATGCCGTCTTGTTCCTTCAGCGTAGTCGCATTTGCCTTTGATTCATCTTTTAATTTGAAACGCAGTCGTGTCGCACAGTGAAAGACACTTTTGACGTTATCTTTCCCACCGACATGCTGCACAATCGTCTCTGCCAGTTGTTTATATTGGTCCATCTTGTTCACTCCTCATGTTTTTGGATAAAAAGAAAAACCTAAATCACTACACAAATAAAGGTGTAGTCATTTAGGTTTGGCCTGCGTCATCAGTAACCATCCTTAGGATCGACGTTCTTTCATTAAGTTTTCGATATGAATCATCATATACAGCCGTTCGTCCATCGATACATCATAACGATATTTCGTCGCGATCAATCCAGCGATTTTTTCAACGCATTCGAACGCTTCAGGATATCTCTGCTTCACCATCAAGAACAAGGTTTCGTCACCTGTGGACTTGACCTTTTCCCCCGATGCGAGGCGCTGCACAAAGTACTTTAAATGAGTCAAAAATCGAGAATAGGCGTATGACTCTTCATCCAGCTCGATTTGAAAATGATACGTGATAATGGTCAAAATGGCTTGGGTGGCTTTTGTCATCTCCGTTACGAGATGCAGGTTTTCACCTTTCACACCAGACATCGTCGCATTGACGAGATGTAAGGCAATCGCAACGGCCTCATCTTCATCCAGGTTGACCTCGTGTTGCGCATTGATCAATTTTACCGCTTCTTTGCCGACAGCAAACTCCGGAGCATAAAATCGTTTCACTTCCCAAACGAGAGGGTTACGAATCTGGATTCCATCCTGATACCGACTAAGCGCGAAATGAAGGTGGTCCGCTAGCGTCACGTAGAGCGAATCATGAATAGGTTGTTTTAATCGCTCTTCGGCTAATCTGACAATCTGTTTCACCGTCTCCATCTCATCCGTCGGCATTTCATTTAAAAAGTGAACGAAACGCTCATAGCTTTCTTTACTCTCGAGCGTAAAGATTTTTTCGATTCGCGTCTGGTCAATCGGATCGCCTGGCCGTTTTTGAAATGCAATCCCGCGCCCCATCACGACCTGTTCTTGACCGTTCGCATCAATTGCTACGACGTTATTATTGAACACTTTTGAAATCTGCATGGTCTCCTCACCTCACTCTCATTCGACTGAACTAAAAAGAAAAAAACCTAAATTCACACCAACGTCCAACATACAGTCGTGGCGTCAATTTAGGTTTTGCCTGCATCACCAGTAACAATCCTAAAGTGGATTTTCTTCTTTTCGATATAAGCATACTCCCTATAAATCTTGACGTCAACATAAAAAGTAAACCGCTTACATCGTGACCGTTTTTTACTCTTCAAACAAGATTCGCTGCATCCGTTCCGGTGCCTGTAAATAGTCACGCATCACCCTCACGTGCTCGAGGTCGTCAAACGACGTCGGGGAGAGTCCCGTTTCCACTTGTAAAATCATCGCACCCGGATACGACATCAAGATGGGTGAATGACTCGCGATGATAAATTGACTCCCGGACTGGACAAGTTCATGCATGCGTGCGAGCATCGTCAGTTGGCGCATCGGAGACAATGCGGCCTCCGGCTCATCCAAAATGTAAAGCCCCTCTCCACGAAATCGGTGCAACATGAGGGAGAGAAACGCTTCCCCATGCGACTGTTCATGAAGAGAACGTCCGCCGTATGATTCATAAAACCGCTCAGGATCTCGTCCTAATTTCGCCATCTCATCTACATAACTCGACAGCTGGTATGCCGTCTCGGCGCGTAAGAAAAAGCCATCCTTTGGTCGATACGGCCCTCGAATCGGACGCAACGCCTCATACAACGAGCTATGTGTCGACTCTGTTTCGAATTGGAAGGACGGCGCCCCGCCTTCCGGATTGAATCCGGCCGCCACGGCCATCCCTTCAATCAACGTCGATTTCCCACTCCCGTTCTCTCCAACAAGAAACGTGACAGGATGATGAAACGTCAGTTCATCGAGTGTCTGAAAGATTGGTAACGAGTACGGATAACCCGTTGAATGAATGCGTTCCCCCTCTAACCGTACCCCACGCAAAAATAAAGTCATGTCCATTCGATCCAAAATGTTGCCCCCTTATCTGAATCGACGCCATAAGAAAGTCCTTGTGCGTCAAGAAGTAATTTCGTGATAGCGAGACCTAAACCATGGCCGTTGGAGCGATCTCCTTTCACATACATATCCCATATCGCATGCTGAATGGAAGGATCAACCCCGTTTCCTTCGTCGGTCACTTCTAATCGCTTCGGGGTTAGAGTGATGGTGATTCTTCCCCCGACAGGGCTCGCCTCATACGCATTGCTTATGAAATTTGAGAGCACTCGTTCCATCGCCAATCGATCAGCTTGGATTGATACCGTTTCGAGTCGGAGGTCGAGTGTCACGTCTTTTTGTCGGAACAACTCAGACATGCGTGGTGTCAACCGACGAACCAATTCATCCAGTTGAATCGATTCCATTTCAAGTGGAATCGAACCTGCGGACAATTTAGAGTATTCGAGCATCTGATTGACGAGTCGGTCAATCCGGTCCACTTCCTCGGTAATGCTTTTACCGGTTGTGGCCATCTCTGTTTCATGGACGACACCGAGCTCTAATAGTTCCGCCTCGTTTCGAACGATAGCGAGCGGTGTACGCACATCGTGTGTGACCCCAGAGATAAATGATTTTTGAAGCGCCTCTTTTTCTTGAAGTGACGTGTTCATCTGTCCGATGGTGACGGTCAAATCCCCAATCTCATCGTTCGTCACGCTCGGCAAGCTAATATCGTGTCGCCCCTCCATAATGGATGCGGTCGCTTGTTTCAACTCGACGAGCGGTTGCGTGAGCCGACGACTCATCCAATACGTGACAGCGATTGCGACAAGTAGGGCCAGAATAAACCCACCCGCTAAGATGAGGTAGATTTGCTGGAATTGTGGATTTGAAAACGGAACGGGACTATATGTCACGATTTGAATGTCCCCTTCTTCTTTCAGATACGTCAAGAAGCGGGTACCATTTACACCCACTTCGTCCTGAATCGCTAAATCATTCGGATCGAGGTTGATTGGCATCATGCGATGCATCCGTCCGCCTCGTTCGAACTCGATACGCTGCCCATTTTGAAATACAAGCACGTCAAGTTGCCCCGGGATTCCACGGCTCTCTTGAATGGCTTCATACACAATCGCCGCCTCGCGCTCCAATTGTGCGTACGTCTCCTCTTCTGCGAAGCGTCCAATCAATAATGACGTGAGTCCGAATGTTAAAAGTGCCATCACTGCAAGTGGTAGAATGGCCGTCCAAAGTAACTTCTTCATTAATCGATTCATGACAGTTCCTCTAATCGATAACCGACCCGGTGCACCGTCTTCAACTGTTCTTTCAAGGTCGGCGATTTGTCACGCAGTTGTTTAATGTGGGTGTCGACCGTTCGTGTATCTCCGACGAATGCGTAGTCCCACACCTCATCGAGCAAACGGTTCCGGTCTAACGCCTCCCCGACATGTTTCCAAAGATACAGTAACAACTCATACTCTTTGTTCGTTAATCGAAGCGGATGTCCGTTCTCTTGTACCATTCTCGATTTGACGTCGATGGTGAGCGTTCCAAATTGAATCATATCGGTTTGTTTGACGAGACGTTTCAGTCGAATCTCCAACTCTTTTAAAACGATGGGTTTGACTAAATAATCGTCTGCGCCAAGTTCCAATCCGAACACGCGATCATCCGCCTCACCACGAGCCGTCGTCAGGATAATAGCAGGTGCGGGCTGTTGCGCTTTTAATGTCGGAATCAAGGTCCAACCTTCTCCGTCAGGGAGTCGAACATCCAATAAAACTGCATCAAACCGTTGATGCAACTGTTGTTTCGCCTCACTCAAAGTCATCGCCACGGTCACCTCAAATCCGGAATATGTTAAAAAGCGGGACATGCCGTCCGCCAGTTTTAGTTCATCTTCCACAACGAGTACGTTCATCTCATATCGCCTCCACATCCATTATATCGTACCCATCAAACGTCCCACCGTTTCCCAAAGACAATTTGCAGAAATCTTGCAACTCCCTCACAACTTCCGAAGCGTTCAGTCCTACAATTGAAGTAACAAAGGAGGAGATACACATGAAATCAACAAAACTAGCAATCGCCTTAGCCGGTCTATTGGCCGTCTCAGGCACAGGCGTATATGCCGCGACGAATGACACGACGACTGATGAATCGACAACGACAGCATCCACACAATGCGAACGTGGTGAACGAGGGCCTGGTATGTTCGGTGACCGAGAAGCAGGGCATGCCGCTCTCATCGAAGCGCTCGGTTTAACGCAAGAAGAAGTGGATGTGGCTCGCGAAAACGGGCAATCTCTCCCTGAACTCGCAGAAGAAAAAGGGATTTCAATTGAAGCGTTCATCGACGCGATCATGACGTCGCATGAAGAAAAACTCGCAACCGCTGTGGAAGAAGGAAACTTGACGCAAGAAGACGCGGATCAAATCCTTGCGGACCACAAAGAACGGTTTGCCGATGTGACAAGTTACGATGACTTGGAAGATATTCGTGGTATGCGCGGTGGACGTGAAGGTGGTCGCCATGGTCACGGTCCACACCATGACGACTCAACTTCTTCAGATGACGATGCTTCAACAGAGAGCGACAGCAACGTAGAAAATCAAAGCAATAGCTTATAAGTCAAAAGGGCAGCCACTCGCGGTGGCCGCCCTTTCTAAATGAATCTAGACATTTTATTTCCGGTTAGATTGCTCTTGTTTCTTCCTTTCTCGGATCTCTTTCTCTACTCGTCGTAACGCTTTCTTTGATCCTCGAGCAAAGTCGTGGGCTTCCTTACGCTCCTGATACGTCGTGAATAACGTATCTAAATCATAGTCAGCCGGATAGAGTTCTGTTGCACGTGCCTCAAGACGAACGCGGCGGCTCGGCAACTCTACATATTCCAAATCTACGAACACTCGGACATGTCGACGCGATGCATCAAACGAATAGACAAGACCGACTTGATTCGTCTCTAACAAGCGGACACGGTCACCTTTTTCAAAATGCTCTGTTTCTTCAAGCGGGGCCATCTCCACTTCTCGCGTAATTTTAGAATCATCGACTTTCGTAATATCATACGTTTTCTCGTTCATATAACGGGATGCCTGTTTCAAAATCGATTCCGGCAGCCTCATCTTACGGGCGATAAAAAGAGCGTTGCTGTCGCCAGACTGCCCCATGATCAGCCGATATTTCGGTTCGAGCGTTTCCGGATCAAACTGCATCGCAGCGTTCATGAAATCTGGGTGGGCTTCAGAATAGGATTTGATTTCACCATAATGTGTCGATGCCACAACGATTGCGCCCCGTTTATATGCCGCTTCCAAGATGGCAATTGCAAGAGCCGCCCCTTCATTCGGTTCCGTCCCGCTCCCAATCTCATCGAATAACAAGAGCGAACGTTTTCCAGCGGTCTGCATGATATTCGCCACATTGTACATGTGTGCAGAGAATGTACTGAGTGCCGATTCCAAGTCTTGATTATCTCCGATATCGACGAACACTTCATCGAACGTCGAAATGATCGTATCGGTGTGAGCTGGGATATGCAGTCCCGTCATCGTCATGAGACTAAGGAGTCCAATCGTTTTCAAGACGACCGTCTTCCCTCCGGCGTTCGGTCCGGTGATGATCAAGCCGCGATAGTCTGTACCGATGGCAAAGTCGAGTGGAACGGCGCTTTCTAAAAGTGGATGACGTACTTGCTTCAATCGGATGCGACCGCTCGCATTGACGTGTGGTGTCACCCCGTCAATCGACTGACTGTACTTCCCTTTGGCGAAGACCATATCGTACTGGGCGATGACATCGAGCGTCGATTCGATGTCAGGAAGGACTTCTGTCACCGCTCCCGTCAACGTCGCTAGCACTTGATACACCTCTACCGCTTCTTCTGTACGCTTGACGACAAGTTCAGCGTTTAACTTCGCGATCGCTTCCGGTTCGATAAAGACCGTCGTCCCACGATTCGATGTATCCACAATCGTCCCTGCCACTTTATGCTTATAGGAAGCTTTGATTGGGATGGTGAAGCGATCCTGTTTTTTCGTGACGAATCCGTCTTGGATCATCTCGCGATTGGCGGCGCTCTTTAAGAACTTGTTCAATCGTTCCTCGATTCGTCCTTCTAAAATGTCGACTTGCTTCCGAATCCGCTTCAACTCTTTTGATGCTTCATCGACGACCTGTCCGGCTCGAATCGATTGTGTGATGTCTTCTTCTAACGTCCGCCATTCGCCCATTCCTGAAGCATAAGCCGAAAGAAGCGGCGCAAAGAATTCATGCTCGAGCATGAATCGCTTGAGTTTGCGTGCCCCTCGTAAAAACTCGGCGACCGCTTCAAGCTCTGTTGCCTCGAGTTGGATGCCTCGTTGCAGTTTTCCGATAATGGTCTCCATGTCAGACACACCGATGAACGGGACGTGTGACGTCGCATCTAAAATCGCTCGGGCTTCGGATGTTTCTTGCAGGCGCTTCTTCACCGTCGTAATGTGGCTCGTTGGGCGTTGCTGTCTGAGTAATCGTCTCCCGAATCCGCTGATGCAGAAGCGTTCTACTTTCATCATCAATTCGTTGTATTGTAATTTTTCAAATGTTTGTTCGTTCATGTTTCTCTCTCCTCAAATGATAGAATCGAGATACCGCGCAAACAAAAAAGCGTCGGTCGATGACGACCAACGCAAAAAGACAGACGGGTGTCTGGCAGTTTTTGATGGGCGGTATCTGTAACGGAACATGACGGCATGACAAAAAGACGTGTCATCCGACATTTTTCAGTTCGTTAGGCAGATACAACCTCACTCATCAACATGCAACACCTTTCTTACTTAGATTCGCCCTTACTATACAATAGATTCGTTCCCTTGTAAAATTTTAGAGAACGCTTTCAAAAAAAGACTTGTGTCTCAAACCAACACATGTTATGTTGAACGTGAAGAAACGAATAGTGATCACATGTGACTGATTCGATCAGGCATGGGGTAAGACGTACGGTGCATGCCACCCGTCTATACTCCATGCCTGTTTTGTTTTTCGGTGTTTTGTTTCAAGAAAGGATGTAGTAGACATGCTATGGAATAAGTTAATGAATCGACACAAACCGACACTGCACTCACCAATGGAAGGAGACGTCATTCCACTCGAACAAGTTGCGGACCCGGTCTTTAGTGAAAAAATGATGGGCGATGGCATTGCCATCACACCAACAGACGGTGCCGTCGTCTCACCGGCTGATGGAGAGATTGTACAAATCGCTCCAACAAAGCACGCCATCGGCATTCGGACCGAGGATGGGGCTGAGATTTTGATACACGTCGGACTCGATACCGTTGAACTCGAAGGTCGACCGTTTGATCTTCAAGTAGATGTGGGCGACCACGTCAAGACGGGACAGCTGTTACTCACAGCAGACTTGGCGCAAATTCATCAAGCTGGTAAGGACACGGTCACGCCAATGGTCGTGACGAATGGTGGCGCACTTGCCCATCATTACGCCTTCACGTTCACGAAGGAAGCTGTTCCGGGCAAGACGATTGTCGCCCGAGTGGAAGCGTGACTCCGGAATAAGGAGGACACATGATTAAAATCAAAAAGATTCTAAACAACAATGCGGTCATCGTCTCAGACGAGGGTGAAGAAAAGATTGCGATTGGCCCTGGCGTCGCGTTTAAAAAAGCGAAGAACGACATCGTCAATCCCCATAAAATCGAAAAGTTGTTCATCATGCCAGAGAATGACAAGTTCCAACAGTTATTGAGTCGGATTCCCGTTGAACACTTCACCGTTTCCGAGGACATTATCTCTTATGCGGAAAAACGTCTCGAGACATCGTTCAACGAACATATCCACATTGTCTTGACCGACCACATCTCGTTCGCCATCGAGCGGGAAATGGATGGCATCTCATTACGCAACAAACTGTTGAACGAGATTAAAATCCTCTATCGGAATGAATATGAGATTGGACTATGGGCGATTGAGCATATCGCTGAAAAGCTCAACGTCCAAATGCCGAAAGACGAAGCTGCGTTCATCGCGCTTCATATTCATACGATGAAAGTGAAAGGAGGTGATTTACGCAAGACGGTCAAACAGACAACAATTGTCCGCGACATGATTCAATCGATTTCACGACGACTCGATGTATCCATTGAAGAAGATGACTTATCCTACCAACGATTATTAACTCATTTACGGTTCGTCATGGATCGGGTCAACCATTACGATCATCATACGATTGATGAAGACATGCTCCGCATGATTCAGACGAAGTTCACGTCTGCCTATGCGTGTGCATCAGATGTCGCAAAAGAAATGGAAGAGACCTATGGCATCGTCTTGCCCGAGTCAGAACTTGGTTATATCACGCTTCACATCCAACGTCTACAAGATCAACACCATCAAAAAGGAGGAAATCAACAATGATGAACTTTTTCCAACGTCTCGGACGTTCCCTCATGTTACCGGTCGCCGTACTACCGGCTGCTGCCATTCTCATGGGGATTGGTTATTGGATTGACCCAGTCGGCTGGGGATCTGAAAACATTGCCGCTGCATTCTTAATTAAGGCAGGGGCCGCTATTATTGATAACATCCCAATTCTGTTCGCAGTCGGGGTCGCGCTCGGAATGGCTAAGAACCGTGACGGTTCAGCAGCACTAAGTGGACTCGTTGCCTTCTTGACGGTCACAACGCTTCTCTCAGCAGGAACGGTAGCATTGTTCCAAGGAATCGACGTAGAAGCCGTCAACCCGGCATTCGGTAAGATTGGGAATGCTTTTGTCGGGATTCTATCCGGTCTCGTCGCCGCTTCCATGTATAACCGCTTCAGTCAAGTCAAATTGCCAGATGCTCTCGCCTTCTTTAGTGGGAAGCGTCTCGTACCAATCATGACAGCCTTCTCGATGATTCTTGTATCGGTCGCTCTTTACTTCATCTGGCCGGTCGTCTATACAGGTCTCGTCGGTTTCGGTGAATCGATTTCAAAACTTGGCGCATTCGGTGCCGGACTTTACGGATTCTTTAACCGCCTCTTGATTCCAACCGGCCTTCACCACGCCCTCAACTCTGTATTCTGGTTCGACGTCGCAGGAATCAACGACATCGGAAACTTCTGGTCAGGTCAAGGTGAAAAAGGTGTAACGGGGATGTACCAAGCAGGTTACTTCCCAATCATGATGTTCGGTCTCCCGGCCGCAGCACTCGCGATGTACCACACAGCGAAAACGAAACGGAAAAAACAAGCCGCTTCACTTCTTCTCGCAGCGGCATTCGCTTCATTCTTCACAGGTGTAACAGAACCGCTCGAGTTCTCATTCATGTTCCTCGCTCCTGTTCTTTACCTTGTACACGCAGTCCTTACAGGAATTTCGCTCTTCGTTGCAGCAACGTTCCAATGGACAGCTGGCTTTGGATTCAGCGCAGGCTTGGTCGACTTTATCTTGAGCTCACGCTTGCCGCTTGCGAACCAACCGTACATGCTCATCGTTCAAGGTCTCGTGTTCGCAGTCATTTATTACGTCATCTTCCGCTTTATGATTGTGAAGCTCAACTTGGCGACGCCAGGCCGTGAACCAGATGAAGTCGTCGATGCGGTTGCAAGTGAGACGGCAGACGGTGAAGCGAAAGTCGCTCCGGTCGCATCAGCTTCAGGTAGCGAATACTCAGCAATGGCACATATGATTTATGACGGTCTTGGCGGTGACAGCAACGTCACAGGCATCGAGTCGTGCATCACACGCCTACGCGTCGATGTCAAAGACATGGATACGGTCAACCAAGATCAAATCAAAAAAGCCGGTATTCCGGGAATCAAAGTCGTCAGTCCAAACCATATTCAAGTCATTGTCGGCACAAACGTTCAGTTCGTCCTCGATGAGATTGAAAAAATCCGTAGCCACCGCGCCGGATAAACGTCGAAAGCCACCTCATTCAGGTGGCTTTTCTTGTTTGGCTGTATATTGTTTATAAAATTGAATGAAATAGTAGAGGAAGATCCACGGTAAGATGTACTGTGTGAGCCACATGAAAACCTTAAGTACTGTATGTACAATATATGGCCCTAGCCCAAATAAAAATAATGCGACTAGTAAAGCGCCGCCTAAACCTATGTATATCTTTTTATTCAACTCATCCACCCCCTTATTTTCCCAGTTCAGTGTAACATAAAGAGCCTGCCGCAACCGGACAGGCTCTGACTACATTTGACGAAGTCGGGAAATGCGTTCGACCGGATCGGGATGTGTTGAGAATAGACCACTCACTTTCTTCTTGAGTGGATCGGAGAAGTAAAGTGGTGCCGAGGCACTCGACGCTTGCTCGACCGGTGTCTCGACGTTCGCAATCTTCTCAAGCGCTGAGGCGAGAGCATCCGGGTTGCGGGTCAGTTCCGCCCCACTCGCATCTGCCAAAAACTCACGATTCCGTGAAATCGCCATATTGATGAGCATCGCGATGAGCGGTGCCAACACCAACAAGACGAGTCCGATGATCAAAAGGATGGGATTCTGGTTTTGATCGCGTCTTCCACCGATACTTCTAAAGAACAGCATGCGCGACCCGATATCGCTCATGATAGCGATGACTGAAACGAGTGCGAGCGTGACCGTCGAGAGTCGGACATCATAATTTTTAATATGCGCGACCTCGTGCGCAATCACCCCTTCTATTTCTTCGCGCGATAATCGATCCAACAGTCCCGTCGTGACGGCGACAGCCGCCTTTTCTGGCTTCAACCCCGTCGCAAATGCGTTTGGCGATGGGTCGTTGATGATAAAGATGCGCGGCATCGGCACTCGCGCGACCATCGCCATGTTTTCGACCGTATGCCATAAAAAGCGGTGCTCTTCCACCGATGTCACTTCTTGCGCCCGATTCATCTTCATGACGATGTTCGTACTCGACATGATGACGATACCGACATAAAACAACGAGAAAATAGGTGTGAAAATTAAACCTGGAACTGCGTCCCCGTAGTTGACGTAGGAAATCGCCGCCCCAACGAGAAGGACGAATAGGACAAACCCTGTGACGATGAAGACCGTCTTCACTTTATTCTTTCGAATCTGTTCATAGAGGAGCATACGCGCCACCTCGATTCATCAAAACGAAACGCGAACGTTCTCGCGCTCTTCGGCACGTGCCTCGAGCATATCGCGCTTTTCGAAATGATGGACGGAAGCGATGATGTTCGTCGGGACCGATTCGATTTTCGTGTTATATTTCATGACCGTATTATTATAGAGCTGGCGCGAATACGCCACTTTGTTTTCTGTCTGCGTCAATTCTTCCTGCAACATCTTGAAGTTCTCATTCGCCTTCAAATCTGGGTACGCCTCACGAAGCGCGAAGAGATTTTTCAGTGCTCCACTCAATTGATCGTTCACTGCCATCTGGTCTTGACGATTCGACTTTTCTCCGAGCTGGTTTCTCAGTTCGACGACCTTTGTAAGCGTTTCTTGTTCATGTTTCGCATAGCCTTTCACCGTTTCGACCAAGTTCGGAATCAGATCATACCGCCGCTTCAACTGTACATCGATTTGAGCCCATGCCTCATCGACCCAATTTCGATATTTGACGAGCCCGTTGTACATCGAAAAATAGATGAGTACAAGCACGACAACCGCTACAATCGCAATAATCCACCCCATGTTGGCACCTCATTTCTTCATTTTCTCCTGTATTAATTCCCTTTACTCGTATAAGATAAGCTTAACTTTCATAACAATTTGTAAATGAATTCATTTCTTGACATGGTAACCACAAAGGAGTGTTCGCAATGATCGTCACGCATGCCGAAGTACGTTTGACCGAGTTGTTCGAAGAAATGGTGTCCCTAAGACGCCATTTTCACCAATATCCTGAACTGTCTTTTCAAGAAGTCGAAACACCAAAGATGATTGCCTCGTATCTCCGTGAACTTGGGATTGAAGTACGTGAGCACGTTGGCGGCAATGGGGTCGTCGGTCGAATCAAAGGCGGTGACGGTCCGACCATCGCATTACGTGCCGATTTTGACGCCCTTCCCATCCAAGATGTGAAAGATGTCCCGTATCGTTCAAAAGTGAACGGGGTCATGCATGCGTGTGGACACGATGCCCACACGGCGACACTTCTCGTTTTAGCGAAAGTATTGACTGAGATGAGCCTTCCAGGAGACGTCGTGTTGATTCACCAGTTCGCAGAAGAATTGGCTCCAGGTGGTGCCAAACCGATGATTGAAGACGGCTGTCTCGACAACGTGGATTATATATACGGTGCGCACATTTGGACGCCACTTCCGTTCGGAACGATTGGCGTGAAAACAGGTCCTGTCATGGCTGCGGCAGATCGCTTTGAATTGACCATTACAGGAAAAGGTGGACATGGCGCGATTCCGCAACATACAGTCGATGCCCTCATGGTTGCCGTGAACGTGGCAAATCATCTCCAACAGGTCGTCAGTCGGCGCATCGATCCGCTCGAACCTGCCGTGCTGACCATCGGTACGCTCCATTCCGGGCAAGCGTTCAACGTCATTGCCGAAGAAGCCAAATTATCGGGTACCGTGCGTACATTCACTCGGGAGACGCAAGAAAAAATCATCTCCGATATGGAGCGGATCATTCGTTCCGTCTGTGAAGCGAGCGATGCTGATTATGAATTGGAGTATATAAAAGGATATCCTGCTGTCGTGAATCATGTGACCGAAACGGAACTCGTCCGTGAGAGTGCGGTGGAGGTCGTTGGTGCAGACGGTGTCATTGAGATGGCACCACTTATGGTCGGGGAAGATTTCGCTTATTATGTCGAGCACGTTCCTGGTAGCTTTTTCTTCACAGGAGCAGGAAATCCCGAGCTCTCCGCAATCTTTCCGCATCATCATCCCCGCTTCGACGTGGATGAACGAGCGATGTTGCACACAGCCCAAGTCTTGTTAGGAGCTTTACGACGAACGTGGATGACACACGAAAAAGAGGGCTGATGCATCGCATCAGTCCTCTTCAGTAATTGGTTCTTTTAATTCTGAAACAAGCACTTGGTCGACACGCTTTCCGTCCATATCCACGACTTCAAAGCGAAGACCATAGGCTTCGACCACATCGCCTCGTTTCGGAAAATCACCGAGTGCGTAAATGACGAGTCCTGCGAGCGTATGATAGGAGTTGCGCCCTTCATCGAATCGGTCATCCCGAATCTCGAACGTTCGCTTCAAATCCTCGATCCCGAGTAACCCATCCGCCAAATATGATCCATCTTCACGACGTACCACTTCCGGTGTATCCTCTTCAATCATCACCTCTCCGACGATTTCTTCTAAAATATCGAACAAGGTGACCATGCCAAGGAATCCGCCGTATTCATCTAAAACAAAGGCGATTTCGACGCCATTTTTCTGCATCATTTGAAGCACCTGGCTCGCCTCTCGCTGTTTTGGAACGATGAGCGGCTGTTTGATGCGCTTCAAAATCTGTGACGGCTCACGCAGTGTCGGCAACGTCAAGATGTCACGTACGTCGATGTACCCGACAAAATCGTCAAGCGAGTCGCGTCCAACCGGTAACTTGTTATGTTTACTTTCATAGATCGATTTCTTCATATCGTCCATGTCATCTTCTAAGTCGACCCATTCGAGCGTCGTCCGTGGTTGCATGAGCTCATAAATCAATTGATCATGAAACGCAAAGACACGTTCGACTTGTCGAACTTCTTCATGAGCGAACTGCCCTTGCTGGGCGCCTTCAAACAAGAGTTGTTTGATCTCGAGCTCAGTCTCCCCACTCGTCTGTTCCGCCTTCAACCCTAACAATTTGAACAAAAAGAGTGTCGATTTCGATAAAATCCAAATGAACGGTTTCATCACTTTACTGAATAAATCGAGCGACGGAATGATTGCCATCGTTACTTTTTCAGGCGAGACGAGCGCAATCCGTTTCGGGACCAATTCACCAATGATGAGCGACAGATACGTAATAATCGTAACGACGGCCACATAAGCAACGGTTCCGGCATACTGCGTACTCATTCCGGCTTGTTCAAATGCCGATGCGAGCGGTGCCGAGAAGCGTGCGCCCCCGTATGCCCCGTTAATAATCCCAATCAATGTGATTCCGACTTGAACGGTCGACAACAAATCTGTCGGGTCTTTCGAATAATGAAGCGCAATCTTGGCACTTCGTTTTCCTCGATTTGCTTCAACCTCAAGTTTTGCAGGTTTCGATGAGATGAGCGCAATTTCTGTCATCGCAAAAATCCCGTTCAACACAATCAAAAACAAAACAATCAACAAATCAATCACTATGGAAGAATCCACTTTTTTCATCACCTCAGCTAATTTTTAAAGCATACTGCTTCATTTTATCAAAAAATCGTTACCAACCTGTACCCGTTTTGCTCAGAAAAATAGCCACTCCTCAAGAAGTGGCTTCGTTGACAGCTTGTTTGGCGATAGCCGCCGTCTGAGACTGTTTAAAGAGAATGACCCCGACAAGCAAGATGGTGAGCCCTACAATTTGTCCGGCCGATAACGTGATTTGAGGCATCCCGAAGGCGCCATATAAATCGACGACTAACGCCCAAATGAGTTGTGACACGAGAATGAGTGACACAGACAATGTGGGTCCGAGTAACTGGATGCTGCGCATGACACAGTACACGACCCCGACCCCAAGCAAACCACCAAGCCAATAGATCGGCGACAAGTCACGTAATCCAGCAAGGTTTCCTCCAAATAATAACAACGGGATGATGGATCCGACCAAACCAACGATAAAGACCAATACGGTGGTGGCCCAAGCCCCTAAATTTATGTTCATTTTCGCGTTGACCGCCGCCTGTACACTAATAAATGCCCCAGCCACAGCCGAACAGATGATACCAAAAATCATATAACCCCTCCTTACTCATAAAACATGCCGTTCGCACGTTCTTTCAATCGCTCACTATTTAAAATGATGACTTCTTTTCTCGTTCGTTTGACCAATCCTTCATCCACGAATGCCTGCAACGTTCGGTTCAAGTGACGATAACTCGTCCCTAGCCACTCTGCGACTTCTTTACGCTTCAGTTGACTCATCTCCGCTTGAAACAGTTCATTCCCTGATTCACTGAGTGAAATCAAGTAACCGGCCAAGCGCTCTTCTAAAGTCGACATGAGATGATTCGACGAGGCGTTCGCCTCAATGAATAATTTTTCGGACACGCCTCGTAACAGATGCTCCGTGAATTCGACCGTTCGATTATATCTTCGAAGCGCCTCGAAAGGGATGCGCAGACATGTTACGGGACCAACCGCTTCAACCGTATGCAATACATTGCGCCCGCTCGCATATTCGATATCTCCAATCAATGTTGGAGCAGCCTTCAGACGCAACAATCGCAATTTCCCTTCTTCACTGAGCGTATAAATTTTGACACGCCCTTCAAGGACGACGAATAAAGATTCGATGTGCTGATCGTTCGAACATAACATGGTCCCAGACGCATATGTCACCACGGACGAAGACTCAAGCGTTTCATTCGAAAACAGATGATTCCACTGCAATCGTTTCAGTGCATCCATAATATCCATCATGTAAAGTGAACTCCTTAAGAAAATGTATAGATTCCGATTCCAACAACCATCAAGACGAGTCCCATGACCTGTCCCGTGTTCATCGGTTTCCGTTTGACACCAAACCAACCATTCAAATCGATGATGAAGGCTCCTACTAATTGTGCCACAAGCAATACACAGATTGCCCATGTGACCCCTAGTTGTTGAATCGCCGTCAATTCGCCGAAGACAACGAATACACCGAACAATCCTCCTAAACTATAATACCAAGGTACGCGCTTGAAGGCTGTCATGTCCGCATCTCGCTTGAAGAAGTAAATCGCAAGTGCCAACAGAAGTCCGACAAAATGAACGATGGTGACGGACATCCATGCGCCTACCGCATCTCCTAGTTTTGCATTAAAGATTCCTTGAAGGGCGATGAACGTCCCTGATAAGATGGCAAATAAAATTCCCATGTCATTCCCCTTTCTCTCCGTCTGACTTTACGAAAAGAAAGAAGACTTGAATAGGACATATGTCCAAACACTAAAAAGCAACTTCGACATTCGAAGTTGCTTCACACGATTATCCGAGTAGCTTAACAAGTTCTTTCCCGACCGCTTCAGAAGACTGAGGGTTCTGACCAGTGACGAGACGTTCGTCAACCGCCACGTTCACCGCCCAGTTGTCAGCTCCCTTGAACTGCCCGCCTTGATTGCGTAGTCCTGTTTCAAGCAAGAACGGGACGGCAGAATCAAGCTGCATCTCTTTTTCTTCTGCATCGGTGAACCCTGTCACCTGTTTATCTTTAACGAGTGGCTCGTCGTTGCTGAGTTTCACATTGACCAATCCAATTGGTCCGTGACAAACTGCCCCGACAATATTCCCACTTTCGTATACGTTGCGAATGACACGTTGTAACGTTTCATTTCCTGGGAAATCAACAACTGTCCCGTGACCTCCCGGTAAGAAGATTGCATCGTACGACTCGTCTGCGACTTGATCGAGACGGGCTGTATCTTTGAGCAATTCCCGTGTATTGAGAATGTCTTCTGACAAACCATCTTCTAAACTATTCGCATCGATTGGCACGTCTCCACCTTCGATACTCGCGACCGTCACTTTATACCCTTCTTTTTCGAACAATAAATAAGGAACGGCAAACTCTTCAAGCCATAATCCCGTTGCATGACCATTTGATAATTGATTTGCTGACGTTGTGACAATCAGTACATGTTTCGACATACTCAATTCCTCCTTCAAGAAAATCAACATACGACTCTACTGTTCCCGATTAATCATCTGTTAAACCCGATGACCTGTTCCCACACGACAAGGTATATCTTTTTTTGACCTGGTGATTTATTCAACCTCCCTTTTTCTCACCACATCCTATACTGAAGAGGAATCGCAATTCCAACCCATGAAGGAGACGTGTGCTATGACGAAACGAATGAACGATTGGGGATTTCTCATTGTCGTCGCCATCATCATCCTATTACTTGTGCTCGGTCAGCTGCCGTTCTTCATGTAATCTTCACGAACATTCTTTACCAACTGTAGTATGATGAGCTTGTAAGCACTTACATTAAACCCGATATGAAAGGATGGAGTTCACTATGTCAGAACGCATTTTCATCAGTCCGGCCAAGTATGTGCAAGGGAAACAAACGATTGATCGCATCGGAGAGTTTGTCGCTCACTTCGGTTCAAACGCGTTACTTATCGCGGATGACGTCGTATGGGAGTTGATTGGCGAACGGGTGACCCAGTCTCTGCAAGCGAGTCAGCTCAAAGCGACGAAAGCTGATTTCGTCGGAGAAGCGTCGAAGCACGAAATCACTCGAATCGCTACAGACGCTAAGAAGCATGAAACAGCGTTTGTTATCGGTCTCGGCGGTGGGAAAACGCTCGATACAGCAAAAGCGGTCGCAGATGAATTGGATGCGCGTATCGTCATTGTACCGACCATCGCCTCTACGGATGCACCGACGAGCGCATTGTCGGTCATATATACAGATGAAGGCAATTTCGAAAGCTACCGTTTCTATAAAAAGAATCCGGATCTCGTCCTTGTGGATACGGAATTGATTGCACAAGCACCGCCACGCTTCTTAGCGTCAGGTATTGCCGATGCATTGGCCACGTGGGTGGAAGTGCGAAGTGTCCTGGCATTCGGAGGCAAGACGATGGCTGGCGGTGTCCCGACACTTGCGGCGGAGGCGATTGCCGAACGGTGTGAAGAGGTTCTATTCACATATGGGATTCAAGCGTATGAAGCTGTGAAAGCAAAAGTCGTCACACCTGCGCTTGAAGCCGTTGTGGAAGCCAACACCTTATTGAGCGGGCTCGGCTTTGAAAGTGGTGGCTTGGCTGCAGCCCATGCCATTCACAATGGATTCACCGCACTTGAAGGAGACATCCACCATTTGACGCACGGTGAAAAAGTTGCATTTGGAACACTCGTGCAACTCGCACTCGAAGGACGCCCTCAAGAGGAGTTCGAACACTATGTCGCCTTTTATATGGCACTCGACTTACCGGTCACACTTGAAGATATCAAATTGAAAGATGCATCTCGAGACGATATCTTGAAGGTCGGGAAAGCGGCCACGGCAGATGGCGAAACGATTCATAGCGGTTTCGATGTTACACCTGAAGAAGTTGCTGACGCCATTATCGCTGCGGATCGCTATGCACGTCTTTATAAAGAACACCTATAAAAACAGCGAGACGAAGCTCAAACGGCTTCGTCTCGCTGTTTTTTGTTCAGGAAGAATGATGAGAGAATTCCGACTCCCATACAACTGACCGTCAAAAGGAAGAACGTCAGCTGGTTCATATAGATGATATTCGTGAACTGGTTCCATCCTTCTGCGTACGACTCATTGGCTGATAAACGAATCCCTTCTCGAAGAGACGTCGCCTGTGATTGGTTAGTCATCCAAGCTATACCGGCCATGACGAAACTTCCGATCGCTAAACTGACCTTTCCAAACGGTCGCACGGATGCGACGACTCGATGTGTCAAACGAACGGTGATCCAAATAAACAACAACAGAAACGGCCATCCAATTAAGAGAACAATCCAGTAAAGATTCCCTTCACTCGGTGTTTCCGAGTAAGGGGTCGTCATCACTTCACCAAGTTTAAAGATTCCGAACGTGATCAACGTCACGATAAACCATGCTTTTATCAATTTCTCCATCTCAACACCTCGTCCTCAGTATAGCAAAAACACCGTATGCGTCTGCACACAGTGTTTAGTCTTTCGGTCGGACGACGTAATAAATCAAAATGACGAGCCACGTCCACACTCCTGTGAAAATCCCGATAATCCCGACGATGAAGAATCCGAGCGGAATCATCGATTTCGTTCGATTATAGTCCTTCCACATATTCGATAGCCCTTTAATATTAAAGTATAAAAAGGCAAAGAATAGGACGAGCAATAAGAGCGGTAACCCAATTAAAGCTTCCATTCGCTCACTCCTCTCTACGATCTCATTCGTTATCTTTATTGTATCGGATTTCATGCTCACCTTCATCGGGCCCTAGGCGTATCCTCTTCCGACCTGTGGGCGGATAAAAGATGTGCACTCTTTCAGAAAAAAGGGAAAAGGAACATCATCTAACTCTCGAGGAGGCGTTTTGCCATGAAGTCCTTGCGTATCTTGATCATTTGTTTGCTGTTGTTTCAAGTGTCGCCGGTGACAGCGGCATCCTCGTCCCCACAACCAGGTTATACGATTAAAACGACGTATTTGTACGGTCGTGCCATGCAATCTTCTCCAATTCTTAAGACGCTACGAACGAACGTCCCGGTCCGCTACACGACCTATAACCGGAGCTGGTCGAACGTCTATATCGGAAATACGAAGTACTTCACTCCCTCTGCCAACTTGAAAGCCGGCATCCCTAAAATGCCTTCTGCAGACCGTTTACGACTAGTCAACAAGGCGAATGCACTCCCGTCCACTTACCGTTCCCCACAACTTGTCACATTAACCATTCCAACTGTTTATCAAAAAGGGAGTGAACGGACCTTGATGACAGCGGAAGCAGCATACGCTTTGGCTAAACTATATTACGCCGGTCGGAAGCAAGGTCATACGTTATACGCCCTTAGCGCCTACCGATCTTACTCGACACAAAAGTCACTCTATGCCTATTACGTCAACACACGTGGGGTCGCATATGCTTCAAAATATGTGGCACGTCCCGGTCATAGTGAACATCAAACGGGTCTCGCCGTTGATATGACGAGTCAACGCATGCGTCTAGGCCTATATGAATCCTTCGACCGATCGCCTGAAGGGAAATGGATGCTTCAAAACGCCCATCTCTATGGATTTATCGTCCGCTATCCAAAAGGAAAAGAGAAAATCACGGGATACAATTACGAACCTTGGCATTTGCGTTATGTCGGTGTCACTGAAGCGACGATGATGAAGCAGAAGAACTGGGCGTTCGAAGAATGGTGGAGCAAACGTTGAGTGAGCATCCTTTTTCAGGCATTTCCCTGTTCACGTTATAATGGAGTCATCTTATTCGTATAGGGGGAAATGTGGGATGTGGATTGTGATGAACAAACTAGACGTTGAAAAAGGAAAGGCCGACGCGGTCAAAGCACGCTTCGAAACGACTAAAGGAATCGAAGCGATGGATGGCTTTGTCCGTATGCAAGTGTTGACGGATACGTCTGATGAGGCGATGGATCATGTCGTCATCATGACCACGTGGCGTGATGCAGACAGCTTTGAGAACTGGCGCGACAGCAATGCTTATAAGCACGCCCATAAGAAACGTGATGACGGGACTTCAGAAGTGAAACCAATCGTCCTCGGCAACACCGTTACCCAATATGAGGTCGCCATTGAACATCTCGCCTCAACGGAGCGCGTTCAATAAATCTTGAGGACGGATGATGCCGAGTAGCGGTTCATCCGGATTTCCGGTCTCTGTAATCAGAAGGGCGTCATATCGTGCGCCCTCTTTCATTTGCGTAAAGCAGTGCTGTGCCTCGATTACGGTCGCATCCTTTCGAATGAATCGATACCGGTGCATATGCGGATCGTGGTGGAGCACGTGCTTCACCCGAACTCCTTTGAGTGACAAGTTGGGCCCGTCGATTGTTTCGGCTAGCCAACTGGTCACTCCTTTTTTCGTCAACAGTCCGCGCCAAGACCCATTGTCATGATATACAGGGAATTGCGAATAATTTTTATCTCGAATCTCCCGGAGTACTTCCGTCAAAAAATCTTCCGACTGAAACGTCACCACCGATTTCGCAAATAATGGAATGACGAGACGTGGATGAAGGAGCTCTCGCTCTACTTCTAAAATCAATGCAACAAGCGACTCGTGTGGCTCCGCGATAATAAAATCAGGTTCACGCCGCTCATGGACGATGGCATTTCGTAGTTGACTCATCTGATGTAAATCTTCTTTATACCGGTCGATGATTGGATTTTGTTTCGCTAACCGATTCACCATGTTACTAAAACTGAAATGTTGCCCATCTCCCATCTCTCGACTCAAGTAGTCCTCGATTCGATGATAGGATGCCAAAAATTCTTCAGCACGACTCATGTAATCACCCTCCTTAACGATACATGTATACCCTCTTTTTTATCATTTGAGCAGGAAACCGTTTATTCATCCCGAATGACATAGAAATCATCTTAATTATGGAGGAGGGCTATCATGGCGACTTCGATTCATCCCACATCACCAACTTCACCGCAACCCACGTTTCGCGCAGGACTACGCGCCGGCATTCCCGTCGCCATCGGATATATCCCGATTGCGATTGCCTTCGGTCTTTTGGCACAATCTTTCAACTTGCCGAATGCTATCACATTATCGATGTCCTTTTTGATCTTTGCCGGGGCAAGTCAGTTCATTACGGTACAACTTCTGATGGCCGGTTCGATGTATTGGGAAATCATTTTGACGACGTTCATTCTAAACTCTCGCCATTTTTTAATGTCCGCCTCACTATCCCAACGGATTGAGAGTACATCTCGAAGACTATTGGCTACCATCGCGTTTGGTGTGACCGACGAAACGTTCAGCATCGCCTCTACTCGTCAAGAGGCCCGTTCCGGTATGTTCGTGCTCGGGTTGAATACAATCGCATTTCTTGCTTGGAATGTCGGGACGTGGATGGGGGTCTTCCTCGCCTTCGGTCTTCCAAGCACATTACAGGCGAGTATGGGGATTGCGCTATATGCGATGTTCATCGGGTTACTCGTTCCATCATTAACGACTCGTCCTGTCTTCGTCGTAGCAAGCTTAGCTATCATTATTCAAGCCATACTCCATTGGGTCATCACCCCGTTCTTCTCAATCTCAGATGGGATTCGAATCATCGTCGCGACCGTTGTCGCAGCCGGAATCGGTGCTTTCGTATTTAAGGAGGAAGAGGTCACATGATATCGTTGTTTCTACTCGTTCTAGGATTGGCACTTGTCACGTATATCCCTCGCCTCGTCCCGCTACTCTGGCTAAAGGAATTGGCGTTACCGGCATATATGAAACGATTTCTTTCCTTCATCCCGTATGCGGTACTGGCTAGTTTGATTTTTCCGGGCGTCCTATCCTCCACCACCACCACCTCGTCTGCCTTATTCGGAGGAGTGGTAGCCACTTTCCTGGCGCTACTACGGGTCAACCTCGTCGTTGTCGTCATTGGAGCTGTATTCGGGGTATATGCCTTTCAAACTATATGACAAAGGAGCGGCACACGAGGTGCTGCTCCTTTTCTTATGCTGATATGCCCTGACGACGAAGCTGGACGAATACGTCCACAAATTCCGCGTCCCATTGTGTTCCCCGACCGCTCTCCAATATGGAAAGCGCCTTTTCCACTGGCATCCCTGACCGATAGGGTCGATCTGATGTCATGGCATCATAAGCATCGGCAATCGCCATGATTCTTCCGAATAACGGAATGTCGACCGCATGTAAGCGGTCCGGGTATCCTTTCCCATCGATTCGTTCGTGGTGCGATCGAACTCCGGCTAAAATCGGTTGAAGCGATGCAGGTAAATGAATTTGACTCAAAATATGGATGCCAATGGTCGGATGTTCTTGAATTTTTGAAAACTCTTCGTCTGTCAGCTTCCCTTCTTTTAGTAGGACGTCATCTCGAATTCCAATTTTCCCGATGTCATGTAGAAGTGCCGACTTGTTGAGTAAATCGACTTGTGCATGCGGTAAGCCAATGGCGCGAGCAAGCTCAACGGAATACATCGCGACACGCTCCGAATGACCTGCTGTGTAGGGATCACGTGCATCGAGCGTTGCTGCGAATAAAATGAAGAGACTGTCTAACAGCTGTGCGTTTTCTTGTTCACGAGCAGTTACCGTCTCAACCATTTGATTGAATCCCCCAATCAGTTGGGCGAACTCATCTAAGTACGGATTCTCGATTTTCTGAAGTTGTCCCGACTCCATCTGTTCGATGCCGGACGTCAAAAATCCAATCGGACGTTTGATGTTGTCATAGAGTAAGAAACTGCATAACACCGCAATTCCGACGATGATGACAAGAATCACGAGCGCCCAATTCCAATACGTATCCGTTCGAGTCGAAGTCGACAATTGGACACTCGACGCCAACATGAACAACATGATGGGAAAGATACCCGTAATGAGCATACTGATCAATAATTTAGTTCGGACACTAAATGATCGATACGTTGCATGAATAGGCAGATGATAAAGTTCGAGATGCCTTTCTTTCATGTATACAAGTAATGGCTCAACCGATCGAACCGTCAAAAAATATTCAATCAAGGCATGTAGTACCGCAATCATGACGGCCCCGATTGCAGCCAAGCCGATCAAACGATAAGGTAAGTCAATCCACCCCATCTGAATAAAAACGGCGGTTAAACCAATTGACGGGATGGATAATCCAAACAAATGAGGACCTAAAATCCGTTGCACCGTTAAAATCGGGAATCGACTCGCTTGTTCGAATGCCGACGTCAATTCGTCAATCGATGGGGATTCGATCATAAAAAGCTGTCGTATCGGTCGAATGTGGCGACGGTATAAGAGTAGTTCTGAGAAAATCATAACTATCCCTGACCCCAACATGATGCCTAACAGTAGTAAAATCTCTCGAATGGACAGGTCAAGCGTTTGAAAAATAAAGACACCACCTACTCCAAAGACGGCCAAACCTGAGCCGATGATATAGTTCATCACGAGCGTCCGTTGAAAACGTTCAAACATTCCCCTCACCCCTACACTCTTTTCTTTTACTATCGACCAGATTTATGCTTGAGTTGAACACAAAAAAACGGATCTCCTTGTAGGAGACCCGTTCAAGCATCGATTATGGGCGTAACGGACCATCGTTATCATCAAGTGATCGATTGTCCTGATCCGGAGTGATGTTTTCATGGAACGGATTCGGTTCCGGTCCATCAACATGGTCAACTTTTGGATTTTGAACATCTCGCTTCAACTCGTGTTTCGATTGTTCCGCTTCATGTTTCGACTGCTCCACGCCTTGCTTCGCTTGTTGTTTTGCAGCTTCCGCTTCGCGGCTCATCTGTTCTTTCTCCTGCTCGAGACCTTCTTTTGAAACTTCCGTTTCATCAATGCGTCGCTCTGCCTTTTTCAAATAACGTGCAGCCGTCTCGCGACCACCAAGACCGAAAGCAAGACCGAAGGCAAGGGCAACAGCTCCAAGAATAAGAAGGAATGCTGTATTGACAATCATCGGTGCGATGCCGAGCTGACTAATTGCCATGAAGAAGACGAGTCCGAGAATCGCATACTTCGCTACGTAGCGAAGCGCACTCGGTTGTCCAGCTCCATCAACAAGTACACTTCCAACTAATCGCTCTGCCATGTTCGCCAACCAGAATCCGACTGCCAAGATGATGAGTGCTGCAATGACCATCGGCAAGTAAGCAAAGATGGCTGTCGCGAGGGATGCCATGAACTCAAGATTCGCGACTTGAAGCGCTTCGGATACGAAGAGCAAGATCACGATTACTTGGACAATGACACCGACCACTTGGGCAATTGACATCGAAGACGCACGTTCCCCGAAGCCCATTTTTTGAGCCAACGAGTTGACGCCAAGATTTTCAAGAAGTGATACAACGACCCCTTTCAACCATTTTGCAACGAACACCCCGACGAGGACGAGGACGATTGCAACGAGAATGTCTGGAATCATGACAAGGACATCATTGAGCATCGCAATCGCCGGTTCCGAGATCCCTCGAATATCGAGCGCCTCAAGCGCCGAAATCGTCACCGGAATCATGATGAAGATGAAGACGATTGTACCGATTGCCTTCGCAAGACTCGATCCTTTCACGTAATCAGATAGATGGAATCGCTCTGCCAAGCGATCTAGTCCTGCAGCTTCGAGGAATTTCGTCAAAATGTCGCGAACAATCTTCGCCACCACATACCCGATTGCGAAAATGAGCGCTGCTGCGACAAGTTTCGGAATGAACCCGAGGAAATTGTTCAATAAATCTTCGAATGGTCCGCTGACCCCACGAAGTCCAAGGGCGTCAAGTACAGCCGGTAATGCCAATAAGAGCACGAGATAGAAGACGATGTTCGCGACCGTGTCGACCCATTTCGTTTGGTTGACGCTTGTCGACTCTTGCCCCGTTTTTTCCATCAACTTGCTCAAATTCAAACGATGTCCCGCCATTTGAATCCCTTTTTTCAACAGGGTAGCGATGACCCAGGCAACGAGTAAAATCAAGCCGGCTTTGATGACACCGATAATCAATCCAGAGAATCCTTCATAAATCTGACTGAATGGTTCCGTAATGGCTGGAACGTTCATGAATTCAAAGATAATCAGGAATGCGAGGAGTAATACCCCAAAGAACACGACTTTTCCGATAATGCGTTCAGGGGTCCACTTTTCTCCTTTCTCCTCATTTTTTTTGATACCGGCCCGCTCATCGAGTCGTGCCTTCTTCAATGCTTTACGTGTCACGTTTTCCAATACTTTCGCCAAGATATAACCGACTACGAGAATAACAATTGCCAGCAAAAGCTCTGGTAGCCATGACATGAACGTATTGAAGTTATACGTTGTGTTGTTCATCGAATCTTCCTCCTTTTTCACATGAAATGATTGTTTTTATTTAACAGTGCTATTTCATACATACCTATATTTCAAAATCATCAAACCTGAAGTGTAAGTCAATTCGTTTACATGACTATTACGATTCATTGGAAATGGGTACGTTAGTTTAAGAGAGAAATCGTGCCAAATGAAGTCAAATATGATACGAATAACAAGAGACGTCATGTTAGGAGGAATTTAGGATGAATATCGCTTTAGTGGCTCACGACAAGAAGAAAGATGATTTAATCGTCCTCATTAAAACTTACACCCATATACTAAAGAAACATCAGTTGTTTGCGACCGGTACAACGGGTAAGCGAATCGCTGAAGCGACCGGCTTGCCTGTCC
Organism: Exiguobacterium sp. s43; assembly: GCF_018617255.1. Taxonomy (GTDB): domain Bacteria; phylum Bacillota; class Bacilli; order Exiguobacteriales; family Exiguobacteriaceae; genus Exiguobacterium; species Exiguobacterium profundum. The sequence goes on from NZ_JACSJT010000002.1 coordinate 209,358, forward strand.
ATTGCTTCCGATCCGGACCGCTTGGAGGGGACCAAGAAATCGGTGCTGCCGTCGCACGCGGGGAGATGGATATGATCATCTTTTTCAGAGACCCATTAACTGCTCAACCTCATGAACCGGATGTGAGCGCATTGATGCGTCTTTGTGACGTCTACTCCATCCCGCTTTCGACAAATATGGGTGGAAGCGAAATTTTGATTCGAAGTATCGAGCAAGGTGATTTCGAGTCACTTAAACTTTCTCATAACGACGAACCTCCGGCTTGACCATGACAAACTGAGAAAGGAGAGGAATCTCCCTGGAACCGAATATGATTCACGATCCGAACGTCCAACAGTTCTTTAACGACGTGCGCCAGCGCCTCATCGAACTACTTGGAAATGAGGCAGAAGCGGATCGCCATCTACTCGCACTTGCTGGATATATCCGGCATGCAGAGAAAAGTGGTCAGTCGCTCGAAAGTCTTTTAAACCAAGATCCTCAGGAATACGCTCGTTTCCTCATTGAACAACCCGAAACAAATGAAGAATATCGTCGACGCTATCACGTGTTGATTGATGCCTCGGATGAATTAAAACCTCATGAAAAAGCGCAAGCAAACCGGGAATTCGATTGGGCCGTCAATCAATTGGACGAAGCCAAGCTTTCGTTAAAAGAAATCGAAGTGCGCGACCTTGCCTTCCTCGCCTACACAAAAATTGAAGCACTCAAATCGTCTCGTACGATTTGGAACCGCTTCGGCTGGCTACTAGGTATGATTTTGGCATTTGCCTACGCCAACTTACTGCTCGTGATTGACGATGTCTTTAGCGGTCGACTATTCACCGCCCCCATGTCGACGTATCCAATTGATTATCTGGCCTTCCTGTTACCCGTCCTCGTGACCGGTGCTATCTTCGGCATATTGACCCGTTTTCGACATTACATCCAGACGCTCGGTCGGCGTATTGCGTTCGCCTTGCTCATCGTTGTCGTCTACATCATGTCTATCTTTCTGATTCAACCGCTCTTAATGACAATTGGTTGGTCATTCATCATTCAGTTGACCCCACTCTACGCGCTCATTTTAATGGCGATCAGTGGCTTTATGGCCATCTGGACATTAATCGAGTTCGTCTGGAAGAGTACACGTTGTTCTCTCGGAGACGATACGCTCATGCTTTATTACTAACCACGCCACTCCTCTTAGGAGATGGCGTTTTTTGTTTCGATTATGGCGAGAACGGAAATTACTCCTATTGTGACGCTTGTTTTAGATTGGAAATTCTAAAGGGGGTATTCGATGTCAGAACGAAAAATGATTGGCCTGTTCCAGACAGAACAGGAAGTCATGCACAAAGTGGAAGAGCTGAAAGCTGCAGGGGAAGCTGAAAAAAATATGCATGTTGTCGCCAAGCGGGACGGGGAAATTTCTGCGTTACGTGACCACACGGATGTAAATGCCGAGTCCGGTATCCGTGACGTCAATTGGCTTGACCGTGTCAAAGCATTCCTACACGGAAGTGACCGCATTCGTGATGAGTTACGGAATATGGGGCTAAACGATGCCGAAGCGGAACAGTATTATGATGCAATCGATGAAGGACAAATTTTACTCTACATCGATCGACACTCGTACGACCGCTATCCGAACATGTATAAAAAAGACAGTGAGCTCGATCATGATAAAGGGGAAAAAGCGGATGGGATCGCCTTTGACGCGAAACCATTTAACGATCACGACGAGAATCCACGTGGTACAAAGGATGATCCGATTGTACGCGGTCATTCTGGATTAGAAGATCATCGCCGATTATAAGGAGGAACGACTATGAATGAGAAACGATTTATCAGCATGCACGACACGCAGGATGCAGCACTTGGGAAAATCGAGGAGTTGCGAGCGAAAGGTTATGAAGACTCACACATTTATGTCGTCACAAAACATGAAGACAACGTTTCGATTTTGAGACGTGATACAGATGTTCATACGGAAGCGACCCATCAAGCGAGCTGGTTCGATAAGGTTCGGGCGTTCCTCAGCGGTCATGAAGACGTGCACGCTGGTCTACGCAACATGGGACTGAGCGAAGAGGAAGTAAAACGTCACTATGACGATGTAGAAGCCGGGAAAATCCTCGTTTATGTGGATGAAGACTTTGAACGTCGTCATCAAGACGGGGTGACAGTCGATTCGAAACCATATCAAGACGCATCATCGACTCATCTCGGTAGTCATACTGACGATGGATTGGAAATCGACTCAAAACCTTACCGTGAGGCTCAGACCGTCGACCCAAGCCATCCCGTAGACCCGGAGCAAGATAGACTGGATAAAGAAACGAAGAATCCAGATCGCGAGGAAAAACTACGTGGTCTCGATGATCGTGCTTATCGAAATGACGTAGAAGATCCGGATAATATCCGACGTTTCTAACATAGTAACAAAGAGCCTGACGCACCCGCGTCAGGCTCTTCTTACGTCAAACGATTCTTCGGTTCTTTCCCTTCGAGCACATTTGTGATGGCATCTCGATTCAATGCCATCATCGCCAGACGTGTCCGAATCGTTGCACTCCCGATATGCGGTAATGTCGTCACGTTCGGAAGCGTCAATAATGGATGACCGAGGTCGATTGGTTCTTTTGTGAATACGTCTAATCCCGCTCCCCAAATCTTCCTCGCTTTAAGTGCTTCATATAGCGCCTGTTCATCGATGATTTCTCCACGAGCCACATTGATGAAAATGGATGTTTCCTTCATCTTGGCAAACTCTTTAGCCCCGAGCATTCCCCGTGTCTCGTCCGTGAGCGGTGCGAGAACGACGACGAAATCGGATTGTGTCAATAGTTCATCGAGTTCCGCATAGGTGAAGCCATACATCGACTCCGACTCATGTCGCCGTGTCCGGTTATGGTATAGAACTTCCATGTCAAATCCTCTTGCCCGACGTGCGACCGCTTCACCGATTCGCCCCATTCCGATGATACCCAATTTCGCTTGATAAAGGTCCATCCCGACGTAGCCCATCGGCAGCCAGGACTTCCACTCCCCGGCGCGCAAGTCACGTTCCGCCTCTCCGAGACGTCGTGCCGTCATCATCATGAGACCAAACGTCAAATCTGCTGTCGTTTCCGTCAAGACATCGGGTGTGTTGGTGACGATGACGCCATTCTCTTTCGCTGCGTTCAAATCGATATTGTTATATCCGACCGCCAAATTGGAGACGACCTCTAAATGTGTGGCACGCTCAAACACTTCACGGTCAATCGTGTCGCTGAGCATGGTCCAGAGCGCATGCGCAGATGACGCTTCTTCTAAAAGAACCTCTCGCGGCACACTTTCCCCTTCATGCTTCCACATGCGCACATCGTATTGATCGCGAAGCGGTTCGACTGCCTCTTCTGGCAAGCGACGCGTAATATAGATTCGCTTTTTCATTTTTCTCCCCCTCTCTACACTTACTTGTAGTCTAACAAATGGGAGGCGTTAAGAGGGTTGATCCGCCTTCGGTTTTTGCTTCAAAAACTGTTCAAATAGCGATCCGAACTCTTGATTTAACAACTGTTCAATCGTTTTCGATGAATCCATAGCATTACGATAAGCGATTTCGTTAATTGCGAGTCCGATGGCCCACGTGATCCCTGATGCGACGGTCGCATTGATGACACCGGCCGCTGCGTTCGCTCCCGGGAAAAACTTCATGACGTTCAATAAGATCGTTTTCGATAACGTGCGACCGATTTGTGGAATGATGGTACTTCCAATGAGCGTCTTCAACAAATCATCACTCGCTTTGACACCCCAATAGCGAAATAGATGGACGCTCATCGTCACCTGAATCGGCGTCAATGCCACGGCATCAGCAAACGGGAGCGGAACCGCAGCAGCCGTTCCTGCGCTCGCGACATAGCCAGAGATAATTCGATTCGCCTTTTTACGCTTTAACTTGAGCATCGCTTCACTCTCTGCATGAATCTCCATCAAGAGCCCTTCCTGCAAGGAAGCATCTAGCTGTTCAACCGACCACGCAATCAGTCGTTCCCAATCCACATATTGACGCAACGCTTCATCGTTCAATATTTCCGAAGAAATGCTGACTTGGAAGATCGCTTCTTCCGGAAGGATTCCATTCAGTTCATTCCGTAATGCCGTCAGTTCCTCTAAATCGACCTGATCGATTTGTGTGAATAAGACAGCGACAGCGGTCGATTCACGTAGACGGCGAATCAAGGCCTTGTCGAGTGGTGTGACACGCTTTGTCGCAGCGTTGATGGTATACCAGACGAGATGAAGTCGTTTGGATGCCTCTTGCCGCTTTGCGTTCTCCACAAACCCGATGACTTCCTCTTCGTAATGTTGTTGCCGCGCACTCCCAATCTCATATCCTTCGCTGTCGAACAAGGTGACTGCGATATCATCACTCGTATATTGATGAATTCCTCTTGTGACCGGTTCCCCGGCTGCTACTTTCGTCAAATCACGTCCAAACACGTAGTTCACAACAGAACTCTTTCCTGCTCCCGTTGCTCCCGCGATGAGGATGTTTGGTTTTTTGACATTGCCCCGTAGCCGTTCGAGCTCTGCCTTTAAATCATAATCTTTAAAATCAAATCGTTTCGTCGATTCCATTTACGTTTCCCCCTTATGAGTTGAGCGTGCGACCAAGCTGACCCATCTCGCGCTCAAAGCCGCGTCGAATCTCTTCTTCAATCGTTTGTCTTACAGATGCATATTGTTGCTCGATGGCCTTTTTAATCCCTCGCTCTGCCGCCCGACGCTTGAATGCCCAGTAGATGAAGTGCACTCCAGGAATCATTCCGAGAACCATCTTTCGAACTGTTTTTCCGAACGAGTAGTCAAATCCGAGCTCAACTCGTCTTGTTCTAAACAAAAGGTCTGCTTGCTCTCCGACTAGCGGGTACCGCTGCATGAGTTGGATATAATGACGCACCCCTTCTGCCATCGCCTCTTCCGTCGTCAAAGCGGCCTCTTCAAGCGTCTTTTCTAAATCTTTCTCTATTTTTCTAGCTTTCCAACTAATCATCGCTTGCGGGGTCAGCATCCGAATCGTCTCTGCAGAAGCGATACTCCGAATTCGCCAATCCTCTAACTCTTCAAGAAGATGATTCGTCAAGTTAATGGGAAGTTTTCGCTCGATGTCTTTCCATAGATTCGTCCGATTCCGATTCCATACCTCTTCGTATCCTCTTACCGGGACGTGTTTTCCTGTGAGTAACTTCTTTTCGACACTGTTGACACGGATGATGTTCTCTTCTTCAATCGGTAGTGCACGTAACAATACCCGTTCCATCGCCTCTGCCTTTTGCACACTCATCGGGTCGTCTTCGTTGAAGTTAGTCAGAATGAGGGTGACGTTGCTCCCCCGCTCATATAAAGGTTTTAAAATCGCCTCGAGCTCATATGCCTCGACACGTCCTGACTGCACCGACAACAAGTAGTAAATCGTATGAAACCACTCCGCGATATCGAGCGCGCCTTCACGCTGATGGACGATGGATAAGATCGCTTGATGCCACTCTTCAGAGCGGTCTGCTTCGAGCCCCCACGTATCAAAAAAACGAAACAAGATACCCCGCTCTAAATCGTAATACTCATATTCGTGAAGTCCTTCTGCGGTGACCGGACTTCCAGCACGCGATTCGGCGACGTCATGTCCATATATATAGTTGATAAACGCACTCTTTCCGACACCGGTCTTTCCGGCAATCAAAATATTTGAGACGAGCCCTGTCCGATCCATACGTTTCCTCCCTCATTCGTTGTATAGTTCAATTATACCGAACGGACCATTTTCAAACGTCCATCGAAAGGATGATTCTCATGCTTCACCATGTTGAGCTTTACGTTTCAAACCTACACGACAGTATACGTGCCTGGGAATGGCTCCTCTGTGAACAACTTGATTACACGCTCTATCAATCTTGGCCAGAAGGACGGAGCTATCGATACCGTGAAACATATCTCGTGTTCGTTCAAACGGAAAAGACTCACCTTGCGCCACCGTATCACCGAAAAAAGACTGGTCTCAACCACTTGGCATTTCATGCGTCTTCCCTCGCACAATTAGAAGAAGTTCGGCAACAGCTCGCATCACACGGGTTTCGTGAATTGTACGCAGACCGCTTCCCCCACGCAGGAGGCCCAAACTATACAGCACTATTTTTTGAAGACCCGGACCGCATCAAAGTTGAACTCGTGGCAACGATGTGAACGGTTTCTTGAGAACTTCTTGAAAGTTTGTGAAAACAATTGCAAACTTCACGTTGACCTCCTAGACTGAAAGGGTCTAAAGGAGGTCTTTTCATGGAAAAGCAAGTCGTCGATTATATGGAAGAAGCCGCATTTAAGAAATCATCATTGCTTCAACATTCATTTCCTCAATACATGTTGCGATCGATAATCGCTGGCTTTTTAATCGGAATTGGAGTCGTCTTCTCATTCACCGTCGGAAACATGTTCATCGATGTCCCCGGAACGATGCTGATTGCGGGCGCCAGTTTCTCAGTGGCACTCGTCTTCATCGTCTGGATGGGGGGAGAATTGTTTACGAGCAACACGATGTATCTCTACACTGGTGCAAAACGGGGACGTGTCGCTTGGTTCGACCTCGCAAAAATATGGGGACTCAGTTGGGTCGGTAACTTGATCGGTGCCGTCATGCTATCGCTTCTCGTCATCGGAGCTCACAGCATGGGTGACGTGTCGGGTGACCATTTGCTTGCTGTCGTCGCCGCGAAGAAAATCGGTGGAGACGCCCTTGCTATTTTCTTGAAAGGAATCTTATGTAACGTGCTCGTCTGTTTGGCCATCTTCATGCCACTCAAAACGAACAATGATGTCGCGAAGATTATGCTGACGATGCTTCCGGTCGTCGTATTTTTTGCCGCTGGATTCGAGCACTCGATTGCGAACATGGGCGTTTTCGCTCTCGCGCTCCACTATGTACCGTCGGACCTCGTCACCTTTAGCGGTGCCCTTTACAATCTATTCTTCGCCACACTCGGTAATATTGTCGGTGGTGCGTTGTTCGTTGCCGGAAGTTACTTGTATTTGAACAAATCGGAGACGGAACAAACCGTCAAGCCGATACGTTATCATGCATAAAAAGACAGGGACCTCGATTAGCAGGGTCCCTGTTTGTTGCATTTCACGAATTATGATTTTGAAGCGTCGGCTGCTGCTGCTTGAACAGTACCTTGTGCCACTTCGTCTTCTTCCACATCCCAGCACTCTGTATTCTCGATACCGAGTTTACGAGCCGAGAAGCGTGGGTTGAGACCTTGAGCTCGTTGCTCTTCGTAATCTTTAAGAACTTTGAAGGCAACGCCACCGAGCAATGTGATTGCCGCGATGTTGATCAATGTCATCCCTGCCATGAAGAGGTCAGCGAGGCTCCATACGAATCCAAGGCTTGCGACCGCTCCGATGAAGACGAATGCCATTGTCGCAAGACGGAATCCAAGAACTGCACCTTTGCTCTTCTTAATGAATTCGATGTTCGTTTCACCGTAGTAGTAGCTTCCTGCGATCGAGCTGAAGGCGAACAAGAAGACGCTGACAGCGATGAATGCTGGGGCAAGTGCTCCGATTTGTTCAGTCAATGCGTTTTGAAGAAGGACAATCCCTTCACCATTTCCAGCAGCGTAGCTGTCTGAGAGAAGGATGATCGCTGCAGTTGCTGTACATACGATCAACGTATCCAAGAATACACCGAGTGCTTGAAGGAAACCTTGTTTCGCAGGGTGCGATACTTCAGCAGCAGCTGCTGCGTTTGGTGCAGAACCCATACCTGCTTCGTTCGAGAAGAGTCCACGGCGTACACCCATTGAGATTGCAGCACCGATTGAACCACCGACTGCTTCGTTCAAACCAAATGCGCTTTGGAAAATCATAGCGAAGACGCCTGGAAGTTCAGCAAAGTTCACAACGACAACGTAGAGTGCGATGGCAAGGTAGAGAACAGCCATGACTGGTACGACGATCGCCGAGAAGTTCGCGACACGTTGTACACCACCAAAGATGACAAGACCAGTAAGAACAACTAAGATTGCTCCGCCGATCGCCGCATCGATTCCAAATGCGTTATCGAATGCTGCAGCGATTGTGTTCGATTGAACAGAGTTGAAGATGAGTCCGAATGTGACAGCAATGAGAACCGCAAATACGATTCCAAGTGCACGGTTGTTCAAACCTTTTTCGATGTAGTAAGCTGGACCACCGCGGTACGCGACATCGTCTTTCACTTTGTATACTTGAGCGAGCGTGCTTTCAATCATGGCTGTCGCACCACCGAGAAGGGCGACGATCCACATCCAGAAGACCGCTCCTGGTCCACCAAGTGTGACCGCTACCGTGACCCCGGCAAGGTTACCTGTACCGATTCGAGTCGCGGCACCGATAAAGAATGATTTCATTGAAGAAATACTCTTCCCGTCTTTTGAAAGTGTAACGTCCGATTTATCTGTCACCGTACGTAACATTTCTTTTAAGTAACGGAACTGCATAAAACGTGTTCTGACCGTGAAGTAGATCCCGGCTCCAACGAGAACGGCGATCAATACGTACGACCATAAGATGTTGTTCAAAAAGTCGACGCTTCCTTGTAACATACCTTGAATCGCTTCCATGAATAAGTTCCTCCCTGTTGTGTGAATCTGAAGTTGAGAATTTTTTATGATGTCTTAGTTCTGAATTATACAAAGATTCTGACAATTATCAATAATTTTTTTATAGGTCATTTCACTCTTTTTTCACATCATATAAGCGAGATTCCTTATTTATAAGCACTTAAAGCGCTTACATAAAAATGTTTAGAAATATTAAATCATGATTATAATTCACAATAACGAAATGAATAATCAAAAAAACAGCCACTCTTTTCGAGTAGCTGCGAGTTTAAATACCAGTACGTTTCTTCTGGTTATTTGGTTTTTTCGTCAATTGGCTCGTCAACGGTTTCTGTTTTGTACCATGTAAACCCGTCGGAACCTTCGTTTGATTTTGCTTCTTCTCTGCCAGCTTTTGTTTCATCGCCTCTTGAAAAGATAGTTTTTTCTCACTCATCTTACTCACCTCCAGCTTCGATCACTTTCACACGACCGACCTGTCCATCGCTCAAACGCACTTTGATTCCGTGCGGATGACGTGGCGAGTTCGTCAATATATCTTGAACGACGCCTTTCGTCAGCTTTCCGCTTCGTTGATCTTGTTTTAAAACGATTTGGACGTGGAGTCCTGGGCGAATGTCAGCACGTTTCGTTCCATCCATACCCGACACCCCTTTCCATTTAGTCAATCTCTATCATATGCTCTTTTCCCTCATTTGTCACAGCCTATTCCAGATGCCAATTTGTCGCATCGTTTCTGTCATGTAACTTTGATCGGTCTGAAGCGTCTTCTCAGGAAACGGATCATGCAATCGAACGCTGACCCCTCGATACGAAAAGATCACATCCATGACATACTGTCCTTCCACATCACGGAGTGCGGCCGTCCCTTTCAACGAATGAAACGCCTTGGCGAACGCCTCTCCAAAATCGAGATACGCTTTCACGTAAATCGTAACGCGTCGCTCATCAATCATCAATTCCAACCGTTCGCGATCGGCACCACCAATGACCATGCGTACGACCTCGTTGTCATTGGAAAATTCAATCGTATGCATCCTCGTCACACCCCTCATTCAAAAGAGGTACCCTCCTAGGAAGGTACCTCTCTATCATAAACGATATAACCGTGCTGCGAATGGACGAAGCATAAACGTTTCCGTATCAATCGTCTCGGGGTCAATCTCATTCGTCATGACAAGCGTAGCGCCTGCAATTTCCGGAACGGTCACTTCTGCCGGATTGGCGGTCAAGTTGACGACCACGAAGAAGCGGTTGTTCTCAAACGTACGCTCATAGACGAAGGCTTGCTTATGTTCAGGCAAGACGTCACGATAACGACCATACGTAAACGTCTCCTCAGCTCGACGAAGACGGATCATCTCCTTATAGAACGACAGAATGGAGTGCTGGTCGTTTCGCTGTGCTTCGACGTTGAGCGTCTCATACTCTTCGTGAATCGGCATCCATGGGGTCGTCGTCGAGAAACCGGCATAAGGTGAGGCATCCCACTGGATCGGTGTCCGGACGTTATCACGAGATGTGCCCCATACTTGTTGCATCGAATCGATTTCACTCATCCCATTCGCGATGCGTTCAAAGTACTCGTTTTTCGTCGCGACATCATCATAGTCATGGATAGATGGGAGCGGGACATTCTTCATCCCGATTTCTTGTCCTTGGTAAATGAATGGTGTCCCGTGCATGAAGAAGTACATCATCCCAAGCGCCGTGGCACTTTCACGCCAATAATGATGCTCATCCCCGACGAGAGATACCGCTCGCACCATGTCATGGTTTTCAATGTATAATGCGTTCCATCCAGTTTCGCGTAACCCCTGCTGCCATTTATCGAAGATTCGTTTCAGCTCGACGACATCGAGCGGGGCAAGACGCGACCGTCGCATGATATCGACATGATCAAAGTGAAAGGCCATATTCATCGCACCATTCTCTGGTCCCATCCATTGGTCGGCTTCTTCCGGCTCAATGCCATTCGTCTCCCCAACAGTCATAATGTCGTATTTGGAGAACGTTTCTCGCTTCATCTCTTGTAGATATTCATGGATTCCATCGATATTCGAGTACATCGAAAACGCCGTAACGATCGATTTCCCGTCCGGAGAAGGTAACATCGTCTCCGTCGGCATCTTTTTAATATGACTGATCGCATCGACACGGAATCCGTCTACTCCTTTATCGAGCCACCAGTTGATCATGTCATAGACAGCCGTCCGAACTTCACGATTCTCCCAGTTCAAATCGGGTTGTTTCTTCGAGAAGACGTGCAAGTAATATTGATCGGTCTGTTCATCATATTCCCAAGCGGACCCGCCAAAGATACTCGCCCAGTTACTCGGTGGCATCCCATCTTTCCCATCTCGCCAAATGTACCAATCCCGTTTCGGATTGTCTTTCGAGCTTTTCGATTCAAGGAACCATGGATGTTCGTCCGACGTATGGTTGACAACGAGATCGAGCAACAGTTTCATCCCTCGTGCATGCACCGCCTCTAGCAAAGCATCAAAATCCTCCATCGTCCCAAACTCGTCCATAATGTCTTGATAGTCACTGATATCATATCCGTTATCATCATTTGGCGATTTGTACATCGGACAAATCCAAATGACATCAATTCCAAGGTCTTCTAAGTAATCGAGCTTTTCAATGATTCCGCGAAGATCACCGATTCCATCCCCGTTCGAATCGTTGAAACTTCTTGGATAAATTTGATAGGCGATGGCCTCTTTCCACCATACACGACTGATTTCTGTTTGTTTCGTTTGGCTGAACAACGTCTCCATACGGCACCGTGCCTCCTACAATAAGGTATGATTCACATCTACCATAGCACTAGTGCAAGCGTTTGCAAAGAATGAGCCCACAAAAAAATGCAGTTTTACACTGCATTTTGATGGCGCGCCCCAACCTGTTCACAGAAGGTCGTGATCAGCTTCGACAAATGCTTCCAATCATGGTCCATCGTCGCGACGTGATACGAGTTAGGAAGCACCGCGTATTCTTTTTTTCCTTGTAACTGATCGAACAACCAGATGGAGTCGGAAGGCGGTACTACGTTGTCGACAGCAGAATGGATGACATATGTCGGCACATCAACCGCTCCGACGTGCGGTCGCACCTCGTCAATCAGCGAAAGCAATTCCCGAATCGCTCTTGTAGGCACACGGTCATAGACAATCTCATATACGTCTTTTGCCAAGATGTCGGGCGCATCTTCGTCGATAAATCGACACTCGGTATCCGACGCATGACACGCATATCCTGGTACCGATAACGCGGCATTGATTGTCACAATCGCATCCGCCTTTCCTTCAAGGGCAGCCTTGAGTGCCAACGTCCCACCCATTGACTGACCGACGACGATGACCGTCTGACACGACTCGCGTAATCGCTCGATTCCTTTCGTCACACTTTTATACCAACATCGATGCGTGGAACATCGAAAGTCTTCCGGATGTGTCCCATGCCCTTTCAAGCGCGGGGCATACACCGTAAACCCTTGCTTCATCAACTCAATTCCGACGTCCTGTACACTCTGAGGTGTCCCGTTAAAGCCGTGACAAAGCAAAATACCGATTTCGTTTCCTTCATAATAAAACGCGCCTGCTCCAGGAATGACTGGGTAATTGACTGCTTTCATTAGTGCCTCCTTTAATTCCAACTTAACCGATACAATTAATTCGTATTAGAAGAGTGTAAGAGTTATCAAGCTACTCGTCAAGTTCTTCCGACTACATTTACCTTGTAATCAAAATGTAATCATAACTTCGTGTTTAGTGGATTGAGTTCTGACGTCTGCTTGGTTATGTTTAACATGTAGTAAAAAACTTGGGAAATGAACGTGCCATTTTTGACAATACACGAATAATTTTTCAAGAGATTCGTCACAAGAAAAGTAATGTAAGCGCTATCATGTCGTTTTTTTGAAAAAGGAGGATATAAATTCACTTATTTATAACGACACGAGTTGGGGAAATCGGATTAGACCATTACATCTAAGGGAGACTTACACATGGGGAAACCAACACAATCATTTAAGGCAGTCACTGGCCTCGCCTTATCAGCAGGGCTCATCGTCAGCAGCATGACGCCGATTGCGGCAAATGTAAACGCTGAGACGTTGAACGCATCAGACCTCTTCATTTCCGAGTACGTAGAAGGATCGAGCAATAACAAAGCCATCGAGTTGTTCAACGGAACGAACGCGACAATCGACCTTTCCGCTTACAAAATTGAACTGTATTCAAACGGAGGTACGACTGCCGGAAATACATTGAATTTGACTGGCACCCTCGCACCAGGGGCGACATATGTCATTGTGAATGGTAGTGCGTCAGACGCATTGAAAGCGAAATCGGACACGACGAGCGCCGTGACGAACTTCAACGGGGATGACACGATCGTCTTGAAAAAAGGAGACACGGTTCTTGATGTCTTCGGTCAACTCGGCTTCGACCCAGGAACAAAATGGGGAACGACCGTTGCGACTGCTGACCAATCGCTCATTCGTAAAGACACGGTCACAAAGGGAGACAGTGATGGCAGTGATGCCTTCGACCCGGCTGTCGAATGGTCATCGACACCACAAGACACGTTCGACAATCTCGGGTTACATACGTTCCAAGGCGTTGAATACGGAGATGGCGATACAACAGAACCTCCTGCACCGATCACACCGATTTCAATTGCTGATGCACGAACAAAGGCAGAAAATGAAACGGTCACCGTAAAAGGAGTCGTCACGGCTAAATTAGCGAACACCATCTCGATCCAAGACGCGACAGGTGGTCTGTCTATCCGTCCGACATCTCTTGCCGTCAACGTCGGAGATGAGATCGTTGTCACAGGGGTCGTCGGTTCATATCGTGAGCTTCTTCAATTGAACAATGCCGTCGTCGTCTCGAAACAGGCAGCAACACTTCCTACTGCCCAAGTCTTGACAGGGGAACAAATCAACGAGGACGTCGAATCCGAACTCGTTACCGTCAAAAATGTCACACTCACAGGTAGCGGTCAGAACTTGACGGCGACGGACGGAACGAAGGAGTTCGTCGTTCGCGACGAGCGAGGCATCCTTGATTTACAGACGGATGTGAACTATTCATCGATCACAGGAATCGTTCAACAGTTTGACGATACGTACCAAATCATCCCTCGTGACCCGGCGGACACGGTTATCGATACGTCCGTTCTTCGGCCGGCTGTCGCGAAACCAGGTGCCGGTACATTCGTTGGTCCACAAGACGTGACGCTCTCGACAACGACAGCAGACGCAGAGATTTTCTATACACTCGACGGCTCTGATCCAAAAGAGAATGGGCTTCGTTACGAAAACCCAATCCGCATTGAAAACTCGACGACGTTGAAAACGGTCGTGAAAACAGGCGACTCGTTCAGCGCCGTCTCAACATTCTCTTATAAGATCACAGACAAGATTCGCATTCACGACATCCAAGGTGCGAACCATACGACTCCGATGAACGGACAGACGGTTGAAGGTGTCGAAGGAATCGTCACGTCTACGTTCGTCTCAAGTGGAACGACCTATTACTTCATCCAAACGCCTGATTCGGAAGCCGATGACGATGCACGGACATCTGAAGGGATTGTCCTTTACGGCGGACGTTCGATTGCTGGCATTCAAGTCGGGGACCTCGTAAAAGTGAACGGAAAAGTGAGCGAGTACGCAATCGAAGGATATAGTGATCGCCAACAGACGGATATGAAGATGACACAAATCGATACGCGTAACGGAAAAGTTGAAGTCGTCGCGAGCGGCGTGACACTTCCGACTCCAATTACGATTGATGCCTCAAACCTTCCGACTGAGTTTATCGACAGCGATAACCTCGCCGTCTTCAACCCGGAGAAGGATGCCATCGACTTCTGGGAGAGCCTTGAAGGGATGCGCGTTCAAACGAACAACTTGAAATCGGTTGGACCACAAGAATATGGTGACTTAGTCACAGTTCTCGAAGATACGCCAACAGAGACATATAATGGCGGTGTCTTATTGAAAAAGAACGACGCGAACCCAGAACGCATTCAGTTCCGTCTCGAACCAAATGCAGAAGCTCGTGACTTCGATGTCGCGACGGGCGACCGTTTCAACGGACCGATCGTCGGTGTCGTCGGCTATTCATTCGGTAACTATAAGATTCAAGCCTCACTTGAAGACATGAAAGCTTCATTCGTCAAAGGAGATGCGCAGCGTGAGAAGACATTCATCGAGGCAGAAGAAGATCAATTAACAATTGCATCGTATAACTTAGAGAACTTCTCGAACAACATCAAAGAAACATCAGATGAAAAGGCACTCAAACTGGCGAAAGCGTTCGTCAACGAATTGAACAGCCCTGACATCATCGGTGTGACGGAAGTACAGGACAACGATGGACAGGATAAAGGGGCAGGTTCTGCCGCTGACCAGAGCTATCAGCGCTTAATCGATAACATTGTCGCTGTCGGTGGGAAGACATATAAATACGTCAACATCGACCCAGAGAACAACCAAGACGGTGGTGCACCGGATGCCAACATCCGTGTCGGCTTCTTGTACGATCCTGAGCGCGTGTCATTGACGGAGGGAATGCCTGCCGGTGACGCGACGACGGCCGTCGGATATGCTGACGGGAAATTGACGCACAATCCGGGACGTATCGATCCGACGAACGAAGCGTTCGATCGTTCACGTAAACCGTTAGCTGCTCAATTCGACTTCCAAGGCGAGAACGTCATCGTGATCGCGAACCACTGGAACTCAAAAGGTGGTGACACCGGCTTCTTCGGGTCACAACAACCGGTCGTACTCGGAAGTGAAGTGCAACGTAAGAAAATCGCACAAGTCGTCCACAACTTCGTCGCAGACGTGAAGACGAAGAATCCAGAAGCGAATGTTGTAGCACTTGGTGACTTCAACGATTTCGAATTCTCGGATGCGCTCCAAATCTTTAAAGGTGACTTGATGACGAACATGGTCGAGAAAGTTCCTGCTGTCGACCGCTACTCGTATGTGTATCAAGGGAACTCACAAGTACTCGATCATATCCTCGTCTCGAACCGCTTGGCCGCTTCTACGAAAATTGACATGATTCACGTCAACTCGGACTTCACTGAGATGTCAGGGCGTGCGAGTGACCATGATCCAGTACTTGCACAAATCGACTTCACACCGGAACCAGAAGTGGAATTGACGCGTTACACTGTAGAAAACCATAAAGCTGCTCGCCTCGTCCTTCAAGAGGATTACATCGGCGTGACAATCGGAAAAGGCACGAACTTTAAAAACGGTATCTTCGTTCGTGGCGTATACACGGAATTGACAGGAGAACCGTTGAAAAATGTCGTCGTTCAAGTGAAACCGAAAGAAGCCGGTGCCATCATCGACTTCAAAGGCGCGACGGTAAAAGAAGTAATCGTTGACGGGAAAAACCTTGCTGAGATTCGTGGGGCGAAACATGTCCAACGCATCACATATACGAAAGGTGCTTCTCCTTCATCAATCATCATCAAGAAATAACATGTTGAACCGCAGACACATCGTCTGCGGTTTTTTGGTTTCACCTCTCTTGAAGCGGGGATAAAGAGGAAGATACTGAATCATGGAGGATGAAACGATGGAATTGTATAACGGAGATTTATATTGGCCAACGACCGAATCAGAGGATGTCGTGTTAGAAAGACCTGACAAAAAAGAGCATTACGACGTACTCGTCATCGGAGCCGGCATGTCTGGAACGTTGACGGCCTATACGCTTCAGCAGGATGGAGTCGATTTTGCGGTGCTCGATGGGCGAAAAGTCGGTACAGGAAGCACATCAGCAAATACCGGTTTAATTCAATATTCAAATGACATCATGTTACACGAACTCGCAGAAAAAATTGGAGAAGCGGCAGCGGTACGCTTCTATCAATTATGTCTCAACGCGGTCGAATCACTCGATCAGGTGGCGAAAGATGTCGATGCTTCCGATATATATATCCGACGGGACAGTCTTTGTTTTGCGAGCGAAGAGGTCGATGTTGCCAAATTGAAACGTGAGTATGAGATGCTATCCAAACATGGTTTTGATGTGGAGTGGTTGGATCGTGAAGCATTACGTGAACGCTTCCCATTTGAAAAACCGGCGGCCCTCATCACCAAAGGCGATGCCGAGGTCAACCCACTCACGCTCAGTCGTCAAATCATCCGCTATTTATCAAAACAACACGTCCCGATTTTTGAAGAGACATCAGTAGATGAAATCGTGTCTGATGGTGACGGATGGATCGTGTTCACCTCAAACGGAACATTTAAAGCGAATAAAGTCATCTTTGCAACAGGTTATGGACCGGCTCCCCTACTCGACTCCCATCGAATCGATTTGAATCGGTCATACGCCATCGCAACGAACCCAATCGCCGAGTTCAGTGAATGGGAAGGGCGTGCACTCATTTGGGAGACGAAACGACCATATCTCTATCTACGCACGACTCCGGACGGGCGGATTATCGCTGGCGGACTTGACGAAGACAAGGCAGAGACGCCGCACGACGAGGCGCTCATGAACGACCGGGCGGAACGGGTGAAAGAAAAAATCGCCGAGCTCTTCCCGATGTATGACCTAGAAGTCGATTATGCTTGGGTCGCCTTGTTCGGAGAGTCGGTGGACCAACTCCCGTTCATCGGGGAGCACCCGAATCGACCGAACTTGTTTTATTTGCTCGGATATGGGGGAAATGGGACGGTGTATAGCATGCTTGGTTCTCGTATTTTAAGTTCCCTCGTTCGTGGTCAGTCGCATCCCGATGCGGACCTCGTTCGTTTAGATCGAACGTAATCCCCGATATTTTGGGGATTGTTACATAATTAAAGGAGTGTTTTTGGATTGAAGAAAAAAAGAAAATCAAACAAGGTGTACCGACTACGTCGTCTCGCCGTATTCCTCGTCCCTCTCGGCTTCGCCCTCTGGTTTTGGCCGCAGGAATCGTCCCCTACAACGCAGTTGAAGTCTGAACAAACCTCTATTTCCGAGGAAATATATACGATTGAAGAACGTACTCCCATTGAAGAAGACGGTATCACTCGGTTCGAATATGATATCGTCGTACATGGTGAACCGAGTACGGATGAGCTTCAATCTGTCAGCCATGACGTCATCGATGACGTGAAACAGTCTGATCAGTTCCAGGCCGCATTGTTACGATTTTATGATGATGCTGCCTATATCGGGACGGAACCGCCACTTGGTGAAGCCGTATTCGCTCCGGAAGGCGACTATGCACTTGCAGACTGGGTGGAACCCGGTCAAACAGACGAGATGATGTTCGGTTGGCAACTTCGAGAAAAAGAATGGGCGACCAAATTGACCGATGCAGAGATTCAAATTTGGAGGTCATGGCAAAATCAATATACGAAACAAAATCCTGACGACCCCGATGCGAAAGCGAAAGTAACACGCATCATTGCCACTGAATACGAACTCGACCCTAAAGTGGTACAACAAATCGTATTGAAACAACATGTGTGGGCCGCGTTATAAATATTTGTGTGAAATCTCTCTTTTTTGAAAAAGAGGGATTTTTTTATTGGCGTTAGGGAACACCGATACAGTAGGTCAAAACGCGACTTACGACGGTCAGTCATACTTAAGGGAGGCAATCACATGGGGAACAAGAAAGAAGAGCAGTTAAAACAACATACGATTGATAACGAACAACAAGCTGGCTTGACGACAAACCAAGGTCTGAAGATGGCGGAAGACGAATTCTCGCTGAAAGCAGGACGTCGTGGTCCGACATTGATCGAGGATTTCCATTTCCGCGAAAAGATGACCCACTTCGACCATGAACGGATTCCGGAACGAATCGTCCACGCGCGCGGCGTCGGGGCACACGGGGAGTTCCAGGTGTATGAACCGCTCGCCGAGTTCACAAAAGCGAACTTTTTGAATGACCCTTCGAAGACGACACCGGTATTCGTCCGTTTCTCGACCGTCCAAGGCTCACGCGGGTCCGCGGATACGGTACGTGACGTCCGTGGTTTTGCGACGAAGTTCTATACAGACGAAGGGAACTATGATTTAGTCGGAAACAACATTCCGGTCTTCTTTATCCAAGATGCCATCAAGTTCCCTGACCTCGTTCATGCCGTGAAGCCTGAACCACATACGGAAGTGCCGCAAGGGGGAAGCGCGCACGATACGTTTTGGGATTTCGTCGGACAAAACCATGAAACAGCCCATATGGTCATGTGGGCAATGAGTGACCGGGGGATTCCGCGTAGTCTACGCATGATGGAAGGATTCGGGGTGCATACGTTCCGTCTCGTAAATGCGGAAGGAAAAGCGCATTTCGTCAAATTCCATTGGAAACCGAAGCTCGGGGTTCATTCACAAGTATGGGACGAAGCCCAAAAGGCAGTCGGGAAAAACGCTGACTTCCACCGTGTCGACTTGTATGAAGCCATCAATAAAGGCGACTATCCGGAATGGGAGCTCGGTCTGCAGCTGATCCCGGAAGAAGACGAGTTCAACTACGACTTCGACATCTTAGACCCGACCAAACTGTGGCCGGAAGAAGAGATTCCAGTGAAACTCGTCGGGAAGATGACACTCAACCGGAACGTCGACAACTTTTTCGCGGAAACCGAACAAGTCGCCTTCCACCCGGGTCATCTCGTCCCAGGAATCGACTTCTCGAACGATCCGCTCTTACAAGGTCGTCTGTTCTCGTATACGGACACGCAGCTTTCACGTCTCGGTGGACCAAACTTCCACCAGATCCCAATCAACAAGCCCGTCTGTCCTTTCCACAACAACCAGCGGGACGGGATGCATCAAATGGCCGTCCACAAAGGTCAGACGAGCTACCATAAAAATGCGCTCAACAATAATCAGCCGGAACCTGTGCCAGCCGATCAAGGTGGATTTGAGCACTATCAAGAGAAAATCGATGGACATAAGATTCGGGGACGTAGCGACAGCTTCCTTGATTTCTATTCACAGGCGAAACTCTTCTATAACAGCATGACCGATGTCGAAAAACAACACATCCAAGATGCCTGCAGTTTTGAGCTCGGAAAATGTGAGTCGGACATGGTGAAAGAGAATGCCGTCGATTTATTGAACCGCATCGATCGTCATCTCGCTGAAGTCGTCGCCGACAACTTAGGAGTACATGTGCCAGAAGAGAACAACGAGGTCAAGTCAGATAAGACGTCCCCTGCCCTCTCGATGGCGAACACAATCAAAAAGCCCGATACGAAGAGCGTCGCCCTTCTCCTTGCCGGTGACGTGGATGCGAATCAGGTGAAACAGTGGGTGCAGACGCTCGCCGATCACAACGTCAACTACAGCCTTGTCGGCAAGAAGGCGTATATGCTTGGTGACTTGAAAGTGAAGGAGACGTACGATACGGTCGACTCGAGCCTCTTCGATGCCGCCTTCTTGGTGAGTGCCGCGACGACTGTCGAGGATGATGTGCTCGAATTTATCGAGAACACGTACAAGCACTATAAACCGCTCGCTCTACACGTACACCATAAAGAGGCTCTCGCCACATGTCGCGTGAAGCAAGACCAGCCTGGTGTCTTCACGTTCGACGAGCATAACCTCGATGGATTCAATGCGTTCATCGATGGAATTGCGACTGCCCGATTCTGGGACCGTGCCTAACGACGTCACTTGACTCGACTCGATTCCCGAGTCGAGTTTTTTCATGTCTGTCATGCACTGCATGCAGTGCATCATCTCGGACAATCCTAATTTGATTTGGTATACTCTTTTAGTTATGTTTATTAACTATTCGAATTTGAAGAAAAGGAGGCGTCACGTATGATGCAACAACCTATTCAAAAACTTTGGACGAGAGACTTTTTAATCATCTCGCTCATCAACTTCTTCCTGACGCTCATCTTTTTCTTATTGATGGTCACCATCGGGGTGCATGCCGTCGAGTCGTACGGGGCGACCACGAGTCAAGCGGGACTCGTCACCGGCATCTTCATCATCGGGACGCTGGCCGGGCGCTTGTTCATCGGTCGACTAATCGATTCGATCGGTCGGAAGAAGACACTTTATATCGGGCTCGTCTTTTTCACCGCCACGATTTTATTGTACTTCGTCCATTGGGGTGTCGGTTTCTTATTGCTGACACGGTTCGTACACGGGCTCGGGATGGGATTGTCGAGTACGGCAACTGGAACTATCGTCGCGCAAGTCATTCCTGCAACACGAAAAGGTGAAGGGATCGGTTACTACAGCATGAGTTCTACTCTGGCGACAGCCATCGGGCCCTTCGTCGGATTACTTCTCAGCCAACACACGAGCTTCACCGTCATCTTCGCTCTTTGCTTTGTGATCGGGGTCATCAGTTTGGCGAGCACGTTCTTTGTGAATGTGCCTGAGGTCGACGCACCTGAAGTCGTACGTGGATTCTCTTTAAAATCGTTCGTCGAACCAAAAGCGCTACCGATCGCCTTGATTATCGGGATGGCCGCACTAAGCTACTCGAGTGTCTTGTCCTATATCAACTTCTATGCGAGTGAACTCGACTTGATCGAGGCGGCGAGCATCTTCTTCCTCGTCTATTCGGTCGCAGTCCTATTATCACGACCGATCACAGGAAAGTTGATGGACGCGCGTGGAGCGAACGTCGTCATGTATCCGGCAATCGCCATCTTCGCGATTGGACTGCTCGTGCTCAGCCAGGCGAACAGCGGTTGGATGCTTCTACTTGCCGGTGCGTTAATCGGATTAGGCTTCGGGAATATCCAATCCGGGACTCAAGCAATCGCCGTCAAGGCCTCTCCACCCCACCGAATGGGGATGGCGACATCGACCTTCTTCATCGCACTTGATGCCGGTCTAGGGTTTGGTCCTTATTTCATCGGGTTGTTGATTCCATTGACGGGCTTCTCGACACTTTATTTGATTCTTTCAGGCGTCGTTCTCTTTACCATTTTCTTGTATTACGTCATGAATGGACGGAACGAACAAAAACAACTGAACGAAGCTGCTTGACGGGGTGTACGTACATCCCGTCTTTTTTTGAAAGTTCACACATTTGATCGAATGATGCGGTAAGATAAAAATGACGTGTAAAAAATAGAATGAACGAAATGAGGGAGACGAGATGAAAGCTGACCAAACACTTCAATCCAACGCATCGATTTTACTACGGACGTTCGATAAAATTTCAGACTATGTGTTCTTTATGGAAGTCGATGGTTCAGCATATCGCTACGTCTTCGTAAATGAGCCTGGGAAACGGGCCATCAATTGGTCAGATGCGGATGTCGGGAAGACCATCGATGAGTTGGTCCCGATCGAGACCGCTAAACTTATTACGCAGTATTACGATGAAGCGATTCGTACAAAAAAGAGTGTCGTCTATGAAGACTACCGTCTTGCTGACTCCTTTTATACGGATACGGTCGAGGCGGATGATGTATTGACGCTCCCCCTTCATTATTTCGAGTCAGAAGTGACTCCGATTTTCAATGATGAGGGGCGCTGTACCCATATCGTCTCCGTCGTTCGTGAAGTGACGGAACGGAAGCGTCGCGAACTCGAATTGTCGATCTTAAAAGATCATCACGAGTCGCTACGACGGTATTCTCCACATGGCATCTTTGTACTCGACCATCATTTAAACATCAAATCTGTCAACCCGGCCGTCACGGTCATCACCGGTCATACGGAACAAGATATGCTTCATCATCCGTTCCTGCATTGGCTTCCCGAGAGTGAGCGGTCTCGAGTCAGGAAAGGGTTACAATTCACGCTGTCTGGGATTCCACACAAGTATTCCATTTATGCTGAACATCAATCCGGGGAACGACTCGACTTAACCGTCCTCAACATTCCAATCGAGGTCGGCGGTAACATTACCGGCCTGTTTGCGATCATCATCGATTTGACGCCAGAGAAAAATGCCGAGCGTGCCACGGTCGAAAGCGAACGTCGTTACCGTCAGTTGATTGAAACCATTCCGGAAGGCATCATTGTGCATCAGGAAGGACAGATTATATATGCGAACGCGATGGCACTCGCCACAATCGGAGAAACCTATCTAGAGAGTGAATCGATTTTTTCATTCATCGCAGAAGAGTATCATCAGTCCACCCGTCAACGACTTGCCTCTCTCGAGCTCGGAGGCCCCGTCCAAGACACGGAAATGGTCATCATGACACCGAGTGGAGACAAGCTCCAGATGGATATCAGTAGCCTTCTCATCGATTATGAGGGCGAAACGGCCGTCTTAACGATTTTGCGTGATGTCACGGAGAAACGTGAAATGGAACAAGCGTTAAGACAGAGTGAGTTACAATATCGATTGATCACAGAAAACATGAGTGACCTCGTCTGCATACTAGAACGGGATGGTACTGTTCGTTATGCGTCCCCTTCTCACCGTACCGTACTCGGTTTTGCGGCCGGATATTACGAAGGGAAGAATACGCTCGACTATATCCATCCGGACGATATCCAGATCGTCCGGGAGCAGTTGAAAGAAATGAAGGAAGAAGACATCTCCTTGACCCTTGAGTTTCGTCATTTCCATGCTGACCAGCGCTGGATTTGGCTCGAAACGAAAATTCAGGCCATCTATGATGAATCCGGACTTCTCCTACACTATTTGACGGTCAGCCGAGAAATCATGCAGCGAAAAGCACTAGAGAAGCAACTGAAGCATTTGGCGTATCACGACACGCTGACCGATTTACCGAACCGTCGTTTCTTCCTCGCTTACCTCGAGGAAGCGATCGATCGAACCGAATTCGAGCAAGGTGAATTGGCCGTCCTCGCTCTTGACGTTGACCGATTCAAACAAATCAACGACACGTTCGGTCATGATGTGGGCGATGAGCTCTTGCGACAACTCGCTCGTCGATTGACATCCGTGCTTCGCAAACAAGATATGATTGCCAGACTTGGCGGTGATGAGTTTGCCGTTCTCATTCGCTTCAACGATCCCTGTGCCCTACATCGGGTTGCAGAGAAAATCATTCAAGCACTACAGCGCCCATGGGAAATCGACCAACATACGTTCATTACGACTTCAAGTGTCGGGGGTGCTCGATTTGTAAAAGGGTTGTCGACCAAACAGTTACTAAAACGTGCCGACCTCGCTCTCTATGAAGCCAAAGCAGGTGGACGAAATCAATATGCACTCGCAAAGGACCACCAATAAGTGGTCCTTTTTTCACGTGAAACATCGAAAATAAATCATAAATCCGAACATTAAACATCAATCCGTTCAATTTTATTCATTTTTAAGATAAATTGATTGAGTTATCCTTTGACTTTAAACTCTATTCACGTTATATTACCGAATGGGCGAAGTTTTTTTATTGTTCAATACGTTAATGTTCGTGAATAGGGGTGCGATATATGGATAAAGTATTTGATTACGAAGATATTCAATTAATTCCTGCAAAATGTATTGTCGACAGTCGTTCGGAATGTGACCCGACCGTCGAGCTTGGTGGCTTCACGTTCCGATTACCGGTCGTTCCGGCTAACATGCAGACGATTATCGATGAAAAGGTCGCATTGATGCTGGCCAAGAACGGATATTTTTACATCATGCATCGCTTCAATCCAGAGACGCGCCTGGCGTTTATCCAAGACATGCATGAGCGTGGTTTGTATGCATCCATCAGTGTCGGCGTGAAGGAAGAAGAGTATGGGTTTATCGAAATGCTCAAATCGACCGGTCATACGCCAGAATTTATTACAATCGATATCGCTCACGGTCATTCGAATGCGGTCATCCGAATGATTCAGCATATCAAACACCATCTTCCTGGATCATTCGTCATCGCGGGGAACGTCGGGACACCAGAGGCCGTTCGCGAATTAGAGCATGCCGGAGCGGATGCGACGAAGGTTGGAATCGGGCCTGGTAAAGTGTGTATCACGAAAATCAAAACAGGTTTTGGTACCGGGGGCTGGCAATTGGCTGCACTTCGCTGGTGTGCCAAAGCAGCGACGAAACCGATTATCGCGGATGGGGGCATCCGTACTCACGGTGACATCGCCAAATCGATTCGCTTCGGCGCTTCGATGGTCATGATTGGTTCATTGTTCGCAGGACACGATGAATCACCGGGGGAAACGTTCGAGCAAGACGGGAAACAATTGAAAGAGTATTTCGGTTCTGCTTCTGAGTTCCAAAAGGGTGAGCGAAAGAACGTCGAGGGGAAAAAGATGTTTGTCGAACACAAAGGGGCACTACAAGATACATTGACCGAGATGGAGCAAGACCTCCAATCGGCGATTTCTTACGCGGGTGGTGACAGTCTCGAGGCATTGCGCACCGTAGACTACGTCATGGTGAAAAATTCAATCTTCAATGGGGATAAAGTGTATTAAAAAGGCGACCTCGTGTCGCCTTTTATAATTGCTTCATCATCATACAGTAATCCGATCCCGGCGGATAGTCCGGTAGCACACCTATTACCGTGTAACCGAATCGCTCATAAAACGGTTTCGCTTGAAACGAGAACGTCGTCAATTTCACACGCGTCGCACCGAGCGACTTCGCTAACGCCTCCCCTTCTCCAAGCAATTGACTACCGATGCCCTGACCATGAAAGTCTGCATCGACCCAAAGGCGATCCAAATCGAACCATCCCCAATACACACTCCCATATAAGCCGGCGATCACCCGTCCTTCTTGCTCCACTTTCAACTGAATGGTCGGCACGTGCGCCTCGCGAATGTCACGATGGTAAATCGAACGAACGTTGTTATACTCACGTAATTGAGTGGTCAAAAACTGTTGGAACGTCTCGTCTTCCTCGTGAATCCGCGTGATAGTGTAAGTCATCTTCCCACCGTCCCATTCACAAAAAACGTAATCAACTCGTTCTCTTCCTCGGTGATCTCCCGATTGACGAGTGAAGCATACGACTGCGTGATTTCATCAATATTTCCTGGGAAATTATTCGAAATGGTGGCGATTCGTCTTAATGCAAGGCAATCTTCTGCGAAGGATTCACGACTCACCATCTCACCGTGTGACCAGACAATCTGTTTAGCATCAAACGATTCCAATACATTCAACAACCGCAGGGTTTCTTCCGGAGTCATTCGCCATGTCGGAGAATAGATGTCTGCGTATAACGCGTCTCCTAAAAATAATACCCATTCTTCTACGACGTAAAGGACAACCGCATCTTTTGCGTGGTCTCCTCCGACATGTCGTAACACGACGTGAACGCCACCGAGGTCGAGTGTCAGCGATTCTTGAAACGTCAGCATAGGTAATACTATTTTGATATCGCGCGCGTCTCCATATTCTTCACGGATTGCTTCCGCGCAAAATGCGATTTCAATCCCTTGCGCCACCCGCTCATCGAGAGAGACATCATCCCAAGCATATGGGACAAGTTTTTCCATTCCCTGTTTGGTCGCTTCACTCGCAATGGAGACTATTCCTTCAAGTGCAGGTAAACCGAAGATGTGATCCCAATGCCAATGCGTCAATGCGACCATCGACGGCGCACGTAGGCCTTGTTTTTCTAGCTGTTCTAAAAACAACGAGGCGTGCGAAACGGAATTGCCCGCATCGATGAGCAGCGTATGCGTATCGCCGATAACGGCACCGAGAATTGGTCGATCGGTACGGTCAACGGGTGTCATATACCAAAAACGTTCCGAATGTTTGATTAAGGTTTGCATGTACGAATCGACTCCTCCTCTAATAAATTCGTTAATTCTTCGAATGAATGCCGATTATCATTTTGAATCCGAGCGTGGCGAAGAGGTAATTGTTTCAACAGTTCAAGCTCACGTCGTTGGCGTTCCACTAAAATCTCAATCGTTCCGGCCATACCCTTATGCGAATGGTTCACACCATAGGTGCCGCTCGTATAATACTCGACAAAACCGCTTTGCCATCCCATCGGTCGTTCATCATATACAATCGGAAAGATGCGTGCAACGTCATCCAATGCCAAATAAACGACCATCGGATCAATCGGTTTCAGAATGTCTGCGACCTCTTGAACGTATGCTTCCACGTCCGCTAACGGAACATCTTGGGCAACCATTCCAATGGTGAAAGGATTTTGGAGCAACGCACATTCAAAGATGACGTCCTCTTCCTCCCTATCTAACTTTTGAACATAACGCCGCCAGCGTTCGCACATGATTCGTGTGTGAAGGGCGAAAGGTAACTCGTAGACGTCTGTTCCGATCCGTTCTTCATCACCATCATAACGGACGAGCCACCCTTTTTCGATTTCATCGAGAATGCGACCGGTTGATGGTTTGTCCTCGACCCAATAGACATCATGCATATCCACGGGGTGTGACGCATCTACTTCCGAATAGAACTTGCCATTCCTTTTATCTCGCAGCCTCTCGGCAAATGTAGACTTTCCGCTTCCTGGCAATCCTTCAATCAGCCATAATCTCCCCATACTTAAATCCCCTTGTCATCTGAGTATCCACCATATTGGAACCACTGGTCTCCTCCATTGTTCTTTGCAATATACATCGCTGCATCTGCTTGTTGAAGAAGCGAATCGACGGTGTCGGTCGACTTGACTAGGGTGACGCCAACACTTGCCGTAAGATGAATGACTTCACCATTCGACGCGTCTATTCCCTGGGAAATAACTTCATTGAGCTGTTCAATCCCACTCAGTGGACCCGTTTGCACCAACATGAATTCATCGTCTGAAAAACGGTACACTTGACCACCAACATGCTGGACGAATTCATTTAATCGTTGTGCGATTTCAATTAACACTTCATCCCCTATCATGTGCCCGTACTGATCGTTGATTCTTTTAAAATCGTCTAGATTGACCAGTGTCACTGTAATCGCTGGCGTCCGGTTCATGTTTTTGTATAAATCGGTCGTGAGCGTATGACGATTATACAGTTTTGTCAGTTGATCTTGTTTTGCGATTCGAATCATCTCGCGTTGTTTCCGTTCCTTTCGAATCCCATTCTCCATCCATCGCGCAAGCAACCGTACCGTTCCAGTCAACTCTTGCAACGTTTCCTCATCAAGATGATCATTCAAGTTGCCTTGCTCCGCGAGAAGAACGACCCAGCCAAACACTTGATGCTCATGCGTCAAAGGAAAACTGACAAACCTCGTGAATTCGATACCATCTACAATCAGATCACCTTCCTGAAGCGTTTGCGCGCCGACCGTTGTCAGTTGATGTAGGGAATGCAGTTCTTCTTTCCCCCAAGTCAAACGAGAGACCCCATGCTCTACTAGAAGACGATGCGAAGGCTCAATCGAGAAGATGACCCCGTGGGAGTAACCGACCCATTCCAATAAAATTTCTTGAACCCGGGCCAATTGATCTTGGAACGGTACACGCAATGCCGTCGCTTCATACAATGCTTCGATTGATTGTTGTCGAGTGATTTGTCTTCTCGAGACTTCCGTGTGCTCGATCTCTGTCATGACCCAATGCGTAAACGATTCGAGCGCCTTCAAATTTTCTTCTGAGAACGTTCTCGCCTGCCCATCCACTACGCAAAGTGTGCCGATGACGTGACCTTGCTTCGTCCGCAACGGTACACCTGCATAAAATCCGATTCGGTCAATCCAAGGACTGTCACTTTCAATCGCTGCTGCCGCAACATCTTCAATCACCAGCGGAGACTCTGATGTGACAACCCGATTACATAACGTCCATTCCCGTTTGAGGTGAGCGGATTCGAGCTCGATACCGACACACGATTTGAACCACTGTTGGTCTGTCGTCATGATCGAAATGAATGCGATTGGCATCTGAAAGGTTTGTGCGACCAATCGGGAGATTCGGTCAAATCGTTCCTCTTGTGGCGTATTTAAAATTTCCAATCGTAATATCGCTTTGAGTCGTTGCAATTCACGCTCATCTAGAGAAGGATGCAACAACTGCGCAGGCTGCTCGATCTTCGATAACATCATCTGATGGGAATACAAGATTCCGAGCGCCTCTTCTAACTCCGCGAGCGGCATCGGACGACTGAAGAAATACCCTTGAATCTCATCGCAGCCGAGCTGACGTAAGATCCGATATTGTTCTTCCGTCTCCACACCTTCAGCCGTCACCTCTAACTCTAGCTTTTTGGCCAACGAGACAATCAGTTTGACGATTTCATACTCTTTCATGCCGCTCTCCTGATCGAGTTGCGCGACGAACGACCGGTCGATCTTGATCCCATCAATCTCGAACAACTTCAAATAATTCAACGAGGAATAACTGACCCCAAAGTCATCAATCAACAGTCGAAATCCTTGTTGTTTGAGCGATTCGACCGTTTTGATCGCCGCTACCGGTTCATGCATCAACGTGTGCTCGGTCACCTCAAACTCAAATTGTTCTGGCACAAGACCATACGATGCAATGATCGCAACCAGTTCATTCATATGGTGTTCATGAAATAAATTCGGTGAGACATTCACAGCCACGCGGCGCCCTTCAAACTGCTCAGGTTGTGACGACACATCCTGACATACCCGATTCATGACGAATCGTGTCACGTCTTCGATCAAGAGTGACTGTTCAGCCACACGAATGAACGTTTCAGGTGAAATGAATCCGAGAACAGGACTCTCCCAGCGAATGAGTGCCTCAAAATGAATCGCACCGTCCATCGACACTTTCGGTTGATACACCATGTATAACTCATCTAGCTTCAACGCTTTGACCAGTTCCGTTTCGATCATCATCTCATCGATGTAACGCTGCACGTATTCATCGTGTTCATATAAACGAATCGTTTGATTTCCCGTCTGACGCGCTTCCAACAGAGCCGTGGAGGCGTTCATGATGACACGGTCGGCATCCGCTGTACCGGCACCAATCCCGATACAACTCGATAACGGGAATTCGGCCTCCGCCACTTGATACGAATGATCTGCAATCACGTCAAGCAAATGCTCGGCGTACATGTATGCCAACCGGATTGGAGTATGAGGTAACACCGCGATAAAGTCTTCACCGTCTACTCGACCGATAATTGAACCTTTCGGAAGCGTATTCGCCAATTGACGTGTGATGTCTTTAATCAACTGATTCGAGCGCTCCACACCTTGAAGCGACATCATCATCTTGAAACGGTTGATGTGAAGGCGCATGACGCTCGTCTCTTCGGTGTCATGTTGCTCGAACAACTGGTCGAGCTCCAATTTGACTTTCATCAGATTTGGCATACCGGTCAAATAGTCCATATGCTCGATACTCTTTAACAACTTGATCTCCGCCTCCTCGGATAAATCAGTTGTCAAACCGAGTACATAACGAACGAGTCCATCCTCATCTTCAATCGGTACAAGCATAGAAGAAGCGAATCGGGCCGTATTGGAGTCGATGTTCATTTGCGACATGAAGTAGACCGGCTCCCCTGTCTCAACGACCGCATCATAATGTTCAATCAATTCCTCGACCACTTCCGAGCGATACATCTCATGTAAATACCGCCCTTCTACATCACTTGGAAGCGAAGAGGCCACCTTCCCCTGTTCGCTCACATTTACGTAACGATAGCCTGCTTCTGTCACT
This sequence comes from Exiguobacterium sp. s43, assembly GCF_018617255.1. Lineage (GTDB taxonomy): Bacteria > Bacillota > Bacilli > Exiguobacteriales > Exiguobacteriaceae > Exiguobacterium > Exiguobacterium profundum. The sequence continues at coordinate 239,496 of NZ_JACSJT010000002.1, forward strand.
TCCATTAGAAATACCATTCGATACAAGCGTGTGAACAGCTCGAATAGATAATATGGGTCGCCTTTCATCCGTTGCATCGTATCCCTCCACCCGTTCCTTTTTCTTATAGTGTAGTTGGTTTCGCTCAAACTATGGAGAAAACCTTTGAAAAAATGGGAAAACGTTTTTCTCTAATAAAAAAACACCCTCTCATACTTGAGAAGGTGCTCTTTAGGTTAAAGCAATTCATTCGCCAAGAGACGATAGACGTTCAGGCGATCTTTCTGCTTATGCTGGATGCTACAAATCATCGCCTCATCGAAACCGTAACGTTCCGATTCATCCCGTAACTGTTCCGCAATTTGTTTCGGCGTCCCTACGAGGTGGATGGCTCGGTTGTTGGCGATATGAATTTTATCGACCTCCGTGAGCGGATAATCATGAGCCGCTTCTGGACTCAACAACTGTCTCAATTGACCACGCATCAAGAAGAGACGCGACAGATCAGAAGGTCGGGCCAAATATTCGGCCTCTTCTTCCGTCTCTGCCGTCGTGACCAAATACGTGACGCTGATGTCCGGTTTCTCCATGAAATCAGACGGCGTGAAATGGTGACGGTATGTGTCGAGCGTATCGGCACTCAATTGTCCGTTAAAGAACTGGGCAAACGAATAGCCGAGCCCCATCCGTCCGGCCTGCACGGCGCTGTTCCCACTCGAACCGAGTAACCAGGCTTCTGGAAGGCTGACACCAGTCGGAGCAGCCGGTGTATTTTTATACCATCTTTCCTCCGGTGCCTCACCTTTAATCAATTGAAGCGTCGTATCGAGTTTCTCGTAAAGTCCATCCATCATCGGTTTCTGCCCTTGTGACATCGCATAGATCGCGTTCGCATCACCGCCTGGCGCACGTCCGACACCAAAGTCGATCCGTCCTGGAGCGAGCGCGCTGAGCGTCTTGAATACCTCTGCCATCTTGAGTGGCGAGTAGTGCATCATCATGATGCCGCCGGACCCGAGACGAATCTTGTTCGTCTTCGCTGCCAGATAAGCCGTGATGACCTCTGGAGCCGAGCTGGCGAACGACATGCCACCATGATGCTCCGCCATCCACATACGGTAATATCCTAACTCTTCTGCGACTTGTGCGAGCTCGACCGCGCTGTTAAGCGCATGTTCTCCTGTATGACCCGACGTGACCGGCGCCTGGTCTAACACACTCAATCTCATCATGCATTCTCCTATCTCTATAATGAAGTTTCTAAATATCTTGAATTTGTTGGACTCGCCGTCATCATACTAAATGGTTTGATGGAATACGAATGTTTTGCCTAGTATTTAACCTTGTATTTTTCAGAAAATTTCCGCATGTTGTTGATAGCACCTGGTCATATTTTCTATACTAAGAAAGAAATACGTTTCAATAACGGCTGGATGTGTAATGGGGATACATAGACAGCACAAACACTTCGGGGAAATGGGGAATGCATCATGAATGGTTCATCAACACCAGACGGAAAGAAACCTTCTTTTTCGAGTCGAGACTTCTTTAAGTTCTTGATTCCATCACTCATCGGGATCATGTTTTTCATCGTACCAATCTCATCAGAGGAAGGCTTCACGATTCCAGTCGCCTTCTTATCCAATCTGCTGATTGACTGGATTGGGGATTTCGTCCCGACACTCGCCGTCATCATGATGGGGATTTCGATTGTCGGCTCATTATTACTCTTTACGGCACGTCCTGCTTTTATGATGGAGCGACCATCCATCAACGCACTGTTTAGCGTGACACCGTTTTGGTTCGTCATGCGCGTGATCGGTTTCATCGCCGGGGTCATGACGCTACTCACACTCGGACCAGAGATGATCACGTCAGAATTTACAGGGGGCTTATTGCTCTTTGATTTGATTCCAATCTTATTTGCGACATTCTTCTTTGCCGGTATGTTGTTACCGCTCCTATTGAACTTCGGACTTCTCGAGTTCGTCGGGACGTTCTTGATGAAGATCATGCGTCCGCTCTTCCGCTTGCCAGGGCGCGCCTCACTTGACTCGCTCGCCTCATGGGTCGGGGATGCGACGATCGGAATTCTACTGACGACCAAACAGTATGAGGAAGGTTATTACACGAAACGGGAAGCGTCGATCATTGCGACGACATTCTCCGTCGTCTCCATCACCTTCACCATCGTCGTCTTACAGTATGTCGAACTCGACCAATACTTCTTGCCTTACTACGGGGCCATCGTTTTATCCGGACTAGTCGCCGCTCTCATCATGCCACGGATTTATCCATTATCTAAAAAGGCAGACACGGCTTATGAGAAGACCGAGCTCAAACCGGAAGAAGAAGTACCCGCGAACGTGTCACTCGGTAAGTGGGCGTTAATTCAGGCGTTACAAAAGTCACGTTCGAGTAAAAGTTTCCTAGAGACGCTCAAAGACGGCTTCAAGAACGTGCTCGATATGTGGATCGGCGTCCTCCCTGTCGTCATGGCAGTCGGGACGATTGCGGTCATCATCGCAGAATATACGCCGTTCTTCACTATCCTCGGAAAGCCGTTCGAACCGATTTTGATGCTCCTTCAAGTGCCTGAGGCATCGGAAGCCGCTCAAACGATGGTCGTCGGTTTCGCCGACATGTTCTTGCCGGCCGTTCTCGGAAGCGGCATCGAGAGTGAGTTGACACGGTTTGTCATCGCTACGTTGTCGGTTACCCAGCTCATCTATATGTCAGAAGTCGGGGGCTTGTTGCTCGGTTCAAAACTACCGATCTCATTCATCGACCTCGTCTTGATTTTCTTGTTACGTACCTTCATCACCCTTCCGATCATCGTCGGCATCGCACATCTTGTGTTTTAACGAAAACGACGCCCTTTCTCTTTTATGAGATGGGGCGTCCTTTGTATACTAAAAGAAAAGGAGGGAGACCGAGATGGAGCACCCATTTGCAGGACAACTCGAGGTTGCGAACAACGGCTATGCCGGGATCATCGACCCGGAAGCTTATGTGAACGATCGTTATCACGGACGCTGGACATTAAAGCGCTCTGTACAGATTGAAGGCGTGCCCGTCTTGCTCCAACGTCAGTTCGAGAACGGCAAGAACAACTGTACGTTGACGTCCATCACCGCCATCTTCCGTTTCTATCGAGATCATGGGTATACGAACATCCCAGATGATGTGACACAAATCCAAGAAGATGTGCGAGAGATTGCCTTCAAGCATCATTTCAAAGACGAGAAAGGGACACCGCCGACACAAATCGCCACCATCATCACGAAACTTTGGAAACGATACGGGTATGACGGTCGAGGCAGTTCCCGCTATCTTTGGAAATGGTCGACGTTCGAGCGTGAGCTGAAAGCAGGACGCCCGTTTGTGTTGAACATGGCGAACGGCTTCTATAAAAATCATTCCGTCACGGGAGTCGGCTACTTGCAGTTTGAAAAACGGGGGTTCCCGGACGTCATCTTGTTAGCCGTGCTCGACAACCGTTCGAAGGACGTGCGCTACATCGACTTCAACGAATTCAACTTTTGGGGAAGCATCACGCGCGTCCATCCGCCAGCCAATCGTCCATAATCGTGTCAATCGCTTCTCCGATTTTTAAAAGGTGCTCGCGCTTCGCGTATGACCCGTAATGTAGCCCGTTTGAATCACGGCCATTCCCGAGCCCAACGAACACTTCTGAAGGCTTCATATGGAGGCCGATCATCGGGATACCCGAATCATGGCGTCCGATTTCATAGGTGACGGCGGGATATGCAGACAGTCTTCCGATTGTTGAAAAACCGTTCAAGGCACGACAGTTATCCCGTCCGAGCACGATGATACGGATCGGTTTGATGTACGCAATCGTCCGCTCCAACAGTTCGATTGAGGTCGGATGTTCCATCCAGTGGCGCCCCGTCCTCATCTTCCCCATCTGTTCATATGTCGCAAACTTGAAAAAATCAACGTGGATGACAGCTGCCGGATGATCATAGAACGAACGCCCCATCCCGTTGAGGAGTGCCTCGAGTTTGGCGCCATCCGGTTTCCCGAACCAGTTCGTCGTCGCGCGATTCGACTCGAAATAGACCGATGCCCGTTCGAGCGTTTGTTGCAGCGCCTCTTCATTTCCGAGGTAATCGTCAAACGAGAGTATGTTCCGCCAATAGAACTTTTGGTGTTGCCCCGTTCTCGGTGTCCCGTCACGATGTAAAAACTCGCCGCGAGACGGATTCGTCCCGATGGTCAGCCATTGATCCGGACCAGGTCGACCGTACCAAAGGACAGGTGATGCCTCTTGAATCAATTCTTTCCCGAACGTTGTGTCGCACAGTGCTTGTTGAAATCGGATTGCGTCTTGTAACAGTCGTACTGCCTCCATGTCATCCCTCCTCTCCCGTTCGTTTCCCGCTTTCGAGAGTTTATAAAATGCGTTATAGTGAGAGGACGAAGCCAAACAAAGGACGTGTACACATGCGCATCAATAAATTCATCAGTGAATCAGGCAAGGCGTCCCGTCGCCAAGCCGACCGTCTCGTCGAAGAGGGACGCGTCACCATCAATGGGAAAAAAGCAAAAATCGGCGACCAAGTCAAACCGGGCGATGAAGTCCTCGTCAACGGTTCTGTCGCACGGGTTGCCCGAAACAACGTCTACATCGCTGTCCATAAGCCGGTCGGGATCACGAGTACGACAGAAAAAAAAGTAAAAGGGAACTTGGTCGACATGGTCAACCACCCGCTCCGCATCTTCAACATCGGTCGTCTTGATAAAGACTCGGAAGGTCTCATCCTCATGACGAATGACGGCGATATCGTCAACGAGATTCTCCGTGCAGAAGGCGAGCACGAGAAAGAATACATCGTCTCGGTTGATAAGCCAATCACACCAGAGTTCGTCGAGCAGATGGAAGCCGGTGTCAAAATCCTTGGCCAGAAGACACTTCCGTGTAAAGTCCGTCCGCTTTCAAAGTTCGATTTCAACATTACCCTCACGCAAGGACTCAACCGCCAAATCCGTCGGATGTGTGAGGCGCTCGGATACGAAGTATTCCGCCTCCAACGTGTTCGTGTCATGAACATCACGCTCGGGAAACTGCCGCCTGGACAATGGCGCGATCTTTCGAAAAAAGAGCGTGAGCAGCTGTTCCGCGAATTGAATTACGAACCGAAAGAATGGTACTAAAAAGCAGCCTGAGTCGTCTCAGGCTGCTTTATTCTGGTCGAAGTGATGAGACATGGTCGGTCTCACGACGAATGAAACGTTTGAGTTGAGCGCTCAAGTCGTCGAGCTGTCCCATCGTCGTCCTCATTCTAAATTTCATATGAACATGGTCAAATGAGTCAAACTGCCATTCATCATGAATGAAAATATCGATTTGGATGGTCCCAATCCGGTCAATCAACGTGAAAGTTAGATTGACTTGCAAATCATCCGAACCCTCTTCTTCATCGACTAGTCTCCATGTGATCGGTTCTTTGCCCCACGCTTGATTGAATTGATCGATCTTTTGATAAAGATCCCCAAGACTCGCATCATCTAAATAAATCAACTGATTGCTGGCGCAGGCAGAAGACCGAAGTTGAAGCTGAACTTGATAAAACAGCTCCGTTTCATCCATCCAAATCCGTTCTATCTCAAACTGAGTGTCCATCTCACTATACCAACTTTCATAGTTAACTAAATAATATCAATTTCCTTTTTCGGCTCATTTGGCACTGTTCTACACTTGTCATCTCACTCTTTCATGTCGACTATATCATGTCAATTTGATGAATCACTTAAACTCTTTACACAAAACGGGAATATAAATAATACAGATGATTTTAAAATGAAAAGAGGTGAATCCTCATGAATGGTGCAATCTTTCCACATACTTCAATCGGAAAATGGTCTATTCTCTTGATTGCCTTGTTCCTTGCCATGTATGTACCGTTTCTTCTGCTCAATCAATTTGATACAATCTTCCACTCGACGCTTTGGAGCGACAATACTGCAAACATGCTTCGACTCAGCTATATGACCACATTCTCTATCCTCGGGCTAGGAGCGTTTGTGACCGGATGGTGGGCAATTTTGAAGCAGAAAGAGTATGCTGTGCTCGTCTTTTTTGCAGCTGTGCTTAGTTCAGGTCTAGTCATACTACTCGTGATGGAGTTAATCGGAATCTTAGAGTAATTAAAAAAGTAGGGCCTCCATAGAGACCCTACTTTTACTTCGCCGTCACGCCACCATCTACCGGAAGTTCGATCCCGCTGATATGATTCGCTTCGTCTGACGCAAGGAACAGGACGGCTGCCGCCACCTCATCCGCTTGTCCGAGATTCGGCAAAGCGATTTGATTCAAGAAATGTTGTTTATAGTCTGGATGCTCCATATGTGGCGCACTCATCGGTGTCACGATGTACCCTGGATGCACCGAGTTGACCCGAATGTTTTGCTTCCCGTAATCGACTGCCGCTGCTTTCGTGAGAGAACGGACCGCACCTTTCGAGGCCGTATAGGCACCGGCACCCGCCATACCGGTCAATGCAGAGATGGAGGAGATGTTGACGATTGATCCTCCCCCATTCTCCGTCATGAGCGGAATCGCGTACTGTGTCCCTAACATGACCCCATCGATGTTGATGCGATATGTGCGTGCCCAGTCCTCTTCTGTCTGTTCCAAGAAAGGTTTTGCAAGTGCGATTCCAGCGTTATTGACGAGAATATCTAATTTGCCACATGTCGCTTCCACTTCCGCGAATACATCCTCCCAGCTCGAGCGTGATGTCACGTCATGTTTCACCGCGATGGCTTCCCCACCTTGTGCACGAATCGACTCGACTACATTGTTTACTCCTTGTTCATTGATGTCTGTCGCGACGACTGTTGCCCCTTCTTTGGCGAATAGACGTGCCGTTGACTCTCCCATACCGCTTCCTGCCCCTGTGATGACCGCTACTTTCCCCTGTAAACGCATTGTCCCAGCTCCATTCATTAAATTATGATAGTCTAACTATCATAATAATAATTGGATGTGACATTAATCTCAACGAAACTGCTTGAAGACGATATACTAAGGACAGACAATGAGGTGATGGAATTGAGTAAACGACAACAAAACAAAGAAGAACGAGTTCAACTGATTATCCAGGAGGCAGAACGATTATTTATAGAGAATGGCTTTGAGAAGGTTCAAATGCAGGACATCGCGGATGCGGCAGGGATTGGGGTGGCGACACTGTTTCGCTACTTCCCGAAGAAGGATCAATTGATTGTCGCGGCAGCCGTCAAGAATCTACAACCGACACTCGAGAGATTTGAACAATTCATGCATGAGGAAGGAAACGCCTATGAACGACTCGAGGCCATCTTGAACCACTTTTTCGAGATGCAGTTGGAACGGACGAACCATGCCCGTTTCCGAGAGGCGTTCGAGAGCTATGCATCGCTCGTCGCCTCACCTCTTCCTGGAATCGAGACATACATCGACGTTCAACGACAGATCATGCAGACACTCGAACCCTTGATCGAAGATGGGAAACGCGACGGTTCATTCCGCTCGGATATCGATGTGAAGGTGACCGTCGTCACAATCATCAATACGTTCGGGACGTTCGGCAACAACATCATGTTGAAGTCGCACATCAGTTATTTAGAGGACGATATCGAACCGGCCGTACAATTGCGTGCTTTAAAAGAGATGTTCCTCACATCCATTCGGGCATAAGAAAAACCTCCCTTCGCTTGAAGGGAGGCTAATTGTATACATAAAAAATGAGCACCTCTCACTAGAGGTGCTCTCGAAAGTCTACCGCGACGGACCACGCTCCACAACGTGCTCCTCAAGGGAATGTCCGCCGTCTTACATAGACCAGCTCATCGCATGTACTCAACTATATGCGAAACCTACGTCCTCGTCAATCTTTTCTTCAATCTCGGTTGACATCTTCCTAAAAATTAGGATAATCAATAGTGTTAGCACTCCTATATACAGAGTGCCAAAATATAGACATCAAAAGGAGAACGATCATGACAAAAAAACAGTTTCAAACCGAATCGAAACGAATTTTAGAGTTGATGGTCCACTCAATTTATACACATAAGGACATCTTCTTGCGTGAGCTCATCTCGAACGCGAGTGACGCCATCGACAAGATGTATTATCGTGCCCTCTCCGACGAAAGCATCGAATTCAACAAAGACGATTACTTCGTCAAAGTCGAACTCGACAAAGAAGCGCGGACGATCACAATTCGCGATACAGGGATCGGGATGACAGAAGAAGAACTCGAAACAAACCTCGGAATCATCGCAAAGAGCGGTTCACTCGCCATGAAACAGGCGACGAAGATGGAAGAAGACCATAGCCTCATCGGTCAATTCGGGGTCGGGTTCTATTCCGCGTTCATGGTCGCTGACCGCGTGACCGTACGTACTCGCTCGATTGACAGTGATCAAGGATACGTATGGGAGTCCGAAGGTACAGACGGTTATTCAATCGAACCGACAGACAAATTGGACATCGGTACAGAAATCACGCTCCACTTGAAGGCAGACACAGAAGATGATGCGTATTCGTCATTCCTCGAAGAATATGAGATCCGTTCACTCATCAAGAAGCATTCGGACTTCATCCGTTACCCAATCAAACTGGATGTGACGAAACATCGTCAAAAAGAGGACTCGGAAGAGTATGAGGACTACAAGGAAGAAGAGACCGTCAACAGCATGGTGCCGATTTGGCGGAAACGCAAGAGCGAACTCAAAGACGAGGATTATAAGGCATTCTATCACGAGAAGCGCTACGGCTTTGATGAGCCGCTCAAGCACCTTCATTTGAACGTCGACGGGACAATTCGTTATCAATCGATTCTCTATATCCCATCAACGGTTCCATTCGATTACTACACGAAAGAATTTGAGAAAGGGCTCGAGCTCTACTCGAATGGCGTGTTGATCATGGAGAAGTCACCTGACCTCTTGCCAGACTACTTCGGCTTCGTCAAAGGGATGGTCGACTCAGAAGACCTCTCCCTTAACATTTCCCGTGAAATGTTACAGCAGGACCGCCAACTTCGCGTGATCGCCAAAAACGTGAAGTCGAAAATCAAAGGGATGCTCGAGAAGATGCTCCAAAATGAGCGTGAGGACTATGAGAAATTCTATGAGTCGTTCGGTCGCCAATTGAAGTTCGGTGTGTACGACCAGTTCGGCGCAGCCAAAGACGAATTAAAAGACTTGATTCTGTTCCATTCTTCTCATGAGAAGAAACTCGTCTCGCTCAAAGAGTACGTCGAGCGGATGAAAGAAGATCAGAAATACATCTATTATGCGACAGGTGAATCGATTCATCGCATCGACCTCTTGCCACAAGCAGAGCGCTTGAAAGAGGAAGGATATGAAATCCTCTACTTCACAGAAGAAATCGACGAGTTCGCAATCAAGATGCTTCAGTCGTATGACGACAAAGAGTTCAAATCGATTGCGAGCGGCGACCTCGGTCTCGATGACGCGGAAGCGAAGTCGCTCAACGAGGACAACCAAGACCTGTTTACATTCATGAAAGAAGAGCTCGGGGACCGCGTCAAAGAAGTGCGTGCCTCGACACGCCTCAAGTCACATCCAGTCTGTCTGACGGTCGCGGGTGACGTCTCAATCGAGATGGAGAAGATTTTGAACGCGATGCCAAACGGTGGCGGCATGAAAGCGGAGAAAGTGCTCGAAGTGAACGCCGACCACGCCATCTTCCAGACGCTCCAACGTGTGTATAAAGAAGATGAAGCGAAAGCGAAACAATATACAGACCTCTTGTATCAACAAGCCCTCCTCATTGAAGGGTTACCGATTGAAGATCCGGTAGCGTATTCGAATGCGGTGTGTGCGTTGATGGCGGAGTGACGGTGAAGGCAGAGGGAGTCCTCTGTCTTTTTCGTTTTTAATAAAAAAGCATGCTACACTCTATTTAAAGAAAAACCTGGAAGTGAGGTGCTTTATGCTGTTCGAAAAAAACAAAGTTTATAGACGTTCCCTCATTCATGATCAATATGGTGGAAGTCGTCAACGAGGAATCAGTACACCTAACAAACATAAACTTATTTTTATTTTCGATAGTGGGATGGACCAAGAGTTTGGCTATAAGAATGGCTGGAGCGAAGAAGATGGCTTGTTCTATTATAGCGGAGAAGGACAGGAAGGAAATCAAACCTTCTCCTTCGGTAACAAAGCACTTCTCCATCACATCGAAAATGGTGAGGATGTTTATCTATTTGAATCTCTCGGAAAAGGAAATTATCGTTTCGTAGACCAACTTGTTTTGATTGGCTATGATATTCAATTTGGAATCGACAAACATCAAAATCAGCGAGAAGTAATCGTTTTTGCTTTCGAACCTCTCCATGTCGTACAGGAAGAATCTCACGAATATGCAACAACTATGAGGTGCAAGTCAATTGAGGAACTCGAACAAATTGCCAATCGTGACCCGAAGCGTGCGACTGGATTAAGCATGTCGATTCGAAAGCGTCAAGTGAGAGAACAGACAGCGGCCTTATATTATTATGTACTTGCAAGAGCAAATAATCACTGTGAAGCATGCGGTCAAGGCGCACCATTCGATACTGAAAATGGTCCTTATTTAGAACTTTACTCGCTATATAAAGAATCAGATGAAGGATTGGCTCTTCCCGAGCAAGTGATTGCCACTTGCCCTAACTGTCATGCTAGACTACGAAAAAGTCAGGATCGTGCTTTGTATCGAGAAAAAATTATACAGCAAATTTTTCAACCTTAATCTCTGTTTGTGATTAAGGTTATTTTATTGATGTAATTGATAATCCTCTAATTTCTGACGAGAAAATGTAGAACCCTTTCCAAAATATTAGCAACTCTATTCAACATATTTATTTATCGAAATAAGAAAATCGAGAGAAAAATACTGTTTTTAATGTAAACGTTTTCTTTACTTCCGTTAAGCCACATGCAGATAATATGTTGGTACGTCTTATACTTTCAAAGCATGCAAACGCCTTGACAATTTCAGCTCGTTATATGAAGTTAGTATTACATTATAATTATTCTAGTCGAGATAGAAACGCTAGAGTAAAACACAAGGAGGACATAACCCATGTCATTAATCGGCAAAGAAGTACTACCATTCAAAGCACAAGCATTCCAAACAGGTGAGTTCCTCGAAGTTACAGAGAACGACCTCAAAGGTAAATGGAGCGTTGTCTGCTTCTACCCAGCTGACTTCACATTCGTCTGCCCAACTGAACTTGAAGACCTTCAAAACGAGTACGCTACACTTAAAAACCTCGGTGTAGAAGTATACTCTGTCTCAACAGACACACACTTCACACATAAAGCTTGGCACGAAACATCTGAGAAAATCGGAAAAATCGAGTACATCATGATCGGTGACCCATCACACGTCATCTCACGCAACTTCGATGTCTTGAACGAAGAAGACGGCCTCGCAGACCGTGGTACGTTCATCATCGACCCAGATGGTGTCATCCAAACTGTCGAGATCAACGCTGGCGGCATCGGCCGTGACGCGAGCACGCTCGTCAACAAAGTCAAAGCAGCACAATACGTACGCAACAATCCAGGCGAAGTCTGCCCAGCGAAATGGGAAGAGGGTTCTGAAACACTCCGCCCAAGCCTTGACCTCGTCGGTAAATTGTAAGGAGCGATTGCATGTTAGAAGCAGCGATTAAACAACAGCTCGACCAATATCTCCAGCTCATGGAGGGCGATGTCGTCCTCCGTGTGAGCGCTGGGGAAGACAAAGTCTCAAACGAGATGCTCGAGCTCGTCAACGAACTCGCCAGCATGTCATCACGCATCTCGGTCGAACGCGCGACACTCGAGCGTACACCGAGCTTCAGCGTGAATCGTCCATCCGAAGAGACAGGAATCGTCTTCGCGGGGATTCCACTCGGACATGAGTTCACATCACTTGTCCTCGCCCTCCTCCAAGTGAGCGGGCGCGCGCCGAAAGTCGATGCGGATACAATCAAACAAATTCAAAATATCGAAGGCACATATCACTTCGAGTCGTACATCAGTCTCAGCTGCCACAACTGTCCTGACGTCGTGCAAGCGCTAAACGTCATGAGCGTCCTCAACCCGAACATCACGCACACGATGATCGATGGAGCCGCGTTCCAGGATGAAGTGGAAGCAAAAGAGATCATGGCTGTCCCGACGGTCTTCTTGAACGGCGAATCGTTCGGTAACGGTCGGATGTCACTCGAAGAGATCTTGGCGAAACTCGGTACAGGTCCTGACGCTTCTGCGTTTTCGGACAAAGACCCGTATGACGTCCTCGTCGTCGGTGGCGGTCCAGCGGGTGCGAGCGCAGCCGTATACGCGGCTCGTAAAGGAATCCGTACCGGAATCATCGCAGAGCGCTTCGGCGGCCAAGTGATGGACACGATGGGGATTGAGAACTTCATCGGTACTGCTTATACAGAAGGTCCAAAGCTCGTCGCCAGTCTAGAAGAGCACGTCAAAGAGTACGGCATCGATGTCATGAACCTTCAACGCGCGAAGCGTCTTGAGAAAAAGGACCTCGTCGAGATCGAACTCGAGAACGGCGCTGTCTTGAAGAGTAAGAGTGTCATCCTCTCGACCGGTGCACGCTGGCGTAACGTCAACGTCCCAGGTGAGGTGGAGTTCAAAAACAAAGGGGTCGCTTACTGCCCGCACTGTGACGGTCCTCTCTTCGAAGGGAAACGTGTCGCGGTCATCGGTGGCGGTAACTCTGGGATCGAAGCGGCCATCGACCTCGCAGGAATCGTCAAGCACGTAACGGTCCTCGAGTTCGCTCCTGAACTTAAAGCTGACCAAGTGCTACAAGATCGTCTTCACAGCCTCCCGAACGTGACTGTCATCACGAACGCTCAGACGACAGAAATCACGGGTACGGACAAAGTAAACGGCATCTCGTATGTGTCTCGTGAGACGAACGAGTCACATCATGTCGAACTTGAAGGCGTCTTCGTCCAAATCGGTCTCGTCCCGAACACGGACTGGCTCGACTCGGTCGAACGCAACAACTTCGGGGAAATCGTCGTCGACCGTCATGGCGCGACGAACGTCCCAGGTGTGTTCGCGGCAGGAGACTGCACGAACAGCCCCTACAAACAAATCATCATCTCGATGGGTTCTGGTGCGACAGCCGCACTCGGCGCCTTCGACTACATGATTCGCAACTAACAAAAAGACTCGCCCTCTATCATGAGAGCGAGTCTTTTTTATAGTTCAAACGTCTTCCCTGAGTCCGGGATGAATAAAATCGAGTCTCCGCTCTCCGTCTCAAATCGATAGCCCACTCGAGGAGAGAATGGATTCCATTCTTCTCCGGTCGTCGGAACGCTCTCCATGTACTCCACGTCATTGTACATTTTGCTCAACGTCTCTTCTGCCTCAGCTAACGAGTAGCTCGGAATCGAAAGCAAAATCGCCGCCCCTACACTCATCACTCCGACCGACGCCGCCCAAAGAGTCGATGTCGGCTTTCGAAACTGTGCCAAGACTAGCAGCATGATGATCCAGCCAATCGGCACTCCAAACGTCGCCGCATGCCCATACCATTGCTCATTGATCGTCAATAAACTGGCGATCACCACACCTCCAAGAATCCACCACCACTTCATGAACATCACCTCCTCTTTATTATCCCAAAATCAGGAAATGACTCAACATCTTTTATTCACATTGATGTATGATAACTTATAGTGTATGATATACAGTATGAAGATAAACGAATGAAGGAGGCGAAAAAATGTCTGATGTAAAAGCCTCGTTGGTGACGGAGTTGCGGCGCGGCACATTGACGATTGCGGTGCTCAGTCAGTTGAAGACACCCCAATACGGCTATTCTCTCGTTCAAGCACTGCTAGATGCCGATATCAACATTGATCAAAGTACGCTCTACCCGCTCTTGCGTCGACTTGAAAAACAAGGACTCGTCACGAGTTCCTGGGATACGACAGAGAGTCGACCACGCAAGTACTACGTGCTCAGCTCGGATGGGATGGACATTTTGAATGAGTTGTACGTGGAATGGATGAACATGTCGAAAACGTTGACCCGTCTAATTGAAGGAGGAAATGATCATGAATCTTCGTGATGTGTATATCGATGAAGTCACCTCTCGAATCCCAGAGTCGATGCGGCAAGACGTCGCACTCGAATTGGAATCGACCATTGATGACATGACTGGAAATGACCCGTCTGAAGCGGCTTTATTTGAAGCATTGCGCCAACTCGGCGACCCTCAAATCCTCGCTGCTCGCTACGCGAACCGACCACTTTATCTCATCGGTCCTGCTCACTTCACACAGTACGTGAACATCATCAAAATCGTCTTACCGATTGCCGTCACGGTTGTCACCATTCTCTCCATCATCGGTTATTTGACCAATCCCATCGACGACACGTCTTGGAGTCAATTCTTGATTCAAGCATTCCTTCAAACTGGGGCGGCTATTTTCAATGTCGTCGTTCAGACGCTATTCTGGATCACCCTCACGTTCTTCATCATTGAACGTGCTGTACCTGAGGGCGAAGTTCCTTTCTCTAGTTGGAAACCTGAGCAACTCAAGAAGGTAAAACCACGTTCGACCTCGATTTCTTTTGGTTCGATTTTGTTTGACTTTATCGCCACCGTTCTGATGGTCGTATTGTATGTCAACGCCGAGCAGTTGATTCGTGTCGTCACAGATAGTGAATCCTATCCGCTACTCAATGCGTCGGTCTTGGATCAATTCTTCCCGTTTGTCATCGCCCTGGCCGCCTTTGGGATCGCCATCGCCATTTACAAATGGATGGTTCGACATTGGACAAAGCCGCTCGCCTTGTGGAACGCGCTCTTCAATATCGTATGGATTGTCGTCACAGCGCTCATTTTACTGCAACCTGATTTAATTTCTTCTAATGCCCTCTCGTTGATTGCTGAGCAAATCAACGTCGACCTCGAAACAATCAGTCGTTGGGGCGTCTGGAGTGTTTTACTCACCATCATCATCGTGTGTATCCTCGATTTGGCAGAAGGTTTAATCAAAGCGTTTCGACGTTGACCTCACATTCAAACGTTTCATTTCCGATGAAAGTGGAATAGCGGAGAAGAGAACGGATTTTGAATGGGGAGGCATTTGATGGGTATTCCAACAATCAAGTTACATGACGGTTATGAGATTCCGGCCATCGGACTCGGGACGGTTTATTTGAAAGGTGAAGCAGGGGTCGACGCCATCACATGCGCCATCCGGAACGGATATCGACTCATCGATTCGGCGATTCGCTACGATAATGAAGGCGCGGTCGGTGAAGCGGTTCGCCAATCCGGCATCCCGCGTGAACAACTTTTCTTAACATCGAAACTGCGCGCGCAATATTATGACTACGACCAGGCGCTCGAGATGATTCGAGAGTCCCTATATCGAGCGAACCTCGACTATTGGGATTTGTTCCTCTTGCATTGGCCAAACCCGAAACAAGACAAGTACGTCGAGGCATGGCGTGCCTTGATTCAAGCGAAGGAAAACGGATGGATCCGCTCCATTGGGGTATCGAACTTCATGCCGGAGCACCTTGACCGCTTGATTGAAGAAACGGGAGAAACACCGGTCATTAACCAAATCGAGTTACACCCGTACTTCTCGCAAGTCGAACAGCGGCAAGCCGACAAAGAACGCGGCATCATCACAGAAGCGTGGAGCCCGCTCAGTCGCGCTCGCACGGTCATTCATGACGAGAAGATCACCGAGCTCGCCAAACAAAAAGGCAAGAGCGTGTCTCAAGTCATCTTGCGTTGGCACGTGCAGCTTGGTGTCATCCCGCTCGCCCGCTCGTCCAGTGAGTTACACCAAAAAGAGAATCTCGACGTCTTCAACTTCGAATTGACGGATGAAGAGATGGAGACGCTCAATGCGTTGACGAAGCAGGATGGTCGCATCGATGACCAAGACCCGCGAGAATACGAAGAGTACTAAAAAAGATTGAGCCTAGATGGCTCAATCTTTTTTGTTTAAAACGCCGGAATGGCCGTTTCATCATAGTTCTCTTGCAAGAACGCACGGACTTCGTCACTTGTGAGCGCTTCGCCGAGTTTTTGGATCGCTTCGTCATCCTGGTTGTCTTCACGTGCGACAAGCGTGATGGCGAAATCATTCTCGACGCCTTCTGTTAAGAGTGCGTCACTCTTCGGTGTCAAACCGAGCGGTGCAGCGTAAGCCGGTGTCATCAAGACCGCATCGACATCATCGTACGCGCGCGCGAGCATCAACAAGTCGACTTCTTCAAACTTGAAGTTTTTCGGGTTCGATGTGATATCGGCTTGTGTATAGTACGTGCCTTCCTTCTCTCCGAGCTCGATCACATCATGTTGTGCGAGAAGGGAGAGCGAACGGTCGATGTTCGATACGTCGTTGGCGATCGCAATCGTTGCGCCTTCCGGGAGGTCTTCCATGTTGTCATAGTTTTTTGCGTATACACCATAGTTTGCGAAATAAATCGGTTCGATTGGAACGAGATTCGCATCGTTGCTGCGGTTGAACTCCTCCATGTACGGAACGTGTTGGAAGAAGTTCGCATCGACTTCTTTCGCCGCAAGTGCCGAGTTCGGTTGGACATTGTCTCCAAGAACGATAATTTCGAGTTCGATATTGTCTTCTGCGAGCTGTTCTTTCGCGATCTCAAGCATATCTGTCATCGGTGGGATGAGTGATGCGACTTTCAATGTCTGTGGTTCATTTGCTTGTTCCGTTTGTGTTTCTGTATCGTTCCCGCATGCTGCGAGGACGAGTGTGAGTGAGGCCAGAAGTGCCATCAATTTTTTCATATTCATTTCCTACTTTCTGTTTAACGTTTGTCGATGATTCGCGCCACGGTCGTGCCCGTGAATTGAATCAACTGTACGAAGACGAGCATGATGAGAATCATATAGAGCATGAGTTCTGTCTGAAATTGTTGATATCCATAACGGATGGCAAAGTCACCGATGCCACCACCCCCGACGACTCCCATAATCGTCGAGTATGAGATAAAACTGATGATAGATGTAGTCAATCCGAGGACGAGACCGGACCGGGCTTCCACATAAAGAAACTTAAAGATGATGTCTTTCACAGACGCTCCCATCGAGAGTGCCGCTTCGATCACCCCGCGTGGGACATCAATCAGTGACTGTTCGACGAGTCGCGCATAATGCGCAATGGCAATGATGGAGAGCGGCACCGTCGCTGCTGCCGTTCCGATGGCGGTTCCGATAATGAGCCGTGTAAATGGAATCAAAAACACGACGAGTAACAAGAACGGGAAAGACCGGACGATGTTCACGACCAGGTTGAGGACGGAGAAGACGATTTGGTTCTCTAACAATTGTCCTTTACGCGAAAGGTAAAGCCACGTGCCTAACGGCAATCCGACTAGAATCGCGGCGAGAATCGATACCCCGACCATAATGAACGTCTCGGCAATGGACTGCCAAATCTCTGATTGATAGCGGGCCAAGATTTCAGGCATTCGCTTCACCTTCCTCTCGCAACTGTTCGACGAACCAACTTGGATTCTGATCGATGGCGACCACCCCTGTCGGCTCCCTCTCAATCGTCTCATGAACAGATCCGTCTGCCATGACGGTGACGCGATGACAGATTTGACGGATGACATCCATCTCATGCGTGACGAGAACGACGGTGACACCGAGTTGTTCATTGACCGACTGAAGGACACGCAGCACTTCCGCCGTCGTATTCGGGTCGAGTGAAGAGGTCGGCTCATCGCATAGGAGTACACTCGGTTCACTTGCGAGTGCCCGAGCGATGGCGACACGTTGCTTTTGTCCCCCACTCAACTGGGAAGGATATTTATCGCGATACGCTTCGAGTCCAACGAAAAGGAGACATTCCATCACGCGTGCTTCCCATGATGCTTTCGGCCGCTTGGCAAGTTTCAGTGAATCGAGGACGTTATCAAACACGTTCTTATTCGCGACTAGATTAAATTGTTGAAAAATCATACCGATCCGATGTCGCTTCTTGCGTAGTTCCCGATTAGAGAGTTCGGTCAACTGGTCGCCATCGACCGTGACGCTCCCGGCATCCGGTTTCTCCAACAAATTCATCAATCGAAGGAGCGTCGACTTCCCGGCACCGCTCGCGCCGATAATGCCGTAAATCTCCCCTTTTCGAATGTGAAGCGATACATCGTGAACGGCCATCTCTTGTCCATAACGCTTATGGACGGACGACAATGTGATCATGGCAGACATCCTTTCTACATCTCGTGAGTGAGTCAACCGTTTATCATTTTAGCGAAGTAAAGAGTTGATGTCAGTTCATGTGCTCACATGAAAAGAACCGCACTGCGGTTCAAAGTGGATGTCGTTTGAAGTGTTCAGCAATATGCCGTTTCATGGCGTCTCGATTTTCGGCGAAGATGCGATGGCGATGACCGTTCCCACCAGACGGATGTGGAAACCCACTCACTACGCGATCTTGATCCAAGAGCCCTCGCTCAACCAATAATTCCACAGCTCGCCTCACGTTCACGCCCATCGGTAGGATGAGTGCATCTTGAAGATGGGCCATCTCTTCTGCGAAGATTCCTTCTACGTATGGTCGAAACAGCTTTGTTCGAATCATATCCGGGCTCGATCCGTTATAGTTCTTGCCTTTGTAGAAGACCGGATAAGGGAGGACCGCCGTGTTTTGAACGAGATGGTTCGCTGATCCAAACAAATCGAGGGAGGATTCGATCCCTAGATGATGATGTAACTCCAAATCGTCTAGCATCGTCACCAAGTTCTTTCGAATCGGACCGGAAAAACTGCCACGTTGTTTGACGGCTCGAAGCGCCTCTTCGTCTGTTGCATCCTTCAAGTCACGAATCGCCTCAAACGACTGACGCATCTGATACAAGCCTGGCGTGATTCCCGCGATGACGACTTTCGCCTTTGGATTGATGTATTCGAACGGTGCGTAATAGATGTCGAGTTGTTTCTTTTCATCACGGTCTAACAAAAAGTCTTCATTTTTCAACGTCTCTTCTTCTAAATTTGACAGCTGCAAAATCTTTGATTTATATGTGTGAAATAACGCTGTTCGTGTCATATAAATAACACTCCTTTCGTCTACTTTCTCTATCTCTATTCCCCTAAATCTTTTTGTGAGAAAAGTTCATCTTTCAGACAAATGCTATTCAAAAAATAAAGCGCTTTCATTCCATTTTTTGTGCTATCCTGACGATGTGATTGAGAAGGGATTTTTCATCAGGTTTGCTAAATTCTCACAAGGAGTGTGTTCACACATGAAAGCAGTCGTCGTCAATTCAGCAAGCAAGGCCAACATCGAAGTCGTCGAAAAGGAACTACGTCCATTACAAGCAGGCGAAGCGCTCGTCGATGTCGAGTACTGTGGCGTATGTCACACGGATCTTCACGTCGCAGCTGGTGATTTCGGAGATGTCCAAGGACGCGTGCTCGGTCATGAAGGGA
The DNA here is from genome assembly GCF_018617255.1 of Exiguobacterium sp. s43. Classification (GTDB taxonomy): domain Bacteria; phylum Bacillota; class Bacilli; order Exiguobacteriales; family Exiguobacteriaceae; genus Exiguobacterium; species Exiguobacterium profundum. The sequence continues at coordinate 258,961 of NZ_JACSJT010000002.1, forward strand.
TTGGGATCGTATCTGAAATCGCCGACGATGTCACGAGTTTGAAAGTTGGCGATCGCGTCAGTATCGCTTGGATGTATCATGCATGTGGTCGTTGCGAATATTGTACGACAGGTCGAGAGACTTTCTGTCGAAACGTTCAAAATGCCGGATATAGCGTGGACGGCGGGATGGCTGAACAAAGTATCGTCGTGGCCGACTATGCCGTCAAAGTACCTGACGGATTGGACCCTGCGCAAGCTTCGAGCATCACATGTGCCGGCGTCACGACATATAAAGCCATCAAAGTTGCCGATGTAAAACCTGGGGAGACGGTCGTCATCTACGGTTGCGGTGGACTCGGCAACCTGGCCATCCAATATGCGAAACACGTCTTCAACGCACACGTCATCGCCGTAGATTTGAACGATGATAAGCTCGAACTCGCCAAAGAGAGTGGAGCTGATTTGACGATTAACCCATCGACTGAAGGAGATGCAGCTGACATCGTACAAGAGAAGTTCGGTGGGGCTCATGCCGCTGTCGTCACAGCCGTCTCAAAAGTCGCCTTTAATTCTGCAGTCAATGCAGTCCGAGCATGTGGGAAAGTGGTCGCTGTCGGTCTTCCTTCTGAAACGATGGACTTGAACATCCCTCGTCTCGTCCTCGATGGAATCGAAGTCGTCGGCTCACTCGTCGGGACACGGAAAGACTTAGAAGAAGCCTTCCAGTTCGGGGCAGAAGGGCTCGTCGTGCCGGTTGTTCATAAACGCTGTCTTCACGAGGTGCAAGACGTGTTCGAAGAGATGGAGCACGGGAAAATCCAAGGACGCATGGTCATCGACTTCAAAAATAAAGACTGCTAATCGGAACGGGGCCTCGTGCCTCGTTTTGTTCTAGATTGACGTTGACGGGGTATAGTTGCTTTTGTATAGTTAGGAACGTCTAAAAGCCGGAAATGAAAGAGGAGTGACTTGATTTGACTCCATCAACGTCAACCCGTCTACTTGATTTATTGTCAGAGCGAAATGATCAAGTTCGACGCATGAGTGAACAATCTTGGAATGAACAAAGTGATATCCAACTCTCGAACTCGGAGTGGTATATTCTCGCGACACTTTATCAGTCGAAAACAACAATTGCCGAAGTCACGCACAGTGTCCATATTTCTCGACAAGCGACTCATAAACTGATCAAGAACCTAGAGAGTAAAGCGCTCGTTCTTGTGACAGACCATCCGCAAAATCGAAAAGACAAATGTATCGAGTTGACCTCCCTCGGTCATACTTGTTATGAGCAAAACGAGACGCTCAAAGCGCAGCTTGAGCAACGGATACAAGAAAGTATCGGTCAAGAAGCGTTCGAACAACTGAAAACTATTCTGCGCGTGGATTGGAAACTATGACCGTGTCGGCTTGAAGGCGACACGGTTTTTCATATGCATACATGGACAAAAACGTCAACCGAGTTGACATTTCATCTTCTGAATGACTATGCTTATAGGTAAGGAAGAGGTGATCGACTTGTTTAAAACTGGAGACTTAATCATCTACTCGACCCATGGCGTATGTCGCATCGACGACATTTCGGACAAAACGGTCGCAGGAGAGACGAAATCGTACTATACGCTTCACCCCATCAACAACTCACAAAAGTTGCAGATCAGCATTCCCGTCGACAATGACAACGTGATGATGTTGACGTTACTCGAAGCAGATGAGGCATCAGAGATTTTAGAGTCGTTCCGCTCACCTGGCGTGGAATGGAATCCGCATTCCAACAACCGCAATCGTGAATTCTTGAATGTCGTGCATTCAGGAAACCGTCATGAGATTGCCCAAGTGGTGAATACATTGAGCCGTAGACAAATCGAGGCACTTCAAGCGAACAAAAAACTATACGAGCAAGATCGTAAGATTTTAGAGAACGCCAAAACGATTTTGGTGAAAGAGCTCTCCCTTGCCCTCGAGCGTTCAGAGAGCGACATCGAGCGCACGATTGGCGAGTACTTACATGAAAGCATGGCGACACTCACACCTTGACCTCTTCCAGTGGAAGTGGTCTTTTTTTGTTCTATTAAAATAATATACTTTTTTTTACATTTTTCAGGTATCCTAAAACAAATATACCTTATGATATAGGGAGGATGTTAGGATGCAACTGCACTCTAGTACGACCCATGTCACCGACACGCACGTCGTTCGGGCAATCGAAAACAATCTGGCCATCATTCGCTTTGATGAAAATCGCCGCGTCGCCTACGTCAATGAGATTTTTGCCAAAACGATGGGGTACGAAGTCAAGGAACTGATGGGACGCCCCCATCGTGATCTTTGCTTGCCCGAGTTCGCGAACAGTCCCCAATACGACCTGTTTTGGCGTAAGCTCATGCAAGGGTTGAGTTATCACGACAAGATTGAACGACGTGCCGCTGATGGTCATAGTGTCTGGCTAGAGGCGACCTACATGCCGATCTTCGATGATGCCCACCAGAACGTCATCGGCGTCTCAAAGATTGCAGCCGATATCACGTCACGGCAACAAGACGTACTCCACATGGCGAATAATCTTCAAGAGACGTCTGAATACTTATCTGCCCAGTCCCAAATCGGGAAACAAGACGGAGAACACGTACTCGAAAACGTCAAACTGATTGAACAAGAGTCGACTCAAAACCTAGAGCATTTACATGCTCTCCAACAAGAGGCGAAAACAATCACGGATATTGTCCGAACGATTCGTGAAATCGCTGCCCAAACCAACCTTCTCGCACTCAATGCCGCAATCGAGGCGGCACGCGCAGGTGAACATGGACGCGGCTTCAATGTCGTCGCGACAGAGGTGCGCAATCTTTCAAACAAAGTCTCACTCTCCATTACAGAAGTGAACAACAACATTGAAGGCATTGTGAAACGCATCGATGACGTGTCGATGAGCATCGGACGAATTTCTCATAAAGTCAAAGATAGCTCGGGACAACTCGAGCATACGGTCCGAGAGTTCGAAAAATTAGCAGATTCAGCCGCTACACTCGAACAGCAGGCAAAGACGTTTCTCAAAATGGTATGAGCGGCCCGATAGGAGGTCGCTTTTTTCTATACAAAAGACGAGCATACGATTGTATGCTCGTCTTGAATCAATTAATTGTGGACCATGTCCTTTTCCTCTAAACCGAGCGTGACCGCCGTCGATTCGTGAATCGTCTTGAATAAATCCGGGTGTTCCGACAGGTTCAATCCATACGACGGTACCATTTCTTTGATTTTCGCTTCCCACTCCGGTAAGTGTTGCGGGAAGCACTGCTCGAGCACTTTCAACATGACGTGCACGGCCGTCGATGCGCCTGGAGAAGCACCGAGAAGCGCCGCGACCGACCCATCTTCGGCACTGACGACTTCCGTTCCGAATTGAAGCGTTCCTTTTCCTTGCGGTGTATCTTTGATGACCTGCACACGTTGCCCTGCCACGACGATCTCCCAATCTTCATTCTTGGCATTCGGGATGAATTCACGGAGTTCATCCATCCGTTTGTCGTGAGATAAGAGTACCTGCTCGATCAAGTATTTCGTAAGTGGCATCTCTTTCGCCCCTGCGGCAAGCATCGTGATGACGTTGTTCGGCTTGACCGAACGAATCAAATCCAAGTTCGATCCTGTTTTTAAGAATTTCGGTGTGAAGCCGGCGAACGGTCCAAACAGCAACTCTTTGCGTCCATCGATAAAGCGGGTGTCGAGGTGAGGGACCGACATCGGTGGTGCCCCGACTTTCGCCTTTCCGTAGACCTTCGCATGATGTTGCTCGATGACCTCACGATTTTTGCAAACGAGGAAGAGGCCGCTGACCGGGAATCCACCGATTTGTTTCGATTCCGGAATCCCTGTCTTTTGTAAGAGCGGCAAACTGCCACCACCGCCTCCGATAAAGAGAAACGGTGCCGTATGCGTCTCAATCGTATTCCGAGACATGTCTTTCACTTTCACTTCCCAATGACCGTTCTCGAGGCGCTTCACGTCCTCGACGCTATGACCGTAGTTGAGCTCGACCCCGTTCGATGTGAGATGGTCAAACAACATACGTGTCAATGCGCCAAAATTCACGTCTGTTCCTGAGTCGATTTTCGTCGCGGCAATCGGTTCATCCGATGTCCGTCCGTCCATGATGAGCGGGATCCATTCCTGTAATTGACTCGGATCGTCCGATAAGACCATCCCTTCAAACAACGGATTCGTTGTGAGCGCTTCCAAACGGCGTTTCAAGAAATCGACGTTCTTCTCCCCTTGGACCATGCTCATATGTGGGATTGAACGAATAAAGGCTCCTGGATTTTCAATCAGTCCTTGCTTGACGAGGTGCGCCCAAAACTGGCGCGAGATTTGGAACTGCTCGTTGACGTTGACCGCTTTGGAGATGTCAATCGTCCCGTCTGCGTTCTCTGTTGTATAGTTTAATTCGCAAAGTGCGGCATGTCCCGTACCTGCGTTATTCCATTCGTTTGAACTTTCTTCCCCTGCTGCATCGAGCTTTTCGAACACTTTGATGTTCCACTCCGGTACGAGCTCTTTAAAGAGTGAACCGAGCGTTGCGCTCATAATCCCTGCCCCAATCAAAATGACGTCTGTTCTCGTTTGCGTACTGCTCATGAAAACCCCATCCTTATCCCCTGAATTTTTTGTCATACGATTGAAGAATCCCCATTCCTCAATCGTATATTTTATAATCGTTATACCGATTATAACTCTTTTGTGATGAATGATAAGGGTTATGTATGATTTTTTGTGCTGAAACTTTTTATGAAAATGGGATGATCCCATCAAATGAAGGAGGTGTTCTTTTGAGGCGTGGTTTACGTTTTACAATTCCCAATCAATATGGGCAATTTCTAAAAGCAATCTTAAGTCCAATCCCTCTTGATTCATACCAATGGAACGTGGTTGATGAGGAATCGTACATTGTGAACGAAGGGCAACTGGATCGCCTGTTGTTTCCGGAATCGACCGTAATCGATGGTCATCAATTCGCTGAACTGCTCACGTATCATGAACACTATTTGATTTTCGTTGATATCAAGGCGTTCCAACCGAATATGTCCTCGGAAATCGCAACGTATGAAGACTTTTTACATAGTACGTGTGAATTCGCTCTATTGGTGACGGACAGTCAAGACGTCACAATCTACTGTAAAGACCAAGAGATGCTCAATTCCCTTTACGAAAATGCTTCTTGGCATGGATTTGAAGACGTCACATACATCACAAGTCATAATGACTCGAGGACACGCTTATCCTGCTGGTAACCATACATTTTGAAGAGGAGAATCCATATGCCCACACTCTATTTGATTCGCCACTGCTCAGCCGCGGGCCAAGAACCTGACGCACCGCTCACAGAAGACGGTTACGCCCAGTCTTTATGGCTTCGCGATTTCTTTTCTGAACTCACAATCGACCGGATCATCTCAAGCGATTATACCCGTGCAATCGCTTCGGTCACGCCACTCGCCGATGCTCATCACCTCTCGATTGAACGTGAACCGTTACTGAGAGAACGCATCCTATCTCACGAACCGCTCGAAGACTGGCTGACCCCATTACGTCAGTCGTTCAGCGACCCGACGTTCAAGTTGCCTGGTGCCGAATCGGCTGAGGAGGCGACGCAGCGCATCCTACAAGTCGTCGAGCACGCCAAAGCTCCGCATGCCTCAACACTCTTAGTGACACACGGCAATCTGCTCGCACTCTTATTGCAACATCTTGACCCGCAATATGACTTTGAGACATGGCATAAGATGCGTAACCCAGATGTCTATCGTCTCGATTATCATGACAGCACACCGGTCATCGAGCATATTTGGCCAAACAAATAAGCCGTCTCGCGATGAGACGGCTTTTCTTACTTCTCTACAAAAAACATCGAGATGGCACCGAGTCCGACATGCGTTCCGACCGAGACCCCCATCTGCATGAGGTAAATCTCACCGGCGAAATCGGTTTCGCTTTCGAGCTTCGCTTTTAAGTTCTCCGCGATTCGTTGATCGGATGTGTACCCGATGATTACGAAATTGGTGATGTCCGGATTGACGCGTTTCACGAACTCGTCCGTATAATGCTTCAGCACTTTACGGGTGCCTCGCTCTTTGGCAACAATGGCGCCTTTCCCGTTCTTCATACTCATGATGGGCTTTACCATGAGTAGTTTCCCGATGATGGCACTCGCGTTTGAAATCCGTCCGCTCTTGATCAAGTGGTCGAGGTCATCTACGGATAAGAAGTGCTTCACTTTCGTTTTGTACGTCTCATTGAAATCAACGAGCTCTTCGAACGTCGAACCGGCTTCACGCATCTGTGCGCTCTTCAGCAACAGCCAGCCGCTACCGTGACTCATCGAACGAGAGTCGACGACATGGATTTTGACAGGTGAGTCAGGATGCGCTTCTTCAAAGTACTCTTTTCCGATTACAGCTGACTGATACGAGCCGCTCGTGCCGCTCGACATACAGATGCATAAAATCTCTTCGTGACCCGAAGCGACCGCATCTTCCATCAATTTCAAGAACGTCGCCGGGCTCGGCATCGCCGTCGTCGGAAATTCCGGGAGCGCTTCCAACATTCCGTAAAAATCATCCGGCTGGATATCCACCCGGTCCTGGTAAGACATATTGTTCATCGTAATGATCAACGGTGCGACCCCGATGTTGTACTGTTCAAGCACTGCATCTGATAAGTCACACGTCGAATCTGCTAGTAATTTAATCATGTATTCCTCCAAAACTTTCTCCATGAGTGACGGGAATCATCCTATAACTTCGTCGATTCCGACGTCACGATAGGACCTCTTCTAGTGTAGCAGATTTGGAGGGTTAAATGTTTTTTTACTGGGGTTGATGTGCAACTTGTTTTTCATGTTGCAAGAGCCATTCTTTTCGCCAAAGTCCACCGGCATAGCCCGTCAATTTCCCATTTGATCCGATGACGCGATGACAAGGCACGACGATGCTCAGCTTGTTGCGTCCGTTCGTCGCTCCGACTGCGCGGACAGCAGCAGGTCGCTTCACACGTTCGGCGAGTTCACGGTAAGAAGCCGTCTCCGCATACGGGATGGTTTGTAACGCATCCCACACGTCATGCTGAAACGTTGTCCCGATTTGCTCAGTCGGAAACGTAAACGTCATACGCTCACCGCGAAAATAGGAGTCTAGTTCCTCCCGGCACTGTCGCAATACATTTGGAATATCTGATTCAGGTGATTGCGTCCCTTCACGTTCGACGAATAAGATCGATTGAACGACCTGCTCCGTCCCGATGATTTCCAGGATGCCAATCGGTGTCTCCACGTCTAATCTATACGTTTCCATATAATGACCTCCACAGATAAAATGTCGCGTATCCTTCCCAACCTTGCCACGATTCACCGTAACGTTTCACCTCTTCAATCGTGGGCTTCTTCGATGTCCCTAACTGATGCTGAATCGCTTGATGTAATCCGACATCCGCAATCGGAAAGGCTGATGCGTCCTGAAAACACTTCATCAACACATAGTCTGCCGTCCATTCTCCGACACCCCGGATTGCCAGTAACCGTTCACGGATATTAGCTGAAGAGAGTGATTGTAAAGCCGTTTTCGACAGGTCTCCATTTGTTATTTCCCGTGCAATATCAATGACATACTCAGCTTTCCTGCGACTGAACTGAAGCTCACGTAACTCTTCCGGTTCGAGCAAGGCGATTCGCTCCGCCCGCGGGAACATCCAGTACGTTCTTTCTTCGACGACTCGTTGGTCTCCATAGCGTTCAACGAAGCGCCGTTTAATCGTATAAGCAAACGACAAGGTGATTTTTTGTCCGATGATGGCCCAAACGAGTGCTTCGAACAAATCTGGGAAGCCAATCATCCGTAATCCGCGATGTGCTTCAATCAAAGGAGCCAGCAATTCATCTTTCGCCCCCATCGTTTCAAACGGCTTCAAATCGCGCTCAAGGTCTAACCAGTCTCGTACCTCACGTGCGACACGTTCCTTTTCTGTCTCTGATACTTCATCGACTGGGAACCGTACACGAATGTGATGCTCCGCTTCTTGAAGCTCGATCAGGATGAGCCTTTCCCCGATTCGCATCAGCTTTCGAACCGTGTCAGGCGTTGTCACATGGAGCACTTCTTGTTCTGACCGACTCAAGAAGACGAGACACTCTTGAAAATCAAACGGCTGCTGTACAGCAAGTAGCATCTCCGTCATATGTCCTCTCCTTTTCGAAATGTGTTCGGTGTACAGCCTTTTACTTGCCGGAACACGCGGTAAAAGTTCGATGGTGTTTGAAACCCGACCTCATAGCAGACCGTCAGATTACTCATATCGGTCGTTCGTAATAAATATGCCGCCTTGTCGATCCGAATCCGTTCTAGTAGCTGCCTCGGTGTCTCTCCTGTCGCTTGAGTGAATGTCCGCTCCAAATGAAAGGGGCTCAGTTGGGCATGTTCGGCAATCTGTTCGAGGCGAATGGGTTGTTTGTAATGGTTCAGGAGATATGTCGTCACTTGTTGAACGAGCGCACGGTGTGGGGCATGCTCGACTTCGGGCTGACATCGCTTGCACGGTCGGAAACCGTTCATCTCCGCTTCTTCTCTCGTTAAATAAAAATCAACGTTCTCTTTCTTCGGTTTGCGGGATCGGCACGAAGGTCGGCAATAAATTCCTGTCGTTTTCACGGCTGTATAGAATAATCCATCGTAAGTTGCATCGCAGGCGAGCACTTTCGCCCACTTTTCGTCAAACGTCAGCATCTCCACACCCCTTTCTCCTCTCACTGTAGCAAATCTAAAATCAACATTTCGTCCTCTTTCTTGCGCTTACAATCCCCTCTTTTTGAAACGTTTTACAGATTTCAATCGTATCCTATAGTACGATTTAGACAGAAGTTGCTGTCAGTCCTATGGCAGATAAGGAGAAGATTGCAATGCGTACTCGTTTTTCATGGAAACAATTAAAATGGCTCATTCCTATAGCGTTAATCGGTTTGATTTTGATTCAGAGCGGACAAGAGTTGAAAGACCTCTCGCTCGCGACCGCCTTCACGACATTGAAACAACTGACCGGTTGGGAACAGTTCACACTCATCCTGCTCGGTGGATTCGCAGTCTTGACGATGACGGGCTATGACTATTTCCTGCTACGCTCTTTACATATCGAGCTACCGAAACGAAAAATCGTTCAAACGGCATGGATCACGAACTCGATGAACGGGATGCTCGGCTTCGGCGGCGTGATTGGGATTGCCCTTCGTACCTCCCTCTACCGTCCCTATACAGATACGAAACGCTTGCTCCGTGCCATCGGTTGGATGACCCCGACACTCATCAGTGGTCTGTCCATTCTTTCCATCGGTGTGCTCCTCGGAATCTTTCCAGCTGGTGGGCTCGTCGGTACGAAACCATGGATTTGGCCGGTGTTACTCGCCGTGAGTGCGATGCTCCCGTTTTATTTATTCGTCACATCACGCCGATCAAACGTCGGATGGTCTACTCTGCTCGGGTATACGATGACTTCACTCGCAGAATGGGTCACCGCTGGAATCGTCGCCATTTATGCTTTGACGTTACTAGACGGTTCGGCTTCGTTCGTGCAACTCTTCGGGGTATTCATCGTCGCGACGGTCGTCGGTGTCGTCTCCCTCGTCCCTGGGGGTGCTGGAACGTTTGACTTACTGTATCTCGTTGGGATGACTCAACTTGGGATTCATCAAGACATCGTTTTGTCTTCACTAATCATCTATCGATTCGTTTATTTTGTCGTTCCCTTTTTAATTGGACTTTTTCTCGCAGCCATCGCATTCGGAGATCAGGTCGTCAAACAAATCGAGTATCGGCCAATCATCGGGTCTTCTTATGAGATTGGGACCGTCGTCTGGCGCATCGTTTCGCGGACGCTTGCGAGGATTGGACGCCTGACTGGAAGTCTCATCGCACTCATGAGCAGTCTGTTGATTTGGTTCCAGACGCTTCTCCCGAGCGTGACGCCACTCTATGAAGTGAATCGCTGGTTTGAATGGATTGGGACCCTTTTCTTATTGAGTGCCGGACTTCTCATGTTCTTATCCGTCTATGGCATGTATGTTCGGACAAAACGAACGCTCTGGTTACTCAACACTGCCTTCATCTTGGCGACCATCGGTGTCATCGCTCGTGGGTTAAACCTGTTTGAGACCTTCGTCGTCATCGGGTTTGCGATGTTCGTCTGGTTGACACGTAAACGACACGTCCGATACCGGTCGATTTTAACGACAGGACGTCTCATCCGAAGCTTGATTTACGTCCTGCTCTATGTCGGCACCCACGCCCTCTTATTGCAGTCATTCGCAGGTACAGACAACTTATTCTTCACATCGCATCAAGCCGGTTGGTTGACGACGTTCGTCTTATTGTTAACTTCAATCATAGCAAGTGTACTCCTGCTCTTGTTCGATCGTTGGAAACGTCCGGCGCTTGGAGAGGCCTATGATGAACATCGCATCCGACAGTTCCAAGCAACACAGCACACATCGAGCAGTTTTGATTTGGCCCATATGGCAGATAAGCGTTTTTACATGAACGAGGCAGGAGATGCGTGTCTGTTGTTTGCGACGACTCGGAACCATGCCATCGTCCTTGGTGATATCCAAGGAGAGAAACAGGCTGCGACTTCTCTTTTGACACGATTCATTGAAGATGCAGATCGGATCGGGTATATCCCTTTATTTTATCAAATCACACCGAATTGGATGCCCCGCCTCCATGATGCTGGATTCACGTTCTTCAAACTAGGGGAAGAGGCGACGATTGACGTCTCGACCTTCTCCTTATCCGGGAAGAAGCGTGCAAATATGCGCTCTCTCTACAATCAGTTTGAGAAGAAAGGAATCACGTTCGACATCGTCTGTGAACCAAGCCTCTTGCTGTTACAAGAGTTAAAAGACATCTCAGACGAATGGATTGGGAATCGAAATGAGAAAGGCTTCTCTCTCGGATTCTTCGACTATGAAACGTTGACACGTTATCCGATTGCCTTGTTGCGAGATGCGGACGGTGTCGTCGTGGCTTTCATTTCGCTACTCCGGGGAGACGGGGCCATCTCCATCGATTTGATGCGTTCGAAAAATGATGCGCCGACCGGATCGATTGAAGTATTGATCCTTCACATCATCGAATGGGCTCGCGCAGAAGGCTATGACCATGTCGGACTCGGCGTGGCACCACTTGCCGCGGTCGGAGAGCAGACGTTCTCCCATTGGCCGGAGCGCGTCGCCGCCGACATTTTTGAAAACATCAGTTACATCTATCCGTTCAGTGGCTTACGACAGTTCAAACAGAAGTTCAAACCGTCGTGGGAAGGACGCTATCTCGCGTTTCGTCAACGCCGGAAGTTACTACCCTCGATTTTACGGACAGCGCGATTGATTAGTCGGAAACGCTAAAAAACAGGAATTTCTCATCGTGAGAAATTCCTGTTTTACGTATCATCTTATTTCAACGTCACACTCACATTGTCAATTGTGATGTCATGAGCCCCGAGTGGCGACCCTTCTGTGCGTCCCATCAAGAACTTCAATCCTGTGACATCTGTCACCGGCATCGTCACTTCAAACGTGTACGTGTTCGTTTCTGGTGTGACCGCTACGACTTCGCTCAAATAGCGATAGTACCCGACATTCTCTAACGTCACTTCGAATGAACGAGCGACAGTAGAGGATGCATCGAATTGGACGACGTAGGTTTGATCTTGTTGTAACTCAAGACCCCCTTGTTCCATGAGGACACTCCACGCTTCGTTCCCTTCTTGCGTAATCGAGATATGTGCCGCCTCGTTCACCGCTTCGACAGCAGCCTGTGCGTCAAAGTGTACATAAGAGCCCCAGTTGGTGAGACCTTCTGTGAATGCACCGTTTTTAAGTGGAGACGGGTCGATATAAACCGGTGTGACATCGCGCAACTCGACGTCATCGATTTCAATCGCACCTTTTTCAGAACCGAGAATGAACTGGAGTTGACTCATGAGGTCCGTTCCGGCTTCCATCGTGAACGGAATTTCATACGTATCGAATGCTTCAGATAGCGCGATACGCTCTAGCGGAAGGTAGGCATCCTCATTCGCTCCGTTCAATCCTACTAGCAGACCGTCTACACGCTCTGCACGTGCTTTGAAGCGAAGAACATATTCATGTCCCTCTTGTAGCTGAATGCCTTGTTGCACCAATGTGGCGGGTGCTCCTTTTTTCTTGTTCGTTTCAAAACGGAAGAGACGCTCTACTGGGTCGACTGTTCCTGTCCCTTTCGTGACACCTGGGTCGAACGTCCAATACGTCATACGATCCATCGCACCTTGGTCGAACGTGCCGTTATATACGTGATTTCCGTCGCCAAGCATCGGTTTCGTTGCATTCGGATCGAATGTCTCACGAGGCGTCTGCTCGACACGGACGTTCCCAATTTGGACACCCGACGTGCTGAGTCCGACGTTGAACTCGAGACGTGCCGCAAGATCCGTTTCTTCTGTCATATCGAATGTCATCGAGTACGTTTGAACGTCTGTCGTCAAATCGAATGACCCTTCATCAGAATATTTTGCATAGCCTCGGTCCGGACCCCCACCGACTTTAACGGCAATCGAACGCGCGGCATCCGCCTTAGCGTCAAACGTCACTTTATAGTGGCCACCTTGTCCGAGCGATACGTTTTGAATCAATTGATGCGAGTATGGTTGGCTTCCTGCTTGATCAATCGAAATGTCAGCAAAACGTGACCCTGCCAAGTCGATCACATCGATGGAACCGACGCCACCAAAGTCAGGAAGCGCCACGTAGTTCCAATACGTCGGGTTGAGCGCCTGCGCACCGTTCGTTACCGTCGTAATCGGTTCAGTGTAGTCTTCGTCATAGACGAGGTTCCCGTCTTCTAAAGGTTGTTTCGCACCTTCCGGTAACACGACTTCCTCATCCGAGTACGTCGGCTCGACAGCATCGCGATACTTCCCGTTCTTCAAGTCAAAGACGCGGACGTAATCGACTTCCATCTCTGCCGGGAACGGTGTCGTCTCGTCAACATCCCCATCGAACCATCCACCGACCGCCAAGTTCATAATCAAGTAAAAATCTTGGTCGAATGGTGCAGGGTAGCTATATTTCGATGCTTTGTTCGCTTCTTTCGCATACCAGTCGTTTTGTGTTTGATAGAGCTGACCGTCTACATACCAACGAATCTCACCTGGTTCCCACTCGATTGCATATGTATGCCACTTGTCGATGCCGTCACCTTCTGCGAAGTGATAATCTTTCCCCGTATATTTGTTGTTCGGCCACGTTTCTCCGTAGTGAATCGTGCCAGCGACTTTATCTGGCTGACTGCCCCACGATTCCATGATGTCGATTTCACCTGATGCGGCCCAACCACCGTAGCGGTCTTCTTCTGGCAGCATCCAAAACGCCGGCCACAGTCCTTTACCGGTTGGAAGTTTGGCTCGCATTTCATAACGACCATATGTCTTACTGAACGTCCCCTTCGTCGTCAACTTCGCCGATGTGTAATCATAGGTACCGAATTGATCCGATGCTTGTTCTTTCTTTGCACGGATGACGAGCTTCCCGTCTTTCACGAAAGCGTTTTCGTTTTTGTCCGTGTAAAATTGCTTCTCATTGTTTCCCCAACCGGCAGCGACTGGATTTCCGTCTTTGTCGACAATCCAGTTCCCCGTTTCAAAATTCCATTTCGAGTGATCGATTTCAGACTTGCTAAACTCATCTGACCAGACAAGTTTCCACTTAGCGTCATCGGCTTTTGAACTCTTTTCAGCCGGCACCTCTTGTGGCAAGGATAGGGCAAGGCCTGTCCCGAGTGCGAGTGCAACCCATTTCTTCATCGTGCGTCCTCCTTTAGGATAAATGATTATCATATGTCAGCCCGTACTTTTGAAAGCGATTTCCGAAAGCGCTTTCGATAAATCCATTATAGATTTTTCTTTGCTAAAACTTCAACCACTTTTCGGAAGTGAAATCAAACTGACACATAAAAAAGCACCGACTCACGTCGATGCTTCCCGTAGTTCCCAATTCGAAAATGTTACGTCAAAACCTGTCGCATTCACATCCGGACTACAGGCATATGGACCGATGCGTAATGTCGATACGTCATGGAGATGGGCAATGCGAAGCTGTTCACGCATACCGTCACCATATTCAAAGAAAATCTCCACATCTCCATCTGTATACACGATTTCAAACGTCAACGGATTGCGAACCATGTCATTTGAAAAATCACGTGTCGACCAATCTGAATAGCCAAACGAGGTGACGACTGCGCCAAGATGGGACGGTCCATCCGGAATGTACTCGACAGACGTCTTGATCCAATGGTCATCGTTCACATATAAGACGATTCCGGCCTGATCATATGTATGGCTCGGTTCCATCTGGATTGTCGCCCGACATGTAAATCGTTTGGCTTTGACGTCTGTCAATAACGCATGTGCCGTCATCCGATTGAATCCGTAATGTGTGTTTCGCCAAAAGTCCGTATCTGGCAAAGTGCGGAAAGTGAGCGGTTCAAATCCGTTCACGCTTTTTGGTTCATTTATCCACTTGTACGTATGCATGATGATTTATCCCTCCCCATTGTCCTCGCATGGCAAACAGTAACGGTATCATCGGCGTATGATACGGTATGAATTCATGCTGTTGAATCATCTGTAGAATCGTCGCCTCATCCGCCCACTTCACGGCCTGCACTTCAGATTCTTGAAGCGTCAGCTCGTTCAAATCCACTTCTATTTCGACCAAATAAATATCGTCAAACCCTTCGTCAAAATTGACTGTCAGGTGCGGTCGTGTCTGAGATAGATCAAGCTTGAGCCCAATCTCCTCTTCGAGTTCCCGCATCGCGGCTTGCTGGCTTGTATCTCCTACCGTGGCACTTCCACCGACTGTGATATCCCACATGTTTGCCCAACCATCCTTGAACGGTTGGCGCTGTTGAATCAACATCTCACCCTTCTCGTTAAAGATACATACGTGGATGACAAGATGGTATTCCCCTTTCGGCAATCGACTTCCGCGTTGCCACGTGCGACCGGTCTTTTCTCGGTCGACCGTATAGACGTCCCAAAATTCCATTAGATACTCCCCTTTATGTTGCTGCGCTAGATGCCGCTGCTTGATCTGCTTTCGCGCAATCGATTGCTACGACGATAGAGATAAGAAGGTGCTCCATCTCCGGTTCTTCGACACGAATCTCGTAACTATCGCCCCATGAGAACCATTTCTTTTGTACACTTCCGATCGAATGTCCGTTCTTCGTCACATCAAAATCCATGTCCCACCAATCTCCTTGGACATCGATCCCGGCTGCATCGATTGAATATTTCGGTTTGAAAAACGAGAACTCTTTCGAGATGGTCATCATATCTGTGCCGTCCACTTCCACAAAAAATTTCGGTAAAAAACTGAACGTCTTTTTCGTGATTGTCGTGACCGTCTGATCGTTCGTATCTTTGATTTCGAATGATTTTGGAAACTTCATAAAGCTACCTTCGATGAAATATTTGTCATGTCCGTCCGCATCCTTGATGGTGAAACGTCCGCGTAAGCTTAACACTTTTTGTTTCATGTAGAGCGTGTGCATGATGATCCCTCCGATTTGTTGTAGTCCTTTACTTACGAGTCCAATCCAGAAATCGATTCACTTATAGCGAAGCCGTCTCCTTTGAAACGATATCGAGAACTTCTGCCAAGTGATTCACAACGTAATTCGCTTCTTGTAACTCTACTTCTTGTGCGAAGTCAAAACGACAGCCGATTGAAATGAGTCCGTTCGCTCGTGCAGCCGAGATATCCGATAATCGGTCACCTACCACGAAGCCCTCCTGCAGTTCATACTTCTTCACGATTTCAGCCACCAAATCGCCCTTATCCAACGTGTCGATTTGTTGAATGCTATAAGTTTCTGTGATCCAACGATCTAATTCATAGTGCGTGACGATGGCTTGTAAATAGTCCACCAAACCATTGCTTGCGACGAAGATGGAATGCCCCATTTGATACAATTGTTCAAACAGTTCGAGTACCCCTGCATATAATGCTCCATTCCCGTTTTCAATGTTTTTGATGAGTCGTGTTAAGAAATAGGTATCGACCTCTTCTCTAGTTTGCTCATCGTATTGTGGGAGCAATGTGTTCCAAACAACTGGCAACGGTACCCCCATGATGTTCCGATATTGATCAATCGGTGTCGGACCTTTCCATTTTTCTTCACTTCGTAAATGATCAAACGTTTCATCTAGCGCCCGTTCCAAAATCAAATCTGTCCGAAACAATGTTCCGTCCATGTCAAAAATCACTGCGTGTTTCATCCGCTTCCCCCTCGTTAATCGAATCATGGTTGTCTGTCTATCATACGACAACTTCTGTCAATTCAACTCATCGTTTCGTACTTCGTATAGCTCGAGTAAGATGGTCTTAGTAGTAATCTTTCAAAAACGGATGAGGTGAGCAATGATGTGTCATCAAATTTCCATCGAGATTAATCTTGATTCGTTAACATACTCTGGTCAAATTATTGGCGAAATCAACTTTGTCATTGATACATACGATTATTTCCCGGGAGTAGGATGGTCTGATTTCGTTGCTGTCCTTTTAAAATGGTGGAGTGACAGCTGTCGAGCACTTTTGTTCGCTCCAGTGACATCCGTTCATTCGTTTCCATTTATGGATGGTCCCCTTTCTATATCCGCCAAAAAGATATCTTTGTCTGAACTCGAATTATCATTTATTAAAGATGGTCAAATGAAGACGGAAATCGGTATCGTTTTAATTAAAGAACTGAAGGTTACTCTTATTAAAGCAACACGACAGTTTATTAATGCAGTAAATCGATTGGGCTGGGAAAATGAAGACGTGGATGTACTCAGACATACAATCAAATCACTAGAAGCATTTTAAAGAATGAACAGACTGCTCGTGAATAAAATTGAAAACCATGCCGCTTGATTTGTTTTGTTGGTTTAACATAAAAAGCCTGACTCTCTCGTCAGGCCTGTAACGCTGTATGAACAAAAGTATGCAACGCCTCTTGGCTCGTGATGTGTTCGTTGCACGTCTTACTGTCGACACATATATATGTGCCGATGGCTTTGTAATAGTCCGGATTTTTCGCTTGTTTCGCTTTGGTGATCGTAACGCAGTACGTCACATCCGTGAACTGATTACAAAAGGCACATATGTTTTTCTTCGTATTCGTGCTCGGTTTACATGCGATGCCAATCAATTGACCTTCGTATTGGCAAATCATCAACTTTTGATTGGAACGTCCATCGTTCCAACTCAGATAAGTGAGTCGTCCAAAATCAACATCGGATAACTCCGGTAAGCGAAGCTTCTTTTGTTTCGGGAACAATTCCTTCAGCTGCTCGGCAGAAATAACGGGAAACGGTTGAACCCATTCTCGTAATTGTTGCATGTATTCGTCGAACGCTTCGTTCGTCTGTAGCGCCGCGAACTGTAACAGCTTCAGTTGTTCAGTCGTCGCTTCAGGAAATGCATAGATCACTTTCGATTGTGCCAAGTCGATGACTGCTCGCAAGACAGAAGGCGGCAGACTTTGCGTTCGACTCTCTTTGACGAGCGTCACTTGTTCTTTGATGAGATTATACTGTTCGTTTTGAATAAATGGATCTGACATTTTGTCGCCCCCTTGCTTAATTCTCAGTTTACAGGAAACAATGCTTCCTTACTGAGTACACTTTGATTAAGAAATATAGTCGACCTAAAAAGGCACGACTAGCGAACTAGTCGTACCTCCTTCATTTCGAACGGTATACAATCTTTCGAATCGTGTGCGTCGCCAAATGATAGGACTTGGCCAGATTTTCGATTCGCTCTCCATTTCGAAACGCTGCGCGTATGGCTTCGTTTCGTTCCTCAAGTAATTGTTTCCCACCGTTGACCGTCCCCCATTTCCGTTTCGTGTCGGTCGGGGTCGGCACATATAGCGTCTCACCTTGTACGTATTGTTGCACCTCTTGCAACAATCGTTCTGGCAGGATGTGTTGCGCATTGACGTACTTCATCATACCTCGCTCCTTATTGAATGAATCCAATCCGATAAGGGAGCAAAGCCAAACGGGTTACGTTAAATCAAGCGATCAAGGTATTCGTTTCGCCCCATGCAAGTGATCGCCTTTCGTCCAAATGGCTTTGCATGAGTGCGTGAAGACCTAGAAAATCGAAGCCGATTTTCCACGGGTATGCGCCTCCTTTGCGATGTATCGTTCTTTCGATTATACCGGATTCAATGAATCGGCAAAAGGGCGGCTCAACCGTTCTTCATACTGAATTCATCTGCGAGCGTGAAGGACACGTCCTTCACTTCTAGACCGCTCAGTGCGAAATAGAGTTGGAGATAATTATGTTGGTTCAAGAAAAAGACCTGTTTCGTCTGCGTCACCCATTCCCCGTCCGTCCCATTAAACGTGAACGTCGCACCCGGGATATTGTTCGCAAACAACGTCACCGGCATCTGTGCCAACTCTCCGGCGTTCGAACGAGCCGTCAACGTGATATCATACGTCCCCGTTTGGTCGACCGAGATGGCGAAGACATGTGTGTTCCCTGTCGAAGTATCGATTCCTGACAAATCCACATGTTCCCCGTTCTCGAGATGTTGATAGTCCAACTCAAATGCATCCTGTTGATTCATCTCATCCTCAAAGCCGAGCACCTCGACTGAACCGTCATGAATCCCGAGAAGACGCTCCATCGCCGGTGATTTCAAGATGAACGTACAAATATTACGCGCGCTCCGCAACAACTCGCCCCGTGTGACACTCCCTTCTTCGAGTGATGCCATCGTGTTATCCTCGAACGAGTTGAGGTCCG
This sequence comes from Exiguobacterium sp. s43, assembly GCF_018617255.1. Lineage (GTDB taxonomy): Bacteria > Bacillota > Bacilli > Exiguobacteriales > Exiguobacteriaceae > Exiguobacterium > Exiguobacterium profundum. Next base: position 277,825 of record NZ_JACSJT010000002.1, read on the forward strand.
GACGGTCGACGACCATGTACAAGTCGTTTTGTGAGCGAACCATCGCTGCCGTATTTTGACGATTGGCCGACTCATCCTCACGGAAGTTCACTTTTGCCCACCAGTCTGTCATGACGATGCCTTCAAAGCCCCACTCATCACGTAAGATACGCGTATTTTGATCGTATAGACCAGCCGTCCAGATCCCGTTGACCGCGCCGTATGTCGTCATGATGGACGATGCGCGTCCTTCTTTCACCGCCATCTCGAACCCTTTCAAATAAATCTCGCGTAACGCCCGCTCCGAGACGACCGAGTCGATATCGTGACGATGCGCTTCTTGGTTATTGGCGCTGAAGTGTTTGAGCGTTCCCGTCACCCCGACACGATGCATGCCGTTCAATTGAGCGACCGCCATCTTCCCAGTCAAATGCGGATCTTCCGAGAAATACTCGAAGTTTCGACCATTCAATGGGTTACGGTGAATGTTCATTCCTGGTCCGAGCAACGTGTCGACGCGGTTTTTTCGCATCTCAAGCCCAGTCATCTCAAACAAGTCTTCGACGAGATCGACGTTAAACGTGGAAGCCAAAAGCGTCCCGTTCGGAAGCGCGAACGCTTTCGTCCCGATATCCATGCGAATGCCTGATGGACCATCGGCACAACATGCCGCTGGAATCCCAAGCTCGTTCAACCGGTCGGATACGCCACCAAACGCCGCTGCCGTCCCCGGTGTGACGCGTGGAGAATTCATCCCTTGTCCGCGGACAATAGCAGCCAAATCTTCATCCGTCAATTGATCCAAGAATGTGTCGAGTGAAGCCTTTCCATGATACACATCACTCAATTTGATGTCTTGGTCATCTGTGAAAGGTCGCTTCTCAGGACGTTCTTCCAAATAGCGCGTCTCCACGTCAACGGCGCGAAGCGGCGTCGACTCGTAGCCTACTTCAAATCCTTTTTCGCCCTGAATCGGTTTCATCCGTTCGAATGGGAGGACGGGCGCCATATTTTCACTTAACGTCTCGAGGACACGTTGCTCCTGTTGCTCGACTTCGAGAGCGAGTGTAGCCGAACGCACATCCGTTCCGACGTACAACCGATACGTTCCTGCCTCTAAAACGAAGCTCGATTCATAACCCGTCACGCCAGAGTCGTCATAGCTCGCAAAGTCAGTCATGTGGACGTTGAAAGAAAGGATTTGGCGCTCGCCCGGTTCAAGAAGCAAGGTTTTCTCGAACGCCACCAATGACCGGAACGGATTCCCGAGCTTCCCTTGCGGTTTCTCGACGTAGAGTTGGACGACTTCTTTCCCATCGCACTCACCCGCGTTCGTCACTTCCACCTCGACCGTCAGGACACCATCAGTTTCTGCGGTATGCTTTACCTCCGTTTTGAACGTCGTGTAAGACAGTCCGAATCCGAATGGATATAAGACATCCTCCTTCGCGAACGTTTCGAAGTAGCGATAACCGACATAGATGTCTTCTTGATAAATGCCTTTATCTGCATGACCAAAGTTCTTCGTCGACGGATAATCTTCAATCGATTGAGCAATCGTATCCGTCAGTTTCCCGGAAGGACTCACATCTCCGACGAGCACGTCGACGAGTCCTTTTCCACCTTCCATCCCACCTTGCCATGCATAGAGGATGGCACTCGGCTCCTTCGCCCACTTCATGTCGATGATGTTCCCAACGTTCAACACGACGACCGTCTTGTCGAAGCGTTTCGTGACGCGCTCGATCATCGTATGTTCGATATCCGTCAATAAGTAACTACCCGGATCGGCCGTGTTGTCACGGTCTTCTCCTGCCGTACGTCCAATCATGATGAGGGCGACATCTGATTCTTGTGTCGCCTGTTCGACGAGTTCGTCCGTTACGTCCATCTCCTGTTGCGACCACGGTTCACCGGCCCAACCGACACCTTGGTCGAACGGATTCTCCTTCACCCATTCCTCATACGTCGCATAGAGCGATTCATTGATATGAATATCTGGACGCTCGCGCAATGCCTCGAGCGGCGTCGTGACATGTCCGACGTTCACCATCCCGCCTGAGCCCGTACCGCTCTTGTAGTAATGGAACTGGCTACGACCAAATACGGCGAGCTTCGTCCCTGACTGTAATGGGAGGGTCTTCTGTTCATTTTTGACTAACACGACACCTTCCGCGACCGCTTGACGTGCCAATTCCTCATAACGAGTCCAATCCAATGTATACTGTTTCATTTCGTCAGCTCCTTAAGTCCTTTTGCGATTACATTCATACAATCGTCTGCCTGTGGATAGTCTCCCAACTTGTCCATGAAGGCATGGTCCATCCCCCGATATTGAATGAGGCGTGTCGGGACACCCGCTCGTGCCAGTTTCCGCGCATACGCCTCCCCTTCGAGTCGTAAGTAATCGTACTCCGCCGTCACAATCAAAGTCGGTGGTAGGCCTGAGACATCGTCTGCGAATAATGGTGAGACGAGCGGATGCGTGACATCCACCTCCCCTTGAAGATAGAGGTCATTTAAGAGCGAATCCGAGTCGGCGAGGGCGAGCACGACACCTCGAATTAGGTCGTGATGATGCGAGATATCATAAGCATCGAGCGCCCATTTAAAATCATCTGTCGGAATCGAACCCAGATTGACGACGGGATAGACGAGCGCTTGATAACAAATGCGTCCTTCCCCTCGTTCTTGCTCCATCAGACAGCAAGCGGTCGCCAAGTTGCCTCCGGCACTATCCCCTGCGACAGCAATTTGATCACGAAGGACGTTCAACTCCGTCGCGTTGGCATATACCCATTCAAAAGCGCGGTAACAGTCATTCAATCCGGCCGGGAACGGATGCTCCGGGGCGAGACGATAATCGACGGAGAGGACAACCGCGTTCGCTCGTTCCGCGAGCAACTTACAAGGATTCTCAACCGTCTCGAGCGTGCCTCCGAAGAAGCCGCCACCATGGAAGAAGAGAATGGCTGGGATGGCTTCAGTATGATGCGGACGATACAGACGAACCGGGATGTCACCGTCCTCACTAGGAATCATGAGATACTCGGTTTTGATATCAGTCGTCGTCTGATCCCGGTTCGGCCACCCCATGCTGGCGCGTGCCGCCTCCAGGTCAAATGTTGTATCCGGTTCATTGTGCGAAGAATGATTTGCGGTCAACGTCGCAAAGACGCGTGGATCAAGGTCACCGGTACGGTCTGAACCTGGAATGAGTTTGATGATGGTTTCGAGGTGGTTTGTTCTCGTAAGTTGCTGATGCTGATTCAAATAATCCATGAGATTTTCATAACTGTGTTTCAATATGTAGACCCCTTTCACCAGTACTTATTTTTATATGAAATTGGCTTTCCTAATGCCTTTCGGTCTATAATGGACTGTATTGCAAATAGACATTGAAATTTTCTGAAGCAGAAGTTTTCACGAAAGAATGAGGTTACCCATGAACAAACAGCAATTTACTGATTATCGCCTGAGCGACGAGATCACGCGCGCGCTAGGCATTATGAAATACGAATCACCGACTGAGGTACAACAGCAGGTCATCCCGCGTGCGCTCGAGCGCGAAGACTTAATCGTCAAAGCACAGACGGGAAGCGGAAAGACAGCTGCTTTCGGGATTCCGGTCATCGAGCTCATCGACTGGGCCGAAAATAAACCCCAAGTGCTCGTCTTGACACCGACACGCGAACTCGCTGTCCAAGTACGGGAAGACATGACGAACATCGGACGTTTCAAGCGAATCAAAGCGACTGCCGTCTACGGGAAAGAACCGTTTTCGAAACAACGTGAAGAGTTGAAACAAAAGACACATATCGTCGTCGGTACGCCAGGTCGCGTCATGGACCATATCGAGCGTGAGACCCTCTCACTCGACCGCGTCGAATACTTGATCATCGATGAAGCGGACGAGATGCTCAATCGCGGCTTCCTCGCTGACGTCGAGAAGATTCTTCAACAGTTGCCGAAAGACCGCGTCACAATGGTCTTCTCAGCGACATTCCCACAAGATATCGAACGTCTCTGCCAGAAGCATATGAATGCTCCGGCACGTGTCGCAATCGAATCGACCGGCATGACCGCTTCGACAATCGAGCACCGTCTCCTCCCGGTTCACCGGAATGAGAAACTGGCTGTCCTTCAAGACATCACGGTCGTCGAGAACCCGGATAGCTGTATGATTTTCTGTCGTACGAAAGAGAACGTCGATACGGTGTACGCCGAGCTCGACAAAGCCGGTTACTCAGCTGAACGCCTTCACGGCGGACTCGAACAAGAGGACCGTTTCGCCGTCATGAACGGATTCAAGATGGGTAACTTCCGCTACCTCGTGGCGACAGACGTCGCAGCACGTGGAATCGATGTCGATAACGTCGAGCTCGTCATCAACTATGACGTTCCTGTCGAAAAGGAAAGTTACGTGCACCGGACGGGTCGTACCGGACGTGCCGGCAAACAAGGAACAGCCATCACGCTCATGACCCGTCAGGAAGAACGTCTCATCGGAGCTATCGAATCATACGTTCAATTCGAGATTCCGATGATCGATGCACCGACAGAAGCGGAAGTCGCGGCTAACCAAGATGCCTTTGAGCAGAAGTTAAGTGGCCGACGTGTCGTTCGAAACAACAAGACGGCTCGTATTAACCAGGACATCATGAAGCTTCACTTCAGTGGCGGGAAGAAGAAAAAACTTCGCGCCGTCGACTTCGTCGGAACAATCGCCAAAATCCCTGGCGTATCCGCTGACGACATCGGAATCATCACAATCAATGATCAGATGACATACGTCGATATTTTGAACGGAAAAGGTTCAATTGTCCTTCAAGCGATGGAGACGACGCCGGTCAAAGGGAAGAAATTAAAAGTAAGCAAAGCGCGTAAATAATACAACTCTAGCCTCAAAGATGATATTCGTCTTTGAGGTTTTTTGTTGTTTCATAAATTCCGAAAGCGCTTTCGATAAACACTAAAAAAATATAGCTTTTAGAAAACGTTTTCACCTGCATCATACCTGTATCAAAGTTTGAATTCAACCTTCCTCACTTGATTGTCAAAAAAGAGCCCAAGGTTTACATCTTGGACTCTTAGCTTGAACGTTCACTTATGAACACTGCAACATGCTCGATTAGTCTAGCGACTCTTCCGAGATGAGCTTGAACCCTTCAATCTCCGTCTCCTCTTCCACTTCAATCAACAAGCACGGTTTTCCTTTATAGTTCACTTGCTTCACGTATTTCAAGTCTTGTGGACTGACGGAAATATTGGCCACTTTCGTATTGATTTTAATCGACTTTGACGTATACTTCGGAACGACACTCGTCGCTTTCATCTCATATTTCGTATCGTCGACGACTTGCTTGAACGCCTGCTCGACTTTCTCCGTCGTCACATCTTCCACACCACTCGCCCGTAAGACGACCTCGACGGCACGGGAGTCGAGCATCGCTACTCTCTCTTCTTCCTGTTCGTTCTCTTCTTCGGCGACAATGATTTGATTGATTTCATCATAAACGGTCGCGAGAGTCCGGGAATTGACTTCTTCGCCGATGACCGCTTTGACCACTTCTTCGAAGACCGCCTTCTCTTCCACTGCCGTGACAATCTCCGAACCGTTCAACACGTTCTCAATGAACGTCATATCCGGTTGATGCGCTTTGTGTGCCGAATAGAGGACATGGTTCACATCGGCCGCGTTATCCGTGAAGCACGGGAACAAGAATCCGCCGATTGGCGCCTCGAGTTTGATGATTGGATTCACAATCAAGCTGGCTTTGAATTCCCGCTCGACGAAGTCAAAGACGAGTGATTTTTTCGGAAGCTCTGTCGGGCTGATACTGCCGAGGATGAACTTCGTCGTATACACCTCATCGTTCGCGTGAATCTCAGACTCTTCCGAGTACCGGTTCGTCGGCTTATTGTAATTCCCCCGGATGAACGTCACGACCATATCCTTCTCAAACGGCGTGTCTTTCACCATCTTCAACGCGATGCGTTGCATATAGTCCGTCCAGACGTCGGTCTCTTCCGTACGAAGTCCTTCATACAGCAACCCTTGCGTATGGTCGACTTGACCTTCCTCGGGATATTGGAACTTCACTTCGAACAGTTTTTCATCAAGTTTTCCACCGAGCACTTTTTTGAAGTTCGTCAAAAACAGCTCCTGCTGCTCTTCTTCTAAGAACGGGAATGGGCGCAACTCTTCGTAATAAATCTCATTCGTTTCCTGTCGGATGTAAATCGTATATAAGTCAGCAATCTTTAGCTTTGTCGCATTTACTTTAAACTGTCGGCGAATCGCCGCAATCTCTTTCTTGTTCATTCCATCCACCTCTTCTTTTCTCTCCATCCATGTCATCCATTATACCAGTCCTGATCGCTCACTAGTTCCAAAGAAATAACACCATGTCCCTTGCTGATACTGGAGAAGGATTTGTGACAGTCTTTCTAATCATTTTGCAGATTTTCACACTTTTTCAAAATCGTCCTGTGTATGATCAAGTTGAATTTATCGCGTGATGTTTGTCTCACTAGTTGTTTGATGAAAGGTTGCCCACTTGCTCGACAAGTGTTCATTCCAAATACATAGTAGGAGGCTTTTTATGTTAAAAAAACTCATGTCTGTCGCACTTGTCGCCTTGCTCGTCTGGATTTCCGCATCGTTTGACGCGACACCAGTCTCTGCTTTCCCACCGAACATCCCATCGAAAGCGGACGCGCTCACGAAACTGAATGCCCTCACTGTCAAAAATGAAGGGTCGATGACGGGGTATAGTCGTGACCTCTTCCCGCACTGGTCGAGTCAAGGAAGCGGTTGTAACACGCGTCACATCGTCTTGAAACGAGACGCTGACTCGGTCGTCGACGAATGTCCGGTTGCGACTGGCTCATGGTACAGTTACTATGACGGAATCACGTTCACCTCAGCCTCTGACATTGATATCGACCACGTCGTTCCGCTCGCTGAAGCATGGCGCTCTGGCGCAAGCAGCTGGACGACGACAAAACGTCAAAGCTTTGCGAACGACTTGAACGGTCCTCAATTGATTGCGGTGTCCGCTTCATCGAACCGCTCAAAAGGAGACCAAGATCCGTCGACATGGCAACCCCCTCGCACCGGCGCTCGCTGTGCGTATGCGAAGATGTGGGTCGAAACGAAGAGTCGTTGGGGCTTGAGCCTTCAATCAGCAGAGAAGTCAGCACTCACGACAGCCATCAATGCTTGCAGTTACTGAGTTAGAAAAGGAGTCTTCGAATGAACGAAATCACTTCGATCTTTAAGGCAACCCACGGTGTCATGACGGAAGAAGTCGGTGTCATCAGTGGTGAGTTGGAACTGACGACGGCGTGTCAGGAAGATGGTTCCTTGACACTCCACATCACGTACGTCGGAGCGAAAGATGTATATACGCTCCCCGGCAGTCCCTATCAGCTTCATGACCCGAACGATCATACTGTCATCCATCAGATGCTCGTGAATGTTCTCGAACGGACGTAAAAAGAAGGAGTCCATCACTCGATTTGAGTGACCGACTCCTTCTTTTACTTTTTCATCATTTTTACAATGGATCGGATGACAAGATATGTCACGCCGAAGACGAACGCCACTAAAAGAAGACTTGCACCACCAATGATTCCGAATGTGAACATGTTTGTACCTCTTTTTCATTTTCTGAATGAGAACATGATGAAGATAACATATTTTCCCATCCTTATGAACCATGACTAGTTTTGTTGTTGCTTCCGATTGACCTCTCGAATAATCGCGAGTGCCTCTTCATAAGACTGTCGCAACTCATCCGGCATGTCTTCGACATACTCCCCAGCACGTACTCGAATCGATTCTTCTCGCATAAGCGCTTCGATATATGCGTCATATTCGTCAGCAGTCAACACATCACGTGCAGCAGGCTGATCGTTCAATTGATCGAAGTATGGCTGAAGATCAGCAAGTGCCTGCTTCACTTCCGCTCGTTCCGCCTTCGGAATCGCTTCATAATCGACATTTCCGTTCGTATTTCCATAAGCGATTCGCGTATCCGTGAAGATGCTCAGACCTCGCTCGAACTCATTATATTCTGCCTCACCCAATACTCCTTTCGCTTGATTCAATTTGGCGTCCAATAACAAGTATTTCTCTAAAGTAGCACTGACGATATGTACTTTCATCTCGTCAAACGAACCGTATAACTCATCCGCCAAGAGGGATTGATAAGCGAATGCACCAGTCGGGATGAGTAGTGCCGCTGCGATTCCGACCGTCATCAACCGCCGACGGATAAATCCTGGTTCCCGGCGCATTTCTTGTTTCGCTCGCTTCACACCTTGGCGCCCCCGCTCCCGTAGCTCACCCGGAATTTCGATGTCTGCCAACACTCGCTTCATCTCACGATCCATAGCAATCAGCCTCCTTCCATTCTCGTCTCAATTTATCGACGGCCCGATACAAGGTTGTCTTCACCGTACCAATCGGCCATTCTAATAAATCTGAGATTTGTTGAAACGTGTAGTCCTGATAATATTTCAGCACGACCACACTGCGTTCATCCTCATGAAGAGAATCCATCATATCAGCGAGTGTCATCGTTATCGCGTAATCCGTTTCCGCAATTCCGATTGACTCTTCAAACTCCTTCTTCAATTGAATCACATTTTGTCTCTTCTTCATGACATCGAGCGCACAGTTGATGGTGATCTTCATCAACCACGTCTTCAAAAATTGTGGTTCCCGTAACGTTCTGATCTTTTTAAATGCTTGATAAGCGACTTCTTGCACAACGTCGAGCGCATCGTCCGGATTTTTGACGTACACGTAGGCCATCCGATATAGGTCGGCCTCGTAATGCTGAAAGATCTTTAAGAAAGCCTGATCATTACCTCGTTGCGCTTTCTGAATGAGACGTTTCATCGAACGTCCCCCCTTTTCGTTTTTTCCCTTACACTCATTAGACATGAAACGCGTCCATTTAGCTTTACTCATTTGGGAAAAAATGAAAAAAAGCATCTCAGAAGAGACGCTTTGATGATGACACGTTCTGATATTTTGTTAATAAGTCTTTCGGAATATGGCAATAATCATCCGGACAACGCGTCAGGCGGTCCTGATGCTCGTCCGCACTTCGCACATAGTTTGTGAGCGGCTTGACTTCAACAGCAATCCGCTTCGCATCCGAGCGTCGATCAATGAATGCCTGCGCCTCCATCACATGTTGTGACTCCTCACTGTAGACACCCGTTCGATACTTCTCTCCGACATCGATTCCTTGTTGGTTGATGCTGTATGGGTCGATGATTTCAAATAAATAGCCCATCAAATCATTGACCGTCACCACGTCCGGATCGAACGTCGTTTTGACGCACTCCGCGTATCCGTCATATTCCCCGTCCAACGTGTCCGTCGTTCCGTTCGCACGTCCCGCTTCAGTTGAAAGGACGCCAGGTAATGTCCTCACAAATTTTTGAACGCCCCATAGACATCCGCCCGCTAAATAGATTGTTTCGATTGGAATCACTCCCGTTCCATATTATCATCTTCATCTTGAATATACCCCAACCGCTTCAAATCTTCATAAACAAGCGTAGACAATAACGTTCGCCCGTCCCCATTCAAATGGTCCGGGTTATGGAAGAAGGATTGTTTGTGAATGAACCGTTCATCCCCCATGTAATTGAGGAAAGGAACATCTAAATCCAGCTTCTCTAGGTGCTGAAACACGAGACGTTCCATGATCGCTTCGTCAAAATACGCATGATACGATGAATGGACCGGCTCTATCGCTAAGACGACGCGATAGCCTTGCTTCTTGCAATAATCGATGATGTCTTGTAAATATGCCATATTCTCTTCAATCTCGTGATTGTTCACGGCATTCTCATATTGGGCGGCGACTTCCTCATACTTACGCTCGGAATAGTTCAGCCCCCCATTCTCCCATGGCTTATGCGCATCGAAGCGAAAATCTCGGATTTCCCGGGAAATGGCGGCGTACGCGCTCCCACTGTTCAATGCAGGGAAGCGTTCGTGTGTATAGTAGTTGAACCAACTGACCGACTCCAAGTCTTCCCGTTCCAAGACGCGATAGTAGTTTTCTTTCCGACCGACGTTCGAATTGCTGAAGGTGATTTGTGATAACGACACAATCACGACCCCACCTGGCTTCAGATGTTCATCGTATTCTTTTAACATCTTCAAGTCATATTCGATTGGCTGACTCGGTAACGCCAAATCCAGATGCGATAATCCAAGCGACTTGAATGAATACCCGTACATCGCATGGGACGTCCCCAAATTGATGATGTCGACCGGGTGAGGGTCTTCCTTGAAGGCAAGGACAGCTCGGTTATTATTATATTCCCACGACTCTTTCACGAACTCGTTGACGGGAATGAAGATTGCGATGATGACGAGTAATACGACACCTATTTTGATTCCTAAACGCTTCATGCTAATTCCTTTCCATCCATCTTAGAACCCACCGTATACAAATCCTTGGCTCGACACGCCAAATAAGAACGCTGAGATAATCAAGAACAAGTTGATGGCCACACTCGTCACGGCAGACTGACGTGCCATCCAATCCCAAGCCGAACCTCTCGTCCGCTCGATATGTTGGAACAGATGAACGACGACAAAGACGACGAGGAAGATGATCAAATCGAGCAATGAGAAGATTTGAATCGCCTGCAACATGCCTGACGGTGCCCATGAAGAAGGCGTCACGTACAGTTTGGCATGCGAGAACGCCTCCGCCATGGAGTGCGACTGGAAGAAGACACGTGAGAAACAGACGAGCTGGAACGTGATGGCGATTTTCCACCACCGATGCAGTGTCGGCACACGGTCAAATCCGACCCATGACGCCATTTTTTCACGTTGTTGTTTCGTATGATCTCCGAAGACGCGATAGATTCCATGAATGAGTCCCCATAAGACGAAGTTCCATGCGGCTCCGTGCCAAATTCCACTTACTAAAAATGTCGCAAGGATGGCACCATAAATTTGTTCGCGTTTCTTCTTTCCTTTCGCGAGTGGCATGAAGATATAATCCCGTAGCCACATCGAAAGCGTGATATGCCAGCGGTTCCAGAAGTCGGCAATCGATACGGCGAAGTGCGGTTGCTTGAAGTTTTCCGATAAGCGAATCCCGAGTAAGCGTGCACAGCCGATCGCGATGTCACTGCATGCCGAGAAGTCCGCGAACAGTTGAATCGAGAACAACATCGTCGCGAGCACAATCTCCGAACCGGTCGGGTCCGGGCTATTGAACACACTCGCGACAATCGGGGCCAACCGATCGGCAATCAATGTCTTCTTGAAGAATCCCCAAATGATGCGCTGGATGCCGTAGCTGATGTTGTCATAGTCAAGATGTTGCTCCGTCTTCAACTGCGGCAACAGTTTTTTCGCCCGCTCAATCGGACCTGCCACAAGTTGTGGGAAGAAGGCGAAATAAACCGAGAAATAGCCATAATGACGCTCCGCCTTCTGCTTCCCGCGCGAGACGTCCACGACGTAACTGATGGCCTGGAACGTATAAAAGGAAATCGCCAACGGTAAGACGATTTCTCTATACGGGACATCATAATCAAATCCGCTCCATGTAGCAAATGAACGGAGCGAATCATTGACGAAATTAAAATATTTGAACCAGCCGAGGAAGAAGACGAGCACCGAGACACCGACCCACATGAGCCGTTTTTTCTGCTCCTTCTTCTCCTGTTTCTCAATCAGAATTCCAATCACATAGGTGAAAGCGGTACTGATCAGCAGGAGCGGGATGAATTGAACGCTCAACGTGGCGTAAAAGACATAGCTCGCCAACAAAAGGAGCACCCAACGATATCGATGTGGAACCATATAGTACGTTCCAACGATGAGTGTTAAAAATAAGAGAAATTCAATCGAAATAAAAGTCATATTTACCACCTGATGTTATGAAACTTGATGATATACCGATTCCTGACAATCAGGTGGTCACAAGTTCTCGCTTCGGCAATGCGGCATAACGAATCTTCCCGAACGCATTACGCGGAATCTCGTCAATCTGCATCACCCGAACACCTTTCACCTTGATTTGTTCTTTGATGATTTTTTGAATGCGTGCAACGTCATCTTGTAACGTATACACGTATAACTGGTCGTCTTCCCCGGCACAGACGGAGTCATGTCCATGCTCTCGAAGGAGCGCCTCGACTTCGTCTAGGCTGATTCGACTGCCATACAGTTTGATCATGCGCTTGATTCGGCCGACGATAAAGAAGTATCCATCCTCGTCACGATACGCCATGTCACCTGTTCGTAAAACACCGTGATTGTCATCACCTTTTGAAAGGTCCGCTAACGAGGTCGCATACCCAAACGACACGTTGTCGCCTTGATACACCAGTTCGCCCGTCACATTCGCATCTTTGATGTCGTTCCCGGCTTCATCTCGTAACGAGAGCGTTCCACCAGGGATGGCAATTCCGATGCTACCGGCTTTTTTCGCATGCATCCGATCCGGTAAATACGACATCCGGGCCGTCGCCTCCGTCTGACCGTACATGATGAAAAATTGAATTCCTTTTTCTTCACATACCGTTGAGAAGTGCTGCGCAAGCTTCGGATCTAACTTGCCACCGGCTTGCGTCAACTTCTTCAGGCTTGGGAGGTCGTACGTCTCAAACTTCAATCGTTTCAACATCTCATAATGAAACGGGACCCCACCAAACGTGGTTGCCTTCTCGGCACGACATAGCTCCCAAAACTCCTTTTGAACGATTGAGCGGTCTGTCAGGATGAGGGTCGCTCCTTTTAACAGATGACTGTTGATGATGGAGAGTCCATACGAATAGTTCATCGGAAGTGTCGTGATTGGTTTATCCGTTTGATCGATGTCGAGATAGTCGATGATGGATGAAGCGTTCGCCATCAGATTTTTGTATGTGAGGCGAACAAGTTTCGGACTCCCTGTACTACCGGAAGTTGTCAACAGAAGGGCAAGCTCCTCATGAAGTTGGTGGCGAACCGATGTTTCGTTTTCAAATAGGGCGTAGCCGCCATAAGCATAGAAAGAATCTAGCGACTCAGCCAAATCCTCCCTCGTCTCCGGAGCCCAGACGTGAGTCGGTTGATACCGTTCCATCAACTTCTGTAATTGTTCTACTGGAATATCTGCATCGAGCAAGACCGGGACGACTCGTCCACGGAGAAAGCCGATATATGCGAAGAGCGACTCGACTCGGTTAGCACATAAACAGAAGACGAGCGACCGTTCGCCGACTTCCTGACAAATCGAGTCCCCGACTTCCATCATCTCTTTATATGAATAAGAGCGGTCCGCATAGACCGCCTCACGATTCGTGTACTGCTCGAGTGTTTGAAAAAGCGTCATGACTGGATGTCCACACCGAGACGTTGCAACAACGCGATACCAGACTGATACGAATGGAACTCTGTCATTTCATCCGAGTCGATATACACGTCAAACGCATCCTCGATTTCAGCGATGAGGGTCATATGTCCAATCGAATCCCACTCCGTTGATTCCCCGAGCTTCATCTCTTCAAGGACCACATCGTCCTCTAGTTCCAATCCATTTCGAAATGCCATATTATATGCTTCAAGCGTGCTCATTGTATTCATCCTTTCACATTCACTCAACCTTATTCGATTCTATCTAATATTATCGACTGATAATGATAATCATTTGCCTTGTGATTCTATCACAATTTTTCGAAATCCTCAATTCTTCGTAGGAGGAAAAGCTTGGAGTTGAGCGATTTTATGCATGAAAAAGACCACATCGTTATGATGCAGTCTCAGGAGATGATAAAACATATTCGAGTTGTAAGTCGAGTGGTTCTGCCTCGTAGACTTCTGGCACGATTTCTTCGGCTAACGTACATCCCATCGATTTGTAGAAATGATACGTATCAACGGCCGGATTCGCCCCGATGTATAGTTTTTTCGCACTCCGTTCGATTGCTGCCTGACAGACACGTTCAAATAATCGCATCCCGATTCCCTGACCTCGGCAAGGACGACTCACATGAATGAAACCCAAATTCAAATACTGGCCTTCCGTTCCGAGCGGTTGTCCGTTCAGTCCGGCAAAGCCGAGTAACGTTTCACCATTTCGGATTGCAACAACAACTCCGCCACGATCGATGTAGTAGTTGAGAATCTCGATGACCTGTTTCTTTTTCGCATCGTCCCATTCATCAATATAGTACTCGTCTTTTTGATAAAGCTCACCATTTGAATCCACGGCATAGATGCGATGCGTTTCCTGAAAACGTTCGAAGGTGTTTAGAAAGTTTGGATCTAGTCGATTTGTTAGGAGGTGAGTCGTAGCGTTCATCGTAGTCTCCTTGTGGTATAAAAAATTTGTAAACGATTATTTGAACTCGATTGCCACCGTTTCATAACCGCTATTCTTTAAAAACTCTGTCAAGAACGCTTCAATGCGCTCGTCTGCCTCTGTCAGCAAACCTTGATCAATCTTAGTCTTTTCCATTTTTGCCTTCTCTTTATTGATTTCATCAAAAATCAATTGCGAGGGGTAGTCAGAAAAAAGTGTCCCTTTTACATCTGTCACTACAGCATCATCTGTATTCGCTACGTTGTCTAAAATGGTTGAGTGAGGTACAGTGACGTTCAACTGCTCAGTCGTGTCATTGTAAGAGACCTCCATGTTAGAGAGGTCCGTACCCGCCTTGAGGTATCCTGAGTATTCAATCAGCTTGATTGCTTCCGCTAGTTTGACATCTTTTAATCCGATCAACGATACGGATCTCGTGTTTCGACTGACAATGACGTTGCTGTATTCATATTTTAACGTTGTCAACTCCGTCAATTCGACGAGTCGATCTTTGACGAGCGATACATCAGCCTGTTGATTAGTTGAAAATACACCTGGCTTGATCACTACAATCGCAATGACACCAATCAAGACGAGTGTGAGTAAAACGAATGAGACTCTCCCAATCATTCTTTTCATAATCAATCTCCTTTTCATGTATTCAAGTACCTTCTAAAATTATGTAATGAACCCTTCATATACATATTATACCTAATTTAATTCCATAAATTTAATTTTTATTCAATTAAATTAGTTTTTCAAATAAAAAAGTAGATGGTTTGAGACCCACCTACTCACCATTTAGTATTATTCGTCGCCAAATGCTTTTTTAGTTCCGTAATCACGCTTAGAGTCCGAGCAAATTTCGTAAACAATGTTCATCGTATAAACTCTTTAAAAATATTACTTAACTCTTGTGGAGTTTCTTTCATGCCGGTCTTCATCCACCTTTTCACAATACTTGCTAATGAATCCGCGTATACCGCATTCGCATATACTTCTGCTTTTTCAGATACATTGCAATTCTCATAAATTTGAAAATCTGTACAAAGTAAATCGAAATGTTCCTCAAAGCGATTCAAAATCGGAAGTAAATCATTTTCTTTTAAGAGATTTAAAAACTCGATGTTGTCACTCCATATTTCAAAATACAACGTATCGAAATCAAGTTGCTCCTGTTTCGCTTCTGTTGAGGCAAGTTGAATCCTCTGTCGAAATATATGATACATATGATAGGTTAGTACATCTTCTTTCGTATCAAAGTGAGCATAAAATGTATTTCGCGCCAATCCCGCAGTTTTAGTAAGTTCTGATATGGTGATATTCGTAAAATTCGTTCGATGCATTAATTCCAACATAGTATTCACTAAAAGATTGATTGATCTCTTAGAATTCATATTTATAGGTTGTTGCTTTAGCATAAGTACTCCTTAATTTGTACAAAATGAGAGATTTGTATAAATACCTCTCTACTTATTGACCTAGCGTCTACACTAACATTATATTGCAGATATATTATTTGAGCAATTGTTCAAATAAAAGCATATGCTCAAATTAAAGGTTATTTAAATTCTAAAAATAGTAGGAGGGTTACCTATGAAAACAACAATCATTCTTGCTCATCCATGGCATGGTAGTTTCAATAAATCTATTATGGATACAACAATTGAACAGTTAGTCCGTCGGAAAAAAGATTACCAAATCATTGATTTAAATAAGGATCAATTTAATCCTGTCTTAAGTGAATCTGACTTATCTCTTTATTCGCAAGGTCAATCCCGAGATCCCTTAGTGAATCAATATCAGGAGATGCTAAGCGACAGTGATGAATTAGTTTTTATCTTCCCTGTTTGGTGGTTTGATGTTCCTGCTATTTTGAAAGGGTTTCTTGACAAGGTCATGTTAAAAAATTTTGCCTATGTAGAGGAATCTACTGGATTGAAAGGATTACTTACTCATATTAAAAAAACTACCGTCATTTCTACTTCGGAAGTGCCAACGTGGTATTTAAAATTTTTGGCCGGGAATCCCATTGAAGGAACTCTTATTCGTAGAACATTCAAAGGGATTGGACTTAAAAATGTGAAATGGTTGAATAGTCCGTTTACGAGTAGTGGGAAAGATCATCGAAGAAAAAGATTTTTAGATAGAGTAGCGAAGCGTATTTCAGTGTAATCTACAGTGCACAACCAAACTTTTGTGATTCATATATCATCCATGACCTCAAATTTTGTATTAAAAGCCAGTAGCAACATAAATTTGAGGTCCAACTTAGATGATTTTCATGAATAGTCACGTTCTTCACTTTTGTCAAATTCATTTGCTTCACGTAAATAACAATGAGAAGAGAGTTCGTTAATATCTATACCTCAGAAATAACGTTTATTTGTGATACGGCTCATTCCGATTAATCCGATATGCCCGATATATCTGTTCACACAATACGAGCTTCATGAGTTGGTGAGGGAACGTCATCTTCGAGAACGAGATTGTATCGTCCGCTCGCTTCATCACATCGTCCGACAGACCGAGCGATCCCCCGATGACGAAGGCGATTTTACTCTTTCCATACGTCGCGAGTTGATCGAGTTCACGGGCGAACTCTTCACTCGTCCGCTGCTTTCCTTGAATCGCCAAGGCGATGACGTGCGTATCTGGAGATATCTTCGCCAAAATCCGCTCGCCTTCCTTTTGTTTTACTAGTAACATATCTGCCTCACTCAAATGCTCGGGTGCTTTTTCGTCTGAGACCTCGATTTCCTGCACTTTTGCGTAGGCAGACAGCCGCTTTGTATACTCGGCAATTCCTTGCTTTAAATATTTTTCTTTCAGTTTGCCGACCGTGATAATTGAAATATTCATCCAATTCTTCCTTTTTCCACAGTTTTTTTGGAGTTATCCATAGGGTTATCCACAGAGTTATCCACAAATCCACATGTTGATAATTAGTTTTTGCTTGACACAATATATGTTGCATCGGCTTCACAGAACTCACATGTCACGTGTTCACTTGTGGATAATTCCTCTAGCAACGGGTATTCACCTGTTTCATCCACAATGATGTCTAAAGCGATTTCAACATGTTCCTTGCATACTTTTTTTTCCACAGTTTTTCCTCCTTAAAAAAGAAGCGTCGCCGCTTCTTTATGTTGCTTCAGTTAATGTCGCCTCGGTTTTTCTTGCTTCCCCGCGACGTAAATACTCAATGGTAATCGTATCACCGACCGTCGCATCACGATAGAGCGCATCGCGTAAATCGACGTATCGTTTGATCTCCCGGTCTCCGATTTTCGTGATGACATCTCCAACACGCAGTCCCGCTTCTTCAGCCGGACTACCCGGTGTCACTTCTTCGACGAAGACACCGTCTTCCTGGTCGAAGGAGATTCCATACTCTTCTCGGATGTTTCCGGGTACAGCGATGACTTCCTGAATCGTGACACCGAGCTGTGCCCGCGTCACCTTGCCGTCGCGTTCTAACATGTCAATGACCGGTAGCGCCACGTTGACGGGAATGGAGAATCCAACCCCTTCTACGCTCGCCTCGGCGATTTTCATCGAATTGATTCCGACGAGCTCTCCACGAATGTTGATGAGCGCACCACCCGAATTCCCCGGGTTGATGGCCGCATCCGTCTGAATGACTTCCGCGTTATAATCCATCAAGCCGTCGCTGTTCGTATCGACCGGCACCGTCCGCTCGACACCACTGACGATACCACGCGTAACCGAGTTTGAGAAGACACCAAGCGGATTTCCGATGGCCATGACGGTCTCGCCAGCTTGGAGAACGGTGGAGTCACCGAGAACAATCGGCTCCACATCGATGTTTTTTGGTAACTCGACCTCAGCGACAGCCAAGTCGTTGAGCGGGTCTTCGCCTAAAATGGTTGCCGATGCGATTTGACCATCGGAAAAGGCGATGTTGACCTCGTCCGCTTCTTCGATGACATGGAAGTTCGTGACGATATAGGCCGTGTTTCCTTCTACTTTATAGATGACACCGGATCCGGCACCCGCCTCCCATTGCGAGTCCGAGGTGAACGCACGCTGGATATTGGTGATGCTGACGACGGACGTCTTCGCCCCAAGGACAGCGGTCGTGACGTCCGATTCGGTGACGGTGACGGCCTGTTCGGTTCGCGTCAGTTCATTCGTCACAAAACGAGAGGTCGGCGAATCCCAGAGCATCACGATGACAAAAAACAAAGCCGCTCCTAAGAATCCGCCAACCCCTCCGAGTAACAACGGTTTTATATTTGGTCTCGGCTTATGGCGTACGTGCTCCTCTTGCTTCGGTCGCCATTCGCTCCGAGACGGATACGTCGATTTCTCTTCTGTTGCTTCGTGTACTTCAGGTTCGACGTCTTGAGGTTCATACTCATGGTGTCTCTCTTCGTTCACGACGCGTCCCCCCTTCAAGACAGTGTGATAACTGTCTTTTCCCAAGTTTCCTTATAAAGAAACGAGTGAAGTGGGGATTGTCGGGTCCGTGTCGCACAATTTGATTCGACCTAAGTCGACGTCTCGCATGCCGAGTGTTTGTGAGACGCTCATCTGTGCGAGCTCTTTCATGTTGTTGTCTTTACTTAAATGGGCCAAATAGATCCGTTTCGTGCGGTCACCGATGACCTCACTCATCGCGATGGCTGCATCCTCGTTCGAGACGTGGCCATAGTCGCCGAGGATTCGTCGTTTGACACTCCATGGATAACGCCCCATCTGCAACATCGAGACGTCATGGTTCGACTCAAAGATGAAGTCGTCCGCTCCACGGATGATCCCTTTCATCCGGTCCGAGACATAACCCGTGTCGGTGATATGGGCTAATCGTTTCCCGTCATGGGCAAACTGATAAAACATCGGGTCTGCCGCATCATGGCTCACGTTGAACGTCTCGATTTCAATATCCCCGAACTGTTTCACATCTCCGACTTCGATTTGAAACTTCAAGGCAGGATCAATCTTTCCAATCAGTGATTCCATCGCCGCCCATGTCTTCGCATTCGCATAAATCGGTAAATTATACTTACGTGCTAATATCCCGACACCTTTAATATGGTCGGAGTGCTCATGGGTGACGAGCAGTGCGTCGATTCCGTCAAATGACCGACCGATGGCTTCGATGCGCTGTTGCATCGCTTTTCCGGTCAATCCGGCATCGACGAGCAGCTTCGTCCGTTCCGTCTCGATATAGAGGGCGTTTCCGGTCGACCCGCTCGCTAACACACTATACTGTAAAGTCACGCAATCACTCCTTTCATTCTTTCGTTTCAAACTCCACGTGCTCGACTGTTCCATCGATTGCATTGACGAAGTAGACCTGATCATCAATCCCGATCGACCAAAGCGGTGGCATGATAATCAAACTGCCAGAGCTGTCGAGCGGTAAACTGTAAAATCCGGTATTGATGGCCCGCATCTCCTGGTTCGGTTGGAAGTACTTCCGAGACGCGAGTTGTGAGATGGCTTCACTGGCCGTCAACACGAGGTCATCTTGCGTTTTTGAGGAGAGGTCTTTTAAATGACGCTGTTTATAATCCGTCACTTCGAACGACTCGTTCAACTGAATGAGGATGAGGGACGGACCGATGTACATTTCCGTGCCACCCTCGACTTCAGGTGCTGAAAAAATCTTGTTGTCCTCGAATGTTTGTACGAAAGCAATCTGTCTCGTTTTTTCATCGTAGCGCCAGTAGGCGTACTCGTTTCCAAACGGAACATATTCCGCCACAAACGTCGAAGCGGTCGTCCGCAAATCCTTCGCATCGAGCGGCACGGGTTGTTTCAACTCGACTTCGAGTTGCATGTTGTCGAGCGTCGTCGCGAGCTGCGCCTCCCGATTTTTCGTGATCATCGCAGCTGACATCTCTTCAGACGAACCCGTCAAATAGCCGATATCTCGACCCATCCGTGGCAATTTTGCCGGATCGACGTTCCGCTGGTCTAAAATCTGCGTGATCGAGGTGTTGTCATTCGTCACGACTTCGGTCGCCCATGTTTCCGTCAGCAATTGAAACAACAGATAGATGTTCAAGGCGAGGAAGGCGAAGATTAAAATCGATTTCGCTTTACTCCAATCCACGATACATCATCCTTTCTGTCCAATCGTCTCCTTGATTGTATGGGACCCAACGGCCCGCCTCACGCACGAACCAGTTCGGTGAAAACGTCACATAGCGGCTCGTGTCCTCGTTATATTCGATCTCATAACCGATTCGAATCTCGGTCACGTTCTCAAATCGTCCGGAGTTGATGAGCGTACCGAGCACCTCATCCGCATCAGCCAACTGTGTCGTGCCGACGGTGATCAGGCGATCGATTTCCAAGTGGTTACGTGTGATTGACCGGACCTGTGCCCCGTCGTTTTCCACACGTAATGTGGATAAATCGATGGCATCGTTGTTGATAAACGCTTCACGCTGACTGAAGACGGGATACCCTTTCACGTGAAAACGGAACACGGTCGTTTCAAATCCTTTATTGGCCGGTGTGATGGCATCGAATCGAAGGGACAGCCCTTGATTCTCAGACGCTTCATCGACCCACCCCCCGTGGAAGTTCACGAATTCCACAATGGAATCTAACCCGATTGCTGTATCACGCTCGGTGCTATTCCGAGACAGGTTTCGATAGCGACTGGCGTTCAGTTTCGCATCATATTCCGCCACACTGACACCATTCGTCAACGCCCCGACCGAGCTTGCCGGGTCGACTTCTTGAACGTTCGGGTCACCTGGGAAGAACGTATCTCGCATCCAGTCGAGACGAGTGTCGATTTGAATCGACGACACGTCATACGCGAACAACTCATTCATCTCAGGTCCGACGACCGGGATATAATTCACGCGTTCATCCGTATACGTCACGCGCTTCATCGTTCGACTCGAGTTTTTTAAGAAAAGACTGTTCACATCGCCGTTTCCGACTTTCGTCAACTTCCCTTCCCAAATGGACTGGTCGCTCATGATGGCACGAATGTTGAACGCACTGTCATCCATATAGATGAGGATTCGCTGTGGAATCTTCCCAGACAGACTATACGTTCCCGGAAGCATATAGCTGAGCGTGTCCGCATAGTAGGCCTCCGGTAAGATCAACTCCAGTCCCTCGTTGATATCCGTATAGAAACTCGGGACGTTTTTCACAGCGAGCGGCTTGAACTCACTCGCTTCAAACGAATCCCGAATGACACGCATCAGTTGCTTCGGTGTATTCTTTGAAGCGAACACAGCATTGTTGTCATGCACGACCGCTTGAACGGGAATGATGACCTGGTCCGCTCGACGCTGCAATGACTCGTCCACCGTCGTGAGTTGCGTTTCAGATTGGACGGCCTGATACGTGGGATGGTAGTCCCACAAGATGATGGTTTGAACAATCGACGTGACGATTAACGTGAGCAAAATGAACGACTTCCACAGTTCCGGCTTTGCAATCGTAAACCGTTTCATCAATCATTCACCTCCACAATCGTATCGAACGGGATCGTGAAGTAAATCGTTGTACCTCTTCCAAATTCACTCTCTGCCCAGATGTCGCCACCGTGAGCAGATACAACTTCCTTGGCAATCGATAGACCGAGTCCTGTACCACCGATGTTACGCGCCCGCGCCTTATCGACACGATAGAAACGTTCGAAAATTTTCTTTAAGTTCGACTTCGGAATCCCGACCCCTTCGTCTTTGATGCCGATGACGAGGCGTTTCGCCCGAAGCATCGTCCGGAACGTAATCGTCCCACCTTCTGGTGAGAACTTGATGGCGTTCGTGATGATGTTGTCGATGACTTGAGTCATCTTATCTTGATCGGCATGCACGTAGACGCGACGCTTCATCAGTTTGCGACGGAATTGAATCGCATCCCCTTTCGTCATCTCATGACGGTCGATGATATCGTTAAAGAACTGCACGAAGTCGAACTTCACCTTCTGCATCTTATATTCTTTACTGTCCATCTTCGAGAGCTGCAACAAGTCATTGACGAGGCGAATCATCCGCTCCGTCTCGTTTTGCGTCGTCTCTAAGAAACGTGGCGCCAATTCCTCATCCTGATAAGCACCTTCTGCAAGAACCTCCAAGTAACTACGCATCGTCGTGAGCGGTGTCCGCAATTCATGACTGACGTTCGCAACGAATTCACGGCGGTCCTGTTCGACCTGTTCTTGTTCCGTGACGTCATGCAAGACGACGATGAGACCTGTGATTGGTCCACTATGTTTTTGAATCGGTGAGAAATAGGCACGAACGAGGAACAATTCTTCGTCCGTACTGAGGTCAATCAGTTTTGTCGGCATCGTGCCGTCTTCCGGAATGATGATTTCCTCTTCGAATGCGAGGAGATTTTGTAGATTCGTCCCCATCGCCTCTTCTTCATCGACTCCAATCATGTCGCGCGCCTGGTCGTTCATCAAGATGACCCGTAGCGAGCGGTCGGTCGCGACCACACCGTCGGACATGTTCTCAAGGACACTCGTCAAGCGGCGTCGTTCGGCTTCCGTCGTCGCGTTCGCCTCCATCAACTCGTCCGTCAATTCATTGAATGCGTAAGCGAGTTGACCGACCTCGTCATCCGAATACACTTTAACTTTTCGTGAGAAGTTCCCTTTCCGCATCTCGACGGCCTGCCTCCGCATATCGGCAATCGGTCGCGTGATGGTGCGCGATAAGAGAATTCCGAGGAACGAGGTGATGATGAGTGCGATCAACGTCCCTGTTGCGAGGATACGTGTCACTTGTTCCATCTGGTTGTAGATGGACTTCATCGATGCCTCGATATAGATCATCCCGGTCGTCGTACCGTCCACTTCCGACTTGATCGGAACGGCAACGACGCGCATTCGGTCATTTGAATCTTCATAGACGAGCGTCTCTTGCGCCCCGCCTGTCGCGAATGACTTTTGAATGAACGTGCTCGCGGTCCGTTGTCCGACGAGACTTTGATTATTTTGGTTCGAGGTTGCCCGGACGACACTGTTCGTGTCGATGATTTGGACTTCTCGAATGTCGTCAGCTAGCGTCGTGCTCTCTGTAAATTCAGACAGCAGCTGATCCAGTAACTGGTTCAACTGCTGGTCCGTGGTCAAGTCACTCTCGTTCGCGGCAGTCCCCTCACTGATGTTATAGCTCAGTAGGTTCGCCCGGTCGACAAGTGACTGCGAGAAGTTGTTGATGTATTGCCGTTCCAAAGAACGCACAAAGTACACGCCGATGACTTGCATCGCAACGAGAATGAGCAGCGCATAGATGACGACGAGCTTCCACTGGATTGATTTAAAGAAGTTCGTCCGTTTCATCGTTTAATCTTCTTCTCCTGCCTTCAAATAATACCCGACGCCACGACGCGTAATGATATACGTCGGAGTCGATGGATTGTCCTCAACTTTTTCACGAAGACGACGTACTGTGACATCCACGGTACGCACATCACCGAAGTAATCATAGCCCCATACCGTTTGGAGCAAGTGCTCCCGCGTCATCACTTGCCCGATGTTTTGGGCGAGGTAATGAATCAATTCGAACTCGCGATGTGTCAATTCGATCTTCTCATCCCGTTTCGTCACCATGTACGAATCCGGATGAATCGTCAAGTCGCCGATCACGATATCGTTCGCGTTGGCTCCTTTTGCTTCTGGCGCCGGTGCTGTCGCATGACGTCGCATGTTCGCTTTGACACGGGCTAACAATTCACGTGAGCTGAACGGCTTTGTGACGTAATCGTCTGCGCCGAGCTCTAGTCCGAGTACTTTGTCGATCTCGGAATCTTTTGCCGTCAACATGATGATCGGCATATCGTATTTCTTCCGCACCTCACGGCATACTTCCATGCCGTCCTTGAGCGGAAGCATGATGTCGAGCAAGATGAGATCCGGTTGAATCTCTTCTACTTTGACGAGTGCTTCTTCACCGTCATAGGCAACGTGCACCTGGTAACCTTCTTTTTCAAGTTTAAACTTCAATATATCTGCGATTGGTTGTTCGTCATCTACCACTAAAATCGTACGATCCATTCAGTGAGTCCTCCTCTTATCATTAAACGTACATGCCTACATTGTAACTCTTTTTAAACAGCTTAGAAAGCGTGGTCCATTTCCGTGGAAATAGAAAAAGAGAGCCCGGTGGCTCCCTTTCTTATGCTTCGTAAATATCACGCAAGATGACTGTCTGTTCACGAGCCGGTCCGACCGAGAACGTCAACAATTCGATTCCTGTCAATTCCTCGATGCGACGCACGTAACGCTGTGCGTTCTCCGGAAGGTCTTCAAAGCGACGAACCCCTGTGATATCCTCTGTCCAGCCAGGAAGCTCTTCGTATACCGGTACACACTTCTCAAGGACGCGGAAGTTCGGTGGATACTCGTCAAGATGCTTTCCTTCATACTCATACGATGTACAAATCTTAAGCGTCTCAAGACCTGTCAGCACATCGATTGAGTTGAGGCAAAGATCTGTGATCCCACTGACGCGGCGTGAGTGACGCACGACGACCGAGTCGAACCAGCCGACACGGCGTGGACGACCTGTTGTCGTTCCATATTCTTTCCCGACTTCACGGATTGTATGACCGATCTCATCGTCGAGCTCTGTCGGGAACGGACCGTCTCCAACGCGTGACGTATATGCTTTACAGACACCAACCACGTGATGAATCTTCGATGGCCCGATTCCGGCACCACTCGATACGCCGCCTGATGCAGCATTCGACGATGTGACAAACGGATACGTTCCATGGTCGATATCGAGAAGGACCCCTTGAGCCCCTTCAAAAAGAACTTTTTTCTCTTCGTCGAGCGCATCGTTCAACACGACCGATGTATCACACACGTATTTCGCGAACTGTTGACCATACGCGTAGTATTCTTCAAAGATGTCATCGAACTCGATTGGATCGACTTCATACATTTTCACGAACATGCGATTTTTTAGTTCAAGTACAGTCTTTAGCTTCTCCGCAAACACTTCTTTGTCGAGAAGGTCGGCGATGCGAATCCCGATACGTGCCGCCTTGTCCATATACGCTGGACCGATTCCTTTCAGTGTCGTACCGACTTTCGCGTCACCTTTCGCCTCTTCTTCGAGACGATCTTGAAGCTGGTGGTATGGCAAGATGATATGCGCCCGGTTCGAGATCCGGAGGTTATCCGTGCTCACACCCCGTTCATGTAAGTAAGCGAGTTCTGTCACGAGTGATTTCGGGTTGACGACCATCCCGTTCCCGATGACACACGTCTTATCCGAATAGAAAATCCCAGACGGAATGAGGTGAAGTTTATATTTCGTATCATTGAAGACGATCGTGTGACCAGCGTTGTCTCCCCCTTGATAACGCGCGACGACTTCGGCTTGTTTCGATAAGAAATCGGTGATCTTCCCTTTCCCTTCATCGCCCCACTGCGTTCCCACTACGACTACTGATGACATAATGAATCCTCCTTATTAATCAACGTTCTGTTCAAACCATCCGTAAGTGTACACTTGAAAAGCAAGAAAGTCAATTGAATACCGAACGTTTTATATAAGATGTAACTATTCGTTCGTCATTTTGATCTAATCCTATACAAAAAAAGACACCACCGACGTTACATCGGTGGTGCGAAGGCTTGCGTCTCCATATTGACGAACTTGTTGTACTCTTTCCTGAAGGAGAGCTTGACCGTACCGGTCGGACCGTTACGTTGTTTCGCAATGATGATTTCAATCGTATTGGCGTCTTCACTCTCTTTATCGTAATAGTCATCACGATAGAGGAAGGCGACGATATCGGCATCCTGCTCGATTGCTCCCGATTCACGGATATCGGACATCATCGGTCGCTTGTCTTGACGACTCTCTACGCCACGTGAGAGCTGAGACAAGGCGATGACCGGTACTTGTAGTTCCCGTGCGATTGCTTTGAGCGTACGTGAGATTTCCGATACTTCTTGTTGGCGGTTCTCGCCCGGTTTCCCGTTCCCGACGATGAGCTGCAGGTAGTCAATCATGATCATCCCGAGACCATGTTCCTGCTTCAATCGGCGACATTTGGCTCGGATTTCGTTGACCCGAAGACCCGGTGTATCGTCGATGTAGATGCCTGCTTGGGAGAGCGACGACATCGCAAGGGAGAGACGACCCCAATCTTCCGCTTCAAGACGACCGGTCCGGAGGCGCTGGGCATCGATGTTCCCTTCCGCACATAACATACGCATGACGAGTTGCTCGGCACCCATCTCCAAACTGAAGATGGCGACGTTCTCACCCGTACGGACCGCGACGTTTTGCGAGATGTTCAAGGCGAACGCGGTCTTCCCGACAGATGGACGGGCGGCCACGATAATCAAATCGTTTCGTTGGAAACCGGCCGTCATCTTATCCAAATCCGTGAACCCGGTCGCAATCCCGGTGATTTCACCGCTCGACTGATGCAGCTTTTCAATCGTCGAGTACGCATCGGATAAGACAGAACCAATCGGGTGGAAGCTCGATTGTCCTTTTCGCTGCGATACTTTTAGAATATTTCGCTCGGCATCAGATAAAACAGAATCCACCTCATCTTGACGCTCATAACCATCCGAGACAATGTTGGTCGCAGTTCGAATCAGACGACGGAGTGCCGCTTTTTGGTCGACGACGTTCAAGTAATAGCCGATGTTCCCGATGGCGGGAACGGATTCCGCGACCTCCGCCAAATAGTTGAGGCCCCCGATTTCGTCTAAAATCCCTTGCGCCTGCAACTCAGAACTGAGCGTTACCAAGTCGACGAGCTCGCCTCGGTCATTGATTTTTAGCATCGCTTCAAAGATGCGTTGGTGGCTGACACGATAAAAGTCGTCCGGGTCGACCCGCTCTGAGGCCGTAATCAACCGATCCGAATCGAGGATGATTGCCCCTAAGACGGCTTGCTCCGCTTCCACGCTATGCGGTGGTGTATTGACTTGAATCGCATCACTCATCCGTCTCTACCTCACCTTCAAGCTTCTTGTACATGTACATTCAACGTCGCGACGACGTCATGGTGCAACTTCACTGGCACTTTCGTGAAACCGAGCGCCTTGATCGGATGCTCGAGTTCAATTTTACGCTTATCGATTTTGTAGCCCATTGATTTAAGGGCATCCGCGATTTGCTTGCTCGTGACCGAACCGAACACGCGACCGCCTTCACCGGCTTTCGTCGTGACGGCAATCGTCTCTTTTTCAAGCTTTTCTTTGAGTTGTTTCGCTTCGTTCAACTCTTCTTCTGCTGCTTCTTCGGCACGACGTTCTTTAGCCGCGAATGCTTTCAGGTTTCCTGGTGTCGCTTCCACTGCCAAGTTTTTCTTGAACAAGACGTTCTTAGCGTAAGCGTCTGCCACGTTTTTCACTTCTCCAGCTTTCCCTTGTCCTTTTACATCTACTTTCAAAATGACTTTCATTCTAATTCCTCTCCTTCAGTTTCATCTGTTACGTAATGATCGATTGCCTCTTTCAACATGACTTTCGCTTGTTCGCGACTCACTTCAAGTTGCGTCGCCGCATTCGTCAAATGGCCACCGCCATCGAGCATTTCCATGATGACCTGGACGTTGACGTCACCGAGCGACCGCGCGCTGATTCCCGTACGCCCGTCCGGTAAGACGGCGATGACGAACGAGGCTTTGACGCCTTCCATATTCAGCAACTGGTCTGCAGACTGAGCAATCAACACTTGATGGTGTGCCTCGTCGTCAGAAGCGACCGCAATCGCCATCCCACCTGCATAAATTTCGGTGTTTCTCAAAATCTGAGACTGCTCGATATAAGCATCGAGATCTTGTCTCATGAAGTGCTGTACGAGAACCGTGTCAGCACCTTGAATCCGTAAGAAGGATGCCGCATCAAACGTACGGGATCCCGTACGGAGCGTAAATCCTTTCGTATCGACCATGATTCCCGCGAGAAGTGACGTTGCCTCTAAAATAGAGAGCTTTCGACTTCCCGCCTGATACTCAATCAATTCCGTGACGAGCTCACTCGTTGATGATGCGTAAGGCTCCATATACACGAGAACCGGATCTTCGATAAACTCTTCCCCGCGACGATGGTGGTCGATGACGACGACCCGCTCCGACCGATCCAAAATGTCTTTTGAAATGACGAGGGACGGACGGTGTGTATCGACGACGACGAGTAATGTCTGTTCATCGATGAGTGGCTGCGCCTCATACTCGGTCAAGAATTGGCTGTATAACGAGTCATCGTTCTCTACTTCATGGACGAGCCGCTGAATGCCGACACTCGTCTCACCGGATGGAATGACGACATACGCCTCGCGCCCGACAAACTCGGCCAATTTCATGACACCGATGGAAGCCCCGAGCGAGTCCATATCTGGATTCTTATGTCCCATCACAAGGACACGGCTCGATTCCCGAATGAGGTCACGCATCGAGTTCGAGATGACACGTGCCCGGACACGCGTTCGCTTCTCGGTCGGATTTGTCTTCCCGCCGAAGAAACGAACTTTCCCATTATGACGCTTAACGACTGCCTGGTCACCACCACGGCCAAGTCCTAAATCTAGACTCGACTGAGAGAGATTACCGAGCTCCGTCAATGTCGTTTCACCGCACCCAATCCCGATTGATAACGTCAACGGGATTCTTTGTTCCTTCGTCGCATCACGCACTTCATCCAAGATTGAAAAGCGGTTGTTTTCAAGTTCAGATAGCGTCCGTTCATTCATGACGAGGAAAAAGCGGTCCGCAGCTGTACGACGCATGTAGATATGATGCCGCTGCGCCCATTGATTGAGGAGTACCGTCACCCGACGATTGACTTCACTACGGACCTGTTCATCCACCGCAGTCGACATCTCGTCATAGTTATCTAAATACAAAATACCGATAACCGTCTGCGTTTGAACATACTTTTGTTCCATCTCCGCTTCTTCGGTCATATCAAATAAATAGAGGGTTTGATGGATTTGATTGTAATAAACACGATAGACACGGTCACCCACTTCAATCGTGGCTTCATCCTCTTCTTCTTCAATCAATTCATCGAAGGCGGAATGGAGCGCATCAAGCGGTATTCCAATCGCCATATCGAGTTCGAAAATCAATCGTGATTGTTCGTTATACCAACTGATCCGTCGGTCCTGGTCAAAGACTAAAATCCCAATCGGCATCGTCGTCAATGCTTCTTTTCCGACCTCTTCGATTTGATGAGAGAGAGAGAGGACATACTGTTCCCAATTTTTACGCTCCCGTCGCATCGTCACTTGCTGATAGATGAAAAAAATCAGCGTGCCCATAAACAGGGTGATTGCCGCCACAATGTTGTAGAACGCCAATCCTAACGAGACAAGGAATCCAATCACGTATGGAATCATGTGCCGCGCGTATTGGTTCTTCACGGATGTTAATGCTTCACCACTGTGCATGTATGCCTCCTAAAATGAGTAATGTTCACCCATGGAATCGTAAAGGTTTCTGCTCTATCATACCATATTCGTCGGTTTCACTTACACACTTACAGACGAGATGAAATACAAAAAAACGACTTATCCAAGAGGATAAGCCGTTCGTCAAACAATTACTCTGCAACGTATGGAAGCAAAGCCATTTGACGTGAGCGCTTGATAGCGACAGTAAGTGGACGTTGGTATTTCGCTGAAGTACCAGTCACACGACGTGGAAGAATTTTACCACGCTCCGAAACGAAGCGTTTGAGCAATTCTACGTCTTTATAATCGATATGAGTGATGTTGTTCGACGTAAAGAAACATACTTTACGACGACGACGACCTCCTGGACGACGTGCCATGTGAAGACCTCCTTTATAGGTTAGTTTTTATTGTCCATGATGATTAGAATGGCAAATCATCATCTGACAAGTCGATTTTGCCGCCACCCGAGAACGGATCTGCGTCAAAACCTTTATTCGAATTCGAGGACTGAGATGAAGTCGAAGCGGCTCCTGCGCCCCATCCTGATCCACTTGATTCACCACCACCGAAGACATCTCCAGATGGTGCTTGCTCACGTTGCCCTGAGGCTCCGCGTGGTTCAAGGAAGCGTACGCTGTCTGCGACTACTTCTGCCCGGTAACGACGTTGGCCATCTTGTCCTTCGTAACTACTGATTTGAAGGCGACCGTCAACGCCGGCCATGCTGCCCTTTTTCAAGTATTGTGCTACGTTCTCTGCTTGTTTGCGCCAAACGACACAATCAATAAAGTCCGTCTCGCGCTTCCCATCTTGTCCAGCGAATGGACGATCGCAAGCGAGAGTAAGGCGTGTTACGGCGATTCCGCTCTGCGTATAACGCATTTCGGGATCGCGAGTCAATCGACCAACTAACACAACTCGGTTAATCATCTCCAAGCTCCCCTTTCACGATACGAAACGTTAAGGATTAACGCTCGTCTTTTGTTGTCATTTGACGGACAACGTCGTCAGAGATCTTCATGAGACGCTCTGTTTCTAAGATCGCTTTAGGTTCAGCAACGATGTT
This sequence comes from Exiguobacterium sp. s43, assembly GCF_018617255.1. Lineage (GTDB taxonomy): Bacteria > Bacillota > Bacilli > Exiguobacteriales > Exiguobacteriaceae > Exiguobacterium > Exiguobacterium profundum. The sequence continues at coordinate 308,601 of NZ_JACSJT010000002.1, forward strand.
AAGAAGAACGTAGTGTCCTTCGCGCATCTTGTTGATTTCATAAGCGAAACGACGTTTACCCATGTCTGTTGTTTTTTCAACAGTACCACCGTTTTCAGTGATGACGTTGTTGAAGCGCTCGATTAAAGCTTTCTTCGCTTCCTCATCAACTGATGGACGGATAATGTAAAGAAGTTCGTATTTACGCATTATCTTTCACCTCCTCTTGGACTAACGGCCCCTACCGGTTGTAGGAGCAAGGAGCAAACAATTGTTTTACTCACGTCATAATATACTATCAAACTTCCTTAACTTTTACAATACGTTTCCGTAAATCCACTTATACGTTGAAGCGGAACGTGACAACGTCGCCATCTTGGAAGACGTATTCTTTTCCTTCTGAACGAAGTTTTCCTTGTTCTTTCACCGTCGTCATGTTTCCTGCTGCTGAAAGGTCGTCATACGACACGACCTCGGCACGGATGAATCCACGTTCGAAATCAGAGTGGATGACACCGGCACATTGTGGGGCTTTCATCCCTTGTTTGAACGTCCAAGCACGAACTTCCTTCTCACCTGCCGTGAAGTATGTCGCAAGGCCAAGTGTCGAGTAAGCCGCACGGATCAATTGATCAAGTCCTGACTCTTCGATCCCGAGATCTTGTAAGAACTCGAGGCGTTCTTCCGGTTCGAGTTCTGAAATTTCTTCTTCGATTCGTGCACAGATGACGATGACTTTCGAACCTTCTGTTGCCGCGTGATCACGGACTGCTTGTACAAACTCGTTCGAATCGGCATCTGCCACTTCATCCTCACTCACGTTCGCCACGTAAAGCATCGGCTTCATCGTAAGCAATTGGAAGTGTTTGACGATTGCGAGTTGGTCTTCTGATAATTCAGCGACACGTGCCGGACGCTCTGATTCAAGAACATCTCGCACGATTTCGAGTGCTTCAAGTTCTTGTACCGCACCTTTATCTTTTGCCTTCACCATTTTTTGAACACGTGCGATTCGTTTATCGACTTGCTCAAGATCAGCTAAGATCAATTCAAGATTGATAGTCGTAATGTCATCGATTGGTGAGACACGGCCTGCGACGTGCGTGATGTTCTCGTCTTCGAAACAACGGACGACTTGGCAAATCGCATCCACTTCGCGAATGTTCGCCAAGAATTTGTTTCCGAGACCTTCACCTTTTGACGCACCTTTCACGATTCCAGCGATATCTGTAAACTCAAATGCTGTTGGTACCGTTTTTTTCGGTTTGACGAGTTCTGTCAATCGATCAAGGCGCGCATCCGGTACTTCTACGACGCCGACGTTCGGGTCGATCGTCGCGAACGGATAGTTGGCCGCCTCGACTCCTGCTTGTGTAATCGCATTAAACAATGTCGATTTCCCGACGTTTGGCAATCCGACAATTCCTGCTGTTAATCCCACTAGTATTTCCTCCTCATCCGGTGTTTCCCGGGAAATGTTAAGCCGTCTGTGGAGTGGGTACATTCAGTACACCACACCGTCACATCCTTCACAATTATAGATAGTCCACGATTAAACCGCAACTCACGTTCATAACCTAAAGAAAAACGCCGCTTATTCGGCGGCGTTCCCTTGTTCAAGCACTTTCTTGAATCGCTTATCAAAATCACGGCGTTGCATGAGCACACTAGCTCCGCAGCCTTGGCACTTGATCCGAATGTCCATCCCGACACGCGTGATTTGCCAGCGGTTCGTTTTGCAGGCATGTGGTTTTTTCATTTCCACAATATCGTTCAATGCATAGGTTTTACTTTGCATTTTCTGCTTCTCCTCCTTTAGGAGCCGAGTTCGGTGGCATCATGACCGTACGTGGGTATGGAATTTCAATCCCCCGCTCGTCAAGTCCAGCCTTTAACTCTTTATGCAAAATTCGACCAGCTGCGAAGTGCTGGGTCGGCGGCACTTCCGCCATTAATCGGTACACCACTTCCGACGGTCCGAGCGACTGCACTCCAGCTAAGTCGATTGGTTTGATGAACAAGTCGTGATAGCGTGCTTCGACCGTTTTCGCAATTTCCTTGAGCGCTTGCTCTACTTTTGACATATCTTCTTCGTACGCAACCCCAATATCGACAACAGCGACGCTGTTTTCAAGCGAGTAGTTCGTCACTTGTAAGATTTGTCCGTTCGGAATAATCGTCACTTGTCCGTTTAATCCTTTTAATTTCGTCGTCCGGATTCCGACCTCGATGACCGTCCCGTCGACTTGTTGGTTCAAATTGACGTAATCCCCGTTTTTGTATTGGTTTTCAAAGATGATGAACGCCCCTGTGATGACGTCTTTCACCAAACTTTGTGCCCCGAATGAGATTGCAAGACCCGCGACCCCGGCTGATGCAATCAAACCGGCGATATTCACACCGAATTGTCCGAGCACCGTCAAGACCATAATCAACCCGATCACATAGCGGATTGTGTTTTGGGCTAATTTTAATAACGTTTCATTCTGTCGCTGGGCGACGATATCATGTTCTTTTATTTTGCGGAGCGTAAACACGCGCTCGACCATCGTTGTCAAAATGCGTGTTGCGATATATAAACCAAGGATGATGAGCGCCACACCGGCGAGCTTGATCCCTAAACCAATCCACATGTCTGTATCTTTAAAGTACTCGACGAATCGGTTCACGCTGTCGATTGTCTCATCGGCAACCGTATTTAAATCTTTTTCTGTATTTTGCGAAGCCATCTTTTCACCTCAAAGTCGTAGATTCTAAATCATCAAAACATATTTCACGACTTTTCTCAAACACTGCATTCGGAAGTTAGAAGTTTTCCACTTTTGGGAATGGGTTAATACGAGATCAATCCCCCAACTGCAACTAGGAATAGGCAGCTTAGAAGAGAGGATGAGATTCATGCCGTTTCGCTTAAAACCTCATAAACCATACTCTTTCTTCATTGAACACACTGAGCGGAGTGGATCCAGATTGCTTGCGGACCAGCTTCATGAACAGTTGGTCAATGAAATCCATCGCCCCATCGTCCTTGTTTGCATCGGTTCGGACCGTTCGACCGGTGATTCACTCGGTCCGCTCGTCGGAACGTTTTTAGAAGAACGCCATATCCGAAATTTACATGTATACGGCACATTAACGAAGCCTGTACACGCACTCAATTTGGTGGAAACGTTACATGAGATTCAAACGCGCTTCCATCAACCGCTCATTATCGCTATCGACGCCTGTCTCGGACGTTTATCAAGTGTCGGTTATGTCTTCTTTTCGGAAGGTCCGCTCGCTCCAGGGGCCGGTGTCCAAAAAGAACTTCCGGCAGTCGGCGCTTACAATATTAAAGCCGTCGTGAACGTAAGTGGATTCATGGAGATGATGATTCTACAGAATACCCGTCTCCATCTTGTATATGAACTCGCACGTTTCATCACAGACGGATTCGCCGATTTTGATACACGGATCGGGCGCCTGCATCACGAAGAGGCGGCCATCACGCGTCTTCGTCAGTCACGAGATGAATCAAAGTCTTGAGGCGATAATAACGTCAACAATTGTTCCAAGTCGTCTTGTGAAAAATACTTCAACTCGAGGACGCCGCCTTTTCGGCGCGGACGAATCGACACATCCATCTGAAGACGCTCCGCAAGCACCGCTTCGACCGCTTCGATATCGGCGTTCGATCGCTTCAGCGTCTTTTTTTCTGTGCGCTCTTTTTGTAAGTAACGCTCGAGGCGACGGACCGTCCAATGCTCGGCAATGACCCGTTTCGCAATCTGTTCCATCGCTTGTTCCGATTTCATACCCGTGATGGCACGTGCATGTCCCATCGTCAAATCTCCGACCATGACCGCATGCTGGACGGCACTCGGCAATCGAAGGAGGCGAAGACTGTTCGTCACATGACTGCGGCTCTTCCCGACGCGATCGGCCAACTGTTGTTGCGTCAGACCTAGCGTCTGCATCAACTGTTCATAGGCGACAGCCTCTTCGATGGCATTCAAGTCTGCCCGCTGAATGTTTTCAATCAGCGCCAACTCCATGACGCGATCGGAGTCCGCCGTGACGACGAGGGCAGGAATGTCTTCTTTCCCAGCGAGCTTCGCCGCCTGAAACCGTCGTTCCCCGGCAATGATTTCATAGTATCCTGTCGCTTTTCGAACGACGATTGGTTGTAGGACGCCATATCGCTCAATGGATTGACGCAACTCTTCTAATTTTTCCACCTCAAATTGTTTCCGGGGCTGATTCGGGTTTGGGCGAATGAATTTTAATGCTAATCGTTCCATCTACAAACCTCCTTCATTGTATAAAAAAGCACGGACTCATTTTTGAGGCCGCGCTTTCGGGATGCGAATTCGAATTTCAACAAATTCCTCTTCGTCTACTTCTTCAGTTTGGACGTCAATCCCTGTTTTCCCAATCAAATTGATTGAGTCACGAATCGTGTTGATGGCGATTCGCGTGTCACGCGCAAAACTTTTCGTCCGACGACGTTGTTTTTTCGGCTTTCGCTTCTCTTCTTCGATCGGTGTTGTTAAAAAGGCGACGCGTTCTTCTGTCTCCTTGACGTTAAAATCCTGTTCTAACACTTCTGCGAGCACTTGAAGTTGCAATCCTTCTTCCTTCAACGGCAACAACGCACGCGCATGTCGTTCGTTGATCCGACGATCGCGAAGCGACTGCTTCACATCCTCCGGCAATTTTAACAAGCGCAACTTATTGGCGATCGTGGATTGACTCTTGCCTAGACTCTTCGCGAGCGCATCTTGCGTCAAACCGTTCAAGGCGAGTAAACGATCATATGCTTCCGCCTCTTCAATCGGGCTTAACTGCTCACGCTGCAAGTTTTCAATCAAGGCGAGTGCAGCCGTCGTATCATCGTCCATATCGCGAACGATTGCCGGAATCGCTGACCAACCAAGCGATTTCACCGCACGGAAACGACGCTCCCCGGCAATGATTTCATAGCAGTCCCCATCTGCCTTTCGAACCACGATTGGTTGAAGGAGTCCATGTTCCGAAATCGTCGTTGCCAACTCTTCAATTTTTGCCGGTTCGAACACTTTACGCGGTTGATAACGGTTTGGACGCAACCGTGACAACGAGAGTTCTTGTACCGTGTCATCCGCTCGAACTTCCGCAATCTGCGTCACGGCAACTTCGTCTTTTCGATTCACACCGAACAATTTCGCAAATCTATTCTTCAACGTCGGGCACCCCTTTATGTAAAAAAATAAGCAGACTCCACCACTGGAATCTGCTTTTGTTTCACGTGAAACGACATCATCAGATAAGTGGCTCTTTCGCCGGTGTCCCCGCTTTACGCGGATATTTCCCGGGCGTTTTTCGTAGTTTATCTACAACTACGATATTACGCTCACTCATCTCTCCTGGCAATAGGAACTGGTGTGTCGCTTTTTCTTTCCCACCTAGAACGGCTAAAGCGTTTTTGGCGTCTGCCATCTCGTCAGAAACCTTGGCCGCTTTAAGCGCAACGAAGCTTCCGCCTACTTTCGCGAGTGGCAAACAGTATTCTGCCAACACGGTCATGCGGGCAACCGCACGTGCTGTGACGACGTCAAACTGTTCGCGGAACTTTTTATTTTTTCCGAACTCTTCGGCACGACCATGATGGAACGCGACACCTTCGAGTCCAAGGGCAAGGGCCAACTCGTTCAAAAAGGTGATGCGTTTGTTTAACGAATCGATGATCGTGACGTGTAAGTGTGGGAATAAAATTTTGAGCGGAAGACTTGGGAATCCGGCTCCTGCCCCGACATCACATACGGTTTCGACTTTCGTGAAATCGAAATGAAACGCTGCGCTGAGCGAATCATAGAAATGCTTCAAATATACTTCTTCTCGGTCCGTGATGGCCGTTAAGTTCATTTTCTCGTTCCATTCGACGAGCATTTCGAAGTAACGCTTGAACTGACTGAGTTGTGTCTCACTCAGCTCAAACCCTTCAGCTCGTAACGCTTCAATAAATTGAGATTCGTTCATCGTTTCACTCCACCGTTGCGTATTGTCCTTGTTCGATATAGACGAGCAAGATTGACACGTCTGCTGGGTTTACGCCTGAGATACGAGACGCTTGACCGATCGAAAGAGGACGAACTTGTTTTAGTTTTTGTTTCGCTTCTGTCGCGAGACCACCGATCGCATCGTAATCCAAGTTTTCCGGGATTCGTTTTTCTTCCATGCGACGCATCTTCTCGACTTGTTCAAGCTGTTTGGAAATATAACCTTCATACTTCACTTGAATCTCGACTTGCTCTTTCACTTCATACGACAATTCTTCCGTTGACGGAACGACCGTCATGAGTGCTTCATAAGATACTTCCGGACGTTTCAACAAGATGTTGGCATGCGTCGCTTCTTTAAGCGGGTGCGCACCGACCGATTCGAGCATCGCATTGACTTCAGGTGTCGGTTTGACGACAAGTGACGCAAGTCGCTTCACTTCTTTTTCAATCGCTACACGCTTCTCGTTGAGGTGAGTGTGACGATCTTCTGAAAGTAAGCCGATCTCATACCCGATGTCGCTGAGTCGCAAGTCCGCATTGTCATGACGCAACAAAAGACGGTATTCGGCACGTGATGTGAGAAGGCGATACGGTTCGTTCGTACCTTTCGTCACGAGGTCATCGATTAAGACGCCGATGTACGCTTGCGAACGGTCCAAGATAACCGGATCTTTTCCGAGCACTTTGCATGCGGCGTTGATTCCCGCCATGATGCCCTGTCCAGCCGCTTCTTCGTACCCGCTCGTCCCGTTGATTTGTCCCGCTGTGAAAAGACCTGGGACAGCTTTTGTTTCGAGAGTTGGCCAAAGCTGTGTCGGTACGACCGCATCGTATTCAATCGCATAACCGGGACGCATCATCTCTGAATTTTCAAGACCCGGGATCGTGCGAAGCATCTGATGTTGCACGTCTTCTGGCATACTCGTCGAAAAGCCTTGGACATAGATTTCTTCCGTATCGCGACCTTCTGGCTCTAAGAAGATTTGGTGACGCGGTTTATCATTAAAGCGAACGACCTTATCTTCGATTGATGGGCAATAACGGGGCCCCGTTCCTTTAATCGCACCCGAATACATCGGTGAGCGATGCAAGTTCTCATCAATCAATTGGTGTGTACGTTCGCTCGTGTACGTGAGCCAGCACGGGATTTGTTCGATCGGATCCAAGTCCGTCGAGGTGTACGAGAAGAATGATGGATTCTCGTCCCCTGGCTGAATCTCCGTCTTCGAATAATCAATCGTCTTGCCGTCGATTCGTGGCGGTGTTCCCGTTTTGAATCGAACTAAGTCGAGACCGAGCTCTTCAAGATGCTTCGATAGCTCGACCGATGGCATTTGGTTGTTCGGACCACTCTCGTAAGCCAATTCCCCGATGATGATTTGACCACGCATGAACGTTCCCGTTGTGACGATGACCGCTTTCGCGCGATATTCTGAACCTGTGTTCGTTACCACGCCACGTACTTCTCCGTCCTCAATCAACAAGCGCTCGACTAGCGCCTGACGAAGCAGCAGATTCGGCTCATCTTCTAGCACTTTCTTCATATGATTTTGGTATTGGAATTTGTCCGCCTGTGCACGTAGCGCACGTACCGCCGGCCCTTTCGATGTGTTGAGCATCTTCATTTGGATGTATGTCGCGTCAATCGCACGCCCCATCTCGCCACCGAGCGCATCGATTTCACGTACGACGATCCCTTTCGCCGGCCCACCGATTGATGGGTTGCAATACATGAATCCGACCATATCAGGGTTCATGGTGAGCATCGCTGTTTTCGCGCCCATTCGAGCCGATGCGAGTGCTGATTCAATCCCTGCGTGTCCGGCCCCGATGACGATGACGTCAAATTCGCCTGCCGTATAAGCCATATTCGTTCCTCCTTATTATTTCCCAAGACAAAACTGTGAAAAGAGCTGATCAATCAAGCTCTCCTGTACGGTATCTCCATTGATTTCACCGAGCGTATCCCACGCACGACGTAAATCGATTTGAACCATGTCGATCGGCATATTCATGACGGCACTACCGAGCGCCTCATCAATTTGACCAATCGTTCGTTTGATTAACTGAATGTGTCGAGCGTTTGAGATATACGTCATATCCTGTGACTCGACACCTTTTGCGAAGAATAGATTTGCGATGGCCGCTTCAAGGGCATCGATTCCTTCATCTAGCAAGAGCGATGTCGCCACAATTGGACGTCCTGCCGCTAGTTTCTCTAGCTTAGAAGAATCCATGTTTTGTGGCAAGTCTGTCTTGTTGATGATGATGATGGCATTCATTCCTTTAACTGCCTCAAATAACGCCTCATCCTCGACAGTCAACCCCTCATGTCCGTTCAAGACGAGAAGGACCAAATCTGCCGCTTCTAACGCTTTTCTCGACTTTTCCACACCGATTCGTTCCACGATATCTTCCGTTTCGCGAATCCCTGCCGTATCGATCAATTTGAGCGGAACACCTTTCACGTTGACGTATTCCTCAATTGTGTCACGTGTCGTACCGGCAATTTCGGTGACAATCGCTTTTGTCTCTTGAACGAGCGTGTTCATCAAAGAAGATTTTCCGACGTTCGGTCGACCGATGATTGCCGTGGCCAAGCCTTCACGTAAGATTTTCCCTTGTCGCGCTGTCTCGAGTAACTGTTCGAGGACACGTTTGACCTCGCCCGCTTTCTCTTCGACAATGGCCTGGGTCATCTCTTCTGCGTCATATTCTGGATAGTCGATGTTGACCTCGACCGCCGCAATCGTCTCGAGCAATTGTTGACGTAACTCGCGAACGAGGCGTGACAAACGTCCTTCCATTTGCGCCATCGCAACGTTCATTGCTCGGTCCGTCTTCGCGCGAATCAAATCCATGACCGCTTCCGCCTGAGATAAATCGATCCGACCATTTAAAAAGGCGCGCTTCGTGAACTCGCCCGGTTCTGCTAGGCGGATGTCGGGTTGATCGAGAATGAGCTCAAGGACACGATTGACCGCTACGACGCCTCCGTGACAATTGATTTCGACGACATCTTCTCGCGTAAACGTCTTCGGCGCGCGCATAATACTGACCATGACTTCATCGACGATTTCGCCCGTATTAGGATATTTTAACGTTCCATAATGAATCGTATGTGAATCGACTGTTGTTAAGTCTTTCCCAGAAAACACATTGTTCACCGTTTCGACCGCCAAATCGCCCGATAGTCGGACGATCCCGATGGCACCTTCACCCATCGGCGTCGAAATCGCTGTAATCGTGTCAAACTCTAGCATCTTTCTCCCTCCAAACCTAAACATCTTCTTCTATCATATGCATAACGAACCTACTATACACGATATTCGACTTGAACGAAAGAGTTGGACCATTGATAAAGTCATTGCCATTCGCCTCATCGTTTTCGTACAATAAAGGAATATATTTACATAGGAGAGAGATGATCTAAAGATGAAACAGCAAGACGCAATCCGAATCATCACCGAACGATTACAGCACGATGAAGCGGTTCAAGCGATTTTTATGAAGGGTTCATTCGGTCGGGGAGAAGCCGATGAACATTCAGATATCGACCTCTATGTCATGGTACACCCCGATGAAAAGGTCTCTTTTCTATCTAGACGCCTCGAGCATGTAACCGCCTATCGTCCGATTCTGTTAAAAGACGAGATTCACATCGTCGCTCCACAACTCATCGCCGTCTTTGATGATTTTCTTCACCTCGACCTGTTCACGGTCACGCAAGAGACGTTGAATCATCAAGACTCGATTCATGTGCTCTACGACCCACAACAGCGACTTGCTAGACACGCCACTTCCTTGCAATTAGACGAAGCGGCAATCAGTGACCATGCGTTCGATACCGTGTGGTTCTTTTTCCAATATACAAAATCACGCAATCGAGGCAACGCGATGTGGGCAACGGAGATGCTCCGGCAAGGAATGGTCCATTTCGCATATGTGTTAGCCGCTCACCACACACCGGACCGGGCTTCCCTTGGTTTAAAAGATGTGACGCAGCGACAAGAAATCGACCTCCGCTCATTTTATGACCATTTGACCCCCGCCTCACACGAAAAAGCCGCCCACATCTATCTGGAGCGACTTCAGGTAGAGCAAACTTTTTTCACATCACTACCTGGCTACAACGTGTTCGGACCGTTCATGGAACAGTTGATTCAACGAGAAACAAGCCGTCCTGGCATATAGGGCGGCTTGTTTTTTAGTATCTTGCTTGGCGTTTCGTCGAACGAATCGTGAAATAGAGGAACAGTTCCATTATCGCGATGGCGATGAGAATGCCGCCGAACAGTTGGAACAAGACAAGTAGACTACTGAACGGATTCGTCAACATGAGAATCCCGACACCTATCCACAATAGACTTCCAATCAAAAACCAAAGCCATCGTCCCGACATCGATTGACGGTAACCGAGTGCCTGAATCAGGCGGATAATTCCACCGAATAAGAACAAGGCTCCGATCAAAATCGGGAGAAGACTAGCTAGCGTCTCTGCGAAGAAAAAGACGACCGCTGCCAAAATCAAATAGATGAGACCCATAAAGAAAGTGGGTGGCAACCCTCCCTGACGTCGACGCAACCCTTGAAAGATCATCCAAATCCCCATGATCGCTAAATAACCGGCAATGACATACACCATGACATCAAAGAAAAATCGAGGATATAACAGAATGAGAACACCAAGTACAAAATAAATGATCGCTTGCCATAACGTCGAACGTTCCAAACGCTGAATGAATGCCTCCATTTTCCCACACCTCCGTTTACTCGTTTCTATCTCTATTCCCCTCTGACTGGCTTGCAATCCCACAAAAAAAAGCTGAGCGTCAGAAGACACTCAGCTTAGCGATTATTTACGCTTTTTCTTTTTGTTTTTCTTTTCTTCTTCAGCAAGCGCTGCACGCTCTGCTTCTTTCGCAGCGATTTTCGCTTCAGCCGCAACCTTCATCTTCTCACGCATCGGGAGCATGATTGCCATCGTGACGATGATCGAGATGATATAACCGACTACCCAGTATAACGAAAGGGCAGCTGGGAGGTTGATCGACATGACGAAGATCATGACCGGGAAGATATAAAGCATCATCTTCAACTGCGGGTTCTGTTCTTGACCCGCCATTGAGATTTTTTGTTGTGCGAACGTCAAGATTGCCGCTAAGATCGGCAAGACGAACGTTGGATCCGGAGCACCGAGGTCGAACCATAAGAAGTTCGCTTCGAAAATCTCAGGTGTACGGCGAATCGCATCATAGAATGCGAAGAGAATCGGCATTTGAATCAAGATCGGCAAACATCCCGCGAGCGGGTTGATTTGGTATTCCTGATAAAGCTTCATCATCTCTTCTTGGAGTTTACGTTGTGTTTCCTGGTCTTTTGAGCTGTACTTTTCACGAAGCTTCAGCATTTCTGGTTGCAACACTTGCATCGCACCCATACTCTTCGTCTGCTTGATCATGAGTGGGAGAATCAATAACCGGACGATAATCGTCGCGATGATGATTGAAATCCCGTATTGCCACGGGCCACCGACCAAGTAAGCAACTTCCTTCAAAAGCCATGCGAGCGGCCATACAAAGTACTTCGCCCAGAAACCTTCTGTGTCAGCCGTTACTGGTTCGGCTTGGATGGTAGACGGATCCACACAGCCTGCCATCAGCATGATGACCGCGGTCATGGCAGCGAGTAATCCTAATTTTAGCTTTTTGCTCATAGTTCCTCCTACGCTTTCTTTATCAATTCTTTTTAACGCACACGTCGATCGGGCAATCTTATCAGACTCTAATTATATGAGAGAACAAATTCAGATTGTCATGGTCACCGGCCCTGCTTTTGCCAAACCTTGGCCCGTTTGAATACGTGTTTCAAACTCTCGGTTACTTCCGACTGCGTCAATGCGGTCGCAGGTTTTCGAGCGATGATGACATAATCATTCGGTGCAACGTTTGGTTCGAGCAAGCGAAGCGACTCACGCATCAATCGTTTCATCCGGTTCCGTTCCACAGCATTTCCAAGTTTCTTACTGACGGAAAGACCCACTCTGAAATGCGTTTGATCCGCTTTGAGCGTGTAGACGACAAACTGACGATTGGCCACGGAGCGTCCTTCGCGAAACACCGCTTGGAACTCTTCATTCTTTTGCAGGCGGTATTCTTTTTTCAAAATTCTCACTCCATCCTTCGCTTCAAAAATCGTCAACTAACATCATATCATATCCACATCATTTGAACGAGGGAGAATCCATGAAATACTACGTTTCTGTGACAAACTAAAAAATTGCCCGAGGAAAGGATCCCCGGGCAATCTTCATTCAGAATTATACAGTCAAGGCTTTACGGCCTTTACGACGACGAGCAGCAAGAATGTTGCGACCGTTTTTAGTCGCCATGCGTGCACGGAATCCGTGAACTTTCTTACGCTTACGGTTGTTAGGGTTGAAAGTTGGTTTCATGGTTACAGCACCTCCTCAAGATTAACGCTCTATTAGCAAGTTATAGTTTCATTTAAGGCAGTCTTTAAGATTATATAAATCGATTCAACAATTGTCAATGTATTTTCGGATGGTTTTCGAATTCGTAGAATGAGGCACTCAGAAAGCATTCATCCACATGGATTCGATCCTTATCCGAAGGACGAGTAGGGGATGAATGTATACACAACCTTTACGTATTTTATAAACGGTCTTTATAAATAGCCACGTTGAGCCATTTTATCCACAAAATCTCGAAGTTATCCACATTTATATGTGAATAACTCCTCTTTTTTTCATATTCTTATTCTTTATTTTTTCATTTTCTTCTTTTACAAAAACAATCTTTCATTTCACTTCTTCCTCTTTTGTGTATAACTTTTTCATCTCATATTCTATCATTAGTGCTTTATCCACAATATATCCACAGGTTATCCACAAAACACACAGCATGTGGATAAGTGGGTGTGGATACTTTTCTTTATCTGTGGATAAATACCAAAAAGCATTGCCACGTCTATTTTATTTTGCTAAACTGAATGTGCACAAACTTGTGGATGAACAATTCGTGATTCCAAGATATACACAGGCTGTGGATAAGTGTTATCCCCATAATGAACACCATGTGGATAACTTTATCCACAGTTTTTGTTCTCTGGGGATAACCCTAGTTTCTACTATAGAATAGTGTATGTGTATATCGTGTGAATAAGTTTTACCCAACATGTGAGTAAAGGAGGTCTTTCATTGAAGAATGCTCGCGAGATTTGGAGAAATGTCTTATCGGTAATCGAGGAAGAAGAACGAACTCCAAAAGCCAGTTTTGACATGTGGTTGAAATCAACCGAGGGGATATCATTGATGGGAACGACGCTCGTTGTGTCGGCACCCGCCAGTTTTATCGTCACGTGGTTAGAGCGACAGTATCTCTCTCTGTTACAAGATACGGTTGAAGAGATCACAAACAACAAGCTTGAAATTCATTTCATCGAGGAATCTCAAGCACACAAGTATGCTCCAGCGGATGGATCGTCAAATGAGTCCATCGCCGTGACAGAAACAAAAGAACAGCCCGTGCTATTACCTTCAAAAGAGGAAGGGGATCTTGGTCAACTGAATGACAAATACATTTTCGAGACGTTTGTCATCGGATCGGGGAACCGTTTTGCCCACGCCGCATCACTTGCTGTCGCTGAAGCACCTGCACGCGCCTATAACCCGCTCTTCATTTACGGAGGCGTTGGACTTGGTAAAACACATTTGATGCATGCGATTGGTCATTATGTAAAAGGTCAAAAACCGGGGGCTCGCATTGCCTATGTCTCTTCTGAGAAGTTCACAAATGAATTTATCAATTCGATTCGGGATAATAAGACCGGTGAGTTTCGGAACCGTTATCGAAACATTGATGTACTATTGATTGATGATATTCAGTTTTTAGCAGGGAAAGAACAAACCCAAGAAGAGTTTTTCCACACATTCAATGCATTGCACAACGATCAGAAACAAATCGTGATTTCAAGTGATCGACCACCAAAAGAAATCCCGACGCTAGAGGATCGACTTCGTTCACGCTTTGAATGGGGCCTAATCACAGACATCACACCACCGGACCTTGAGACGCGAATTGCGATTCTTCGCAAAAAAGCGACCGCGGAAGGGCTTGATATCTCGAATGAAGTCATGCTGTATATCGCGAATCAAATCGATACGAACATTCGGGAACTAGAAGGGGCACTGACACGAGTCGTCGCTTATGCAAAACTTGTCGGACGACCAATCGACCCGGACGTGGCAGCCGAAGCGCTTCATAATATCATGCCTGTCCAGGAAGCGAAGAAAATTGTCATTCGCGATATTCAAGAAGTTGTCGGTCAACACTTCAACATTCAAGTAGAAGAATTGAACTCGAAAAAGCGAACCAAGACGTTGGCATTCCCACGTCAAATCGCAATGTATCTCTCGCGGGAGATGACGGAGAGCTCCTTGCCAAAAATCGGGGAAGAGTTCGGAGGGCGTGATCACACGACTGTGATTCATGCACATGAAAAAATTAGCACCCTTCTAAAGAACGATGTGGAAATGCAAGAGACGATTCAAACGTTGAAGAAGGCACTTTCTAACTAATGAAGAATTCTCTGTGGATATCTTGTGGATAAACCACCTTAGTTATCCACAAGTTATTCACAGGCGAAATGGCTTAACACGTATGGATTAGGGGACTTATCCCCAGTATCCACAGCCCTTATTACTATTATGACTTAATTAATACTATTATATTATTAGGAAATGGACTCATTTCACCTTAGGAGGAATTATCCACATGCATTTAACGATTCAACGAGATGTATTCATGCAAGCCGTACAAGACGTATCAAAAGCTGTGGCTTCACGAACGACCATTCCAATTTTGACAGGCTTGAAACTTGAGGCACATGCGGATGGCTTAACACTGACAGGAAGTGATACCGAGATTTCGATTGAACGCTTGATTCCAATCGAAGAGGGTGGAATTGAACTCATTCAAATTCAACGTGCTGGAAGCGTCGTGTTGAACGCACGCTTCTTAGGAGAAATTGTGAAGAAGTTACCGACGAACGAGGTCACACTCGAAGTTTCACCGAACTTCATGACGCGCATTGAGTCTGGTCAGGCAGAGTTCCATTTAAACGGTCTCGACCCGGATGAATATCCACGCCTACCTGAACTTGCGAGTGATCGTCGCTTCTATTTGCCGGCTGATCTATTGAAGACCATCATCCGTCAGACGAGCTTCGCTGTTTCTTCACAGGAGACGCGTCCCGTATTGACAGGGGTTAACTTCTCAGCAGAGAAGGGCTTCCTTACATGTGTCGCAACCGATAGCCACCGTCTGGCGCTTCGTCGTGCGCGATTTGAGACAGATAACGATTTGACGTTCCAAAATGTCGTCGTTCCTGGTCGCTCACTCAACGAATTGGCAAAATTACTCGACCGTGAAGAGTTGCCGATTGAAATCGTCTTAACGGACCAACAAATTTTATTCCGTATGAAAAACATCTCATTCTTCTCTCGTTTGTTAGACGGTGCCTATCCAGACACGTCACGTCTCATTCCGGAAGAATATCGCACAGCGGTTCGGATGAATGCGAAAGAGTTCTTACAGGCCATTGACCGTGCATCGCTCTTAGCACGTGCCGATCGCAACAACGTCATTAAATTTGTGGCGGAAGATACAACGGCAGTTGAAGTCTCTTCACACTCGCCGGAAGTCGGAAAAGTGTCGGAACGTGTCAGCATCCTGTCGCTTGAAGGAGAAGAACTAAAAATTTCCTTCAACTCGAAATTCGTGATGGACGCGCTCCGCGCACTCGATGCATCTGAAATCGAAATCCAGTTCACGGGTTCGATGCGACCGTTCATTTTACGACCGGTTGAACAAGATAGTGTTCTTCAACTGATTTTGCCAGTCCGCACATCGTAAGCTGCGGATAGGGATGATGAGGTGTCTTGCCTTGTCATCCCTCTTTTTGCCTTATTCGACGATTTTCGATAAACTAATATGTATGGCGATTTTTTCAGATCAGCATGTGAGAAAGGAAGTGACGACATGGAAAAAGTGTCAATTACAACCGAGTATGTAACGCTCGGACAATTTTTAAAATTAGCAGATATCATCTCAAGTGGGGGACAAGCAAAGTTCTTTTTAGAGGATGTCATGATTAAAGTGAACGGTGAGCAGGACCAGCGCCGCGGTCGTAAATTAAGAGATGGAGATACAATCGAAGTCGAAGGCTTCGGGGAATATCAAATCGAGGGAAACTGACGTGCATTTAAAGTCGATCCGATTGCAAAACTATCGCAACTACGAAACCCTCGAGCTAGATTTTTCAGAACAGACGAATGTTCTGATTGGTGAGAACGCCCAAGGAAAAACGAATCTTCTCGAATCGATTTACGTACTTGCGCTCGCAAAATCGCATCGGACGACACAAGACCGTGAGTTAATCGGTTGGGAAGCCGATGCTGCGAGTATCGAAGGACGGATTCATAAACGGACGGGCGAATCGGTGCAGAGTCTCTCTTTTTCTCCTAAAGGCAAGAAAGCAAAGCTCAATCATTTGGAACAACGTCGTCTCAGTGACTATGTCGGCGCATTTAACGTCGTCTTGTTCGCCCCAGAAGACTTAGCCATCGTGAAAGGCAGTCCGCAAGGGAGACGGCGATTTTTAGATATGGAAATCGGTCAGGTCAGTCCGGTGTACTTACACGAGCTCAATCAATACTTGAAGACGTTGAAACAACGGAACGCCTTGTTGAAGCAGTTATCCACAAAAGGTGGCGACGAAACGTTACTTGAAGTCTTGACGGATCAATTGATTGAACTTGCCGTAAAAATTGTGATGAGACGCTATCACTTCATCGACCAGCTCGAAAAATGGGCCAATCCCATCCATTCCGGAATCACAAGAGAACTCGAAACACTGACGATTCAATACGTTTCCGACACGTTCCAAAAAGAACGCTTCTCAAAAGAACAGATGTTTGAAACGTATCGTCAAAAGTTTGATAAAATAAGAGAGAACGAACGACGAAGAGGTGTGACCTTATTTGGTCCGCATCGTGACGATTTTGAATTGTATGTCAACAATCGAAACGTTCAAACGTTCGGTTCACAAGGTCAGCAACGAACGGCGGCCTTGTCATTGAAGCTAGCTGAGATTGAATTGATTCATGAAGAAGTAGGCGAATATCCTCTGTTGTTATTAGACGATGTGTTATCTGAGCTTGACGATCATCGCCAAACCCATCTCCTCGATACGATGGGACGGAAAGTACAAACGATTTTGACTACAACAAACATTGACGGGATTGCACATGAGACCATTCAACAAGCGAAAGTGTTTCACGTGAAACAAGGTGAGGTTGAAACGGAGTCCGTGTAATCGTGGCAAGAAGGAACACCAAATCATGTATAGTAGGTGAAAATAACCGATGAGTAATGAAAATGAAAAAGAATTGCAAGCGTACGGCGCCGATCAGATTCAAGTCCTTGAAGGCTTAGAGGCTGTCCGTAAACGTCCAGGGATGTATATCGGTTCCACAAGCTCTCGCGGTCTCCACCATTTGGTATGGGAGATTGTCGATAACTCAATCGATGAGGCGCTCGCTGGTTATTGTGACACGATCACAGTGACGGTCGAGCCAGGGAACTCGATCGTTGTTGAAGACAACGGACGTGGGATTCCGGTCGATGTTCAAAAGAAAACGGGTCGACCTGCCGTTGAAGTTATTTTCACGGTTTTGCACGCAGGTGGTAAGTTCGGCGGTGGCGGATACAAAGTATCAGGTGGTCTTCACGGTGTCGGGGCGTCGGTTGTTAACGCCTTATCGACGAAACTTGAAGTGTTCGTTCGTCGCGATGGAAACGTATATTACCAATCGTTCAAACGGGGTGTTCCACAAGGTGAACTCGAAATCGTCGGGACGACCGACACGACAGGGACGACAGTTCGTTTCTTCCCAGACGGGGACATCTTCCAAGAAACACTCGAATATGACTTTGATCTGTTAGCGACACGCTTACGTGAACTCGCCTTCTTGAACAAAGGGTTACGAATCGTGGCTAAAGATGACCGTAGTGACGAGACGATTGAGCGGAACTATCACTATGAGGGCGGAATCAAGTCTTATGTCGAGCACTTGAACCGCTCAAAAGCGTCGATTCATGAAGAGCCTGTATACGTACACGGGACGAAAGACGGAATCGAAGTCGAGATTGCGCTTCAATACAACGAAGGTTTCGCAAGTAACATTTATTCATTCACGAACAACATTCCGACGCATGAAGGTGGGACGCACGAGACTGGATTTAAGACGGCGCTCACCCGTGCCATTAATGATTATGCGAAGCGATTCGGATTGATGAAGGAAGCCGATGGTAGCCTCTCAGGGGATGATGTCCGTGAAGGATTGACGGCGATTGTTTCGGTCAAGCACCCTTCTCCTCAGTTTGAAGGGCAGACGAAGACAAAACTCGGGAATGCCGATGCGCGTACGGCAACGGACACATTGTTCAGCGACACGTTCGAACAATTCCTACTCGAGAACCCGTCGGTCGGCCGCCTCATTGTCGACAAAGGCTTGATGGCGGCACGTGCGCGTCTTGCTGCGAAACGTGCACGCGAGATGACACGTCGTAAAGGGATTCTCGAAGTCAGTTCATTGCCAGGGAAATTGGCAGACTGTTCGTCAAAAGATGCATCGAAATCTGAACTATACATCGTTGAGGGTGACTCAGCGGGAGGTTCTGCGAAATCTGGACGTGATCGTCACTTCCAAGCCATCCTTCCGATTCGAGGGAAAATCATCAACGTTGAGAAAGCACGTCTTGATAAGATTTTGGCCAACCAAGAAGTCCGGACCATCATCACGGCTCTCGGAACAGGGATTGCCGATGAGTTTGACTTATCGAAAGCGCGCTATCATAAACTCATCATCATGACCGATGCCGATGTCGATGGTGCGCACATTCGAACGTTATTGTTGACGTTCTTCTATCGTTACATGCGCCCACTCGTTGAAAGTGGATATGTTTATATCGCGCAACCACCACTCTATGGTGTGAAGCACGGGAAAGAAACCATCTACGTTCAAAACGACCGTGAGTTGCAGGCAGCGATTGCACAACTTCCTGAAAATGCACGTTATAGCGTTCAACGTTACAAGGGTCTCGGAGAGATGGATCCTGAACAGTTATGGAATACGACGATGAACCCGGAAACGCGTTCGATGCTTCGTGTCGACCTGCAAGATGCAATCGAAGCGGATGAAATCTTCGAAACGCTCATGGGTGACAACGTCGAACCACGCCGTGACTTTATTCAATCTCACGCCCATTACGTGAAGAACCTCGATATTTAATAAGAAGGGTAGGCAATAACGAATGGCAGAACAAGAAAATATCAAGGATATAAATATTAGCCAGGAGATGCGAACGTCGTTCATGGACTACGCGATGAGCGTCATCGTATCACGTGCCCTTCCGGACGTGCGAGATGGATTAAAGCCGGTTCACCGTCGTATTTTATATGCGATGAACGAACTAGGTATTCGCGCGGACAAGCCACATAAGAAGTCGGCGCGTGTCGTCGGGGACGTCATCGGTAAGTACCACCCACACGGTGACTCAGCCGTTTATGAGACGATGGTCCGCATGGCTCAGGACTTCAGTTATCGCTACGAATTAGTCGACGGTCACGGGAACTTCGGTTCAGTCGATGGCGACTCGGCCGCTGCGATGCGTTATACCGAGGCACGTATGTCTAAAATTGCGATGGAACTCGTACGAGACATCGGAAAAAACACGATTGATTATCAACCAAACTTCGATGGTGAAGAAAAAGAACCAGTCGTACTTCCGGCACGTTTCCCGAACTTCCTTGTGAACGGGACGAGCGGGATTGCCGTTGGTATGGCGACGAACGTTCCGCCTCATAACTTGAACGAGGTCATCGACGGTGTACTGGCGCTTTCTCACAACCCGGACATCACGATTGCAGAATTGATGCAACATATCCCGGGTCCTGATTTCCCGACTGCGGGAGAGATTTTGGGACGTAGTGGGATTCGTCGTGCATACGAAACTGGACGTGGATCGATTACGATGCGTGCGAAAGCTGAAATCGAGGTCTTGAAAAATGGCCGTGAACGGATCCTCGTGCACGAGATTCCTTACCAAGTCAACAAAGCGCGTCTCGTTGAAAAGATTGCCGATTTGGTTCGCGACAAGAAAATCGAGGGAATCACGGACTTACGCGATGAATCAGACCGTAACGGGATGCGCATCGTGATTGAAGTTCGCCGCGACGCGAATGCGAGTGTCATCTTGAATAACTTGTACAAGCAAACACCGATGCAAACGACGTTCGGTGTTAACATGCTCGCGCTTGTAGGCGGTCGTCCAAAAACGTTGAACATCAAACAAGCAATCTATTACTACATCGAACACCAAAAAGAGGTCGTGCGTCGTCGGACGCAATTCGATTTAGACAAAGCGGAAGCACGTGCCCACATTTTAGAAGGTCTTCGTGTTGCCTTGGATCACTTGGATGAAGTCATCGCCATCATCCGTAGCACACGCACAGGTGACGAGGCTCGTGAAAAGTTGATTGCCCGCTTTGGACTTTCGACTGAACAGACGCAAGCAATCTTAGATATGCGTCTCCAACGCTTGACTGGTTTGGAACGTGAGAAGATTGAAGGCGAATATCGTGAAGTGAAAGCGTTAATCGAAGAACTTCGTGCGATTCTCGGAGACGAAGAATTGCTACTCGATATTATTCGTAACGAGTTAATCGAAATCAAAGAGCGATATGGTGATGCTCGTCGTACGGTGATTCGTACGGATATCGTTGAACTCGAGGACGAAGATTTGATCCCAGTTCGCGACATGATGATTACGCTCACGAGCGAAGGATATATCAAGTCGATCCCATCGGATTCATATCGGACACAGCGCCGTGGTGGACGTGGGAAACAAGGTATGGGAACGAACGATGAAGACTTTGTGCTTCGTCTGCTCTCCGCGTCGACACACGATACCATCCTGTTCTTCACCAACTTCGGACGCGTCTTCCGTCTCAAAGGATACGAAATTCCTGAGATGAGCCGTACCGCGAAAGGGATGCCGATCATTAACTTGCTGCAAATCGACAAAGGTGAAAAAGTCGAAACGATGATTCCTGTCGATTTCAATAGTTACTTGGCTAACCAAACGGTAGCGGAAGAGACACAGGATGAGTCTGAAGAAGTAGCGGACGAGCAGTTGTCTCTCGTCTTCATCACGAAAGAAGGATTGATTAAGCGTTCGCCACTTTCGGCATACGCCCGAATCAACAAAAACGGTCTACGTGCCATCAGTTTGAATGAGACAGATGAACTCGTCACGGTCCGTTTAGCGAAGAGCGACGATGAAATGTTGATCGTCACACGCCAAGGTATGTCGATTCGCTTCCCACTCGAAGGAGAAGTTCGTTCGATGGGACGTACGGCACGAGGCGTTCGCGCGATT
This sequence comes from Exiguobacterium sp. s43, assembly GCF_018617255.1. GTDB lineage: Bacteria > Bacillota > Bacilli > Exiguobacteriales > Exiguobacteriaceae > Exiguobacterium > Exiguobacterium profundum. The sequence continues at coordinate 330,124 of NZ_JACSJT010000002.1, forward strand.
CGATTGAAGAAGGAAGACGATTTGGTCGTCTCGATGGAAATCGTTCGCACCACGCAAGACGTCTTGATTATCACTGAAAAAGGATACGGAAAACGTACGGCCATGGAACAGTTCCGCACACAAGGTCGTGGCGGTTCCGGTATCATCGGAATTAAGACAGATCGTGGAACAGTCGTCGGGATGCGTGTCGTTGATGAAGACGATGACATCATGCTGATGACCGAACTCGGTGTTGCGATTCGGATTGATTCACAAACGATCTCTCAAATGGGTCGAAGTACTCGCGGTGTGAAAGTGATGAACATCGAAGAGGGCGATCGTTTAGCGACTATCGCAAAGTTGAAAAAAGATGAGTTAGAAGAGGAATCAGCAGTCGATTTGGAGAATGGGTTTGAGGATGAAGCACCTGAAACCGATGAATCGTCTGATGTGAATGAGTAAGACGAGAGGTCGAACGGTGTTTCCGTTCGATCTTTTCATATATTAGGAGGGATTCGCGTGCGTTTGAACTTATCCACTGTACATGTTGGGATGACGCTATTGTCACCCGTTTCTTCTTTAGAAGCCGGAATCCACTTAACCAATGAACATTTACGTTTGCTCCGTTTCTTAAAAATCGAAGATATCGATGTCGCACCTGTTGAACAGAAGCTCTTCACGTCTAAAGAAGAACAGCGCCTCTGTAATCAGGTCCTTCAATATGAGAAGCATTATAATCAGTGGGAAGAACGGATCGCACCTAACCCATATGAAGGTCTAGAATTCATTCATCAACTATTTCGTCAGGAAGTTCCGCTTACAGCGATCGTTCATTTCTTTACGCATCAGCCGTTGCGGAAAAATCATGTCATTTACCATTCCGTCTATCGAGCGCTCGTCGCCCGTGCCTTATCGAAATATCGAGGGGACGAACATCAACTCCAATTTGATTACGGGATTGCTTCTTATTTTGCAGATGCGAGCTACGCTAAAATTCGGAAATGGTCTCATATGCGTTATTTCACAAAAATGGAACGGGAGCTATTGTATCAACACCCACTCGTTTCGGCATCGATGCTCCCGAGTACTCAAACGTTAAGAGGAAGAGTGTATCAATTGATTACCGAGCATCATGAGCGATTGGATGGATCCGGGTTTCCAAAACGTCTGACGGAACGCGAGTTGAATCCAGCCTCTCCTCTATTTATTGTCGCCGATCGCTTCTGTCAGTTAACAGCACCCCGAACGTTCCGAAAGCCGCTCTCTCCAGAGGAAGCATATTTCTATATGTGGCAGAACAAAGCCTATGATGGAGAAGCTTTGTCGCTTCTTGCGACATTACTTGGATTTTATGAAATCGGTCGCCCTGTTTTATTGAGCAGTGGAGTACGAGGAACGATATATGCCTATACGAATCGTGTCGAACAACCGATTGTGCTTGAAGCGACAGGGGAGAAAGAATATGATTTATCGCGATTAACCGATGTGAGCATTGTTGCATTTCAATAAGAAGAAACTAGCGATTCCATTCAACAAAATGAAATGGAATCGTCTTTATTTATTCTTTTTTAAAAAACTTTCTTTTTATAGTTGACGGATATAATTACAGGTGCTATTATAAATGAGTCGCTAAGAGCGGCAGACGAACTTTGAAAACTGAACGATGAGGCAAAAAAAGTTTTACAATTTTTGAATGAAGCGCAAGCTTCGTCAATTTAAGAGCTATATCA